>JAIEQA010000099.1 GCA_019748095.1 Caulobacteraceae bacterium | reverse complement strand
CGGGGAGCCTGGACCCTGCCCGGGATTTCCGTGTCCGCCGAAGCGGCAGGGAGCCCTTGGTCAGAGAGCCGGACCGACCCGCTTGATTTCCGGCTCTCACCGGATTTCCGCGCCGCCGTGTCCCTCGGCCTGTTGACGTTCTCTCCAAATCCGCTAGACCGCAAGCGCCCCGAACCGGGCCGCTGTGCAAGATGCCGCGGGACCTGGTGGACAACCCTGTTAACTTCTGTGGACGGATCGGATTCGCGTTTGCGGATCAGGGTTTTGCGTTTTCCACAGAATCTGTCAGCTCGCGGCCAACGCCTCCCGCTTGGCTTCCAGCTCCAGCCATTCTTCTTCGGCCGCCTCCAGCTTGGCCCGCGCACCGTCGAGTGCCTTCATGGTGCTGGCGAAGCCTGAGGGGTCGCGGGCGTAGAAGTTGACGTCGGCGAGCGTGGCCTCGTGGGCCGCGATGTCGGCGGGCAGGGCGTGGATCAGGGCGTCCAGTTCCTTCAGGCGGTGCTGGTCCTTGAAAGAGAGTTTGCCGGGCCTGGCGACGGGCGCAGCCGGTTGCGGGGCGGGCTCGGGAGCCTTTGCAGCCGGGGCGGAACCGGCGGCCTGCGGTTTCAGGAACCCCGGATTCTGGCGGATGAAGTCGGTCCAGCCGCCGGGGGTCTCGACGATGTCGCCGCGGCCGTTCATGCCGATGGTGGAGGTGGCAAGGCGGTCGACGAAGTCGCGGTCGTGGCTGACCAGGATCAGGGTGCCGTCATAGGCCTCCAGCAACTCTTCCAGCTTGTCGAGCGTGTCCATGTCGAGGTCGTTGGTCGGTTCGTCGAGCACCAGCATGTTGGCGGGCTTGGCCAGGGCGATGGCCAGCAGCAGGCGGTTGCGCTCGCCGCCCGACAAGGTCGAGATCGGCTGGCGCAGTTGGCCCTCCTGGAACAGGAAGTCCTTGGCGTAGGCGGCGACGTGTTTGGAGATGCCACGCACCAGGATGGAGTCGCCGCCGCCGGGGGTCAGGGCGTCCCACAGGGTCGTGTCGGACTTCAGCCCGTCGCGGGACTGGTCCAGATAGACGGTCTCGAGGCTGGCCCCGAGTTTGACGGTCCCCTCGGTGGGAGCCAGTTCGCCCAGCATGATCTTGACCAGGGTGGTCTTGCCGGCACCGTTGGGGCCGACGATGGCGAGCCGGTCGCCGCGGAGGATGCGGCTGGTGAAGGGTTTGATGACCATGCGGTCGCCGAAGGATTTGGTGACGCCCTTCAGGTCGGCCACCAGCTTGCCCGAGGTCGAGCCGGAATCGACGCCGAGGTTCAGCTCGCGCGGGCGATCCTTCGCCTGTTCAGCCCGTTCGGCGCGCAGGGCGTCCAGTGAGCGGGCGCGGCCTTCGTTGCGACTACGGCGGGCGGTGATCGAGCTGTAGAAGGTCGCGGTCTCGCGCTCGATGGTCTTGGTCAGCTTCTGGAAGGCGATGGCCTCCTCTTCCAGCTGTTTGGCGGCCCATTCGTCGAAATCATTGAACCCCTTGTTCAGGGTCCGGACGCGGCGGCCTTCCAGCCAGTGGCAGGACTGGGTCACGCGGTTCAGGAAGGCGCGATCGTGGGAGACGATCAGGGCGGCGCATTTGGCGTTGATGATCTCGCTTTCGAGAAGCTCGATCGCCAGGATGTCCATGTGGTTGGTCGGCTCGTCCAGCAGGAGCAGGTCGGGCTCTTCGGCGAAGGCCTTGGCCAGGGCGGCGCGGCGGATCTCGCCGCCGGACAGCCCTTTCGTGGATTTGTTCGGGTCCATGCCGAAGGTTTCGAGCCAGGCCTCGGCGGTCCAGCTCTCGGCGTCGTTGGAGGTGGCGTAGTCCAGCAGGGTATCGCCGGCGATCAGCGGCTCCTGCGGCACATAGGCGAAGCGGACTGCCCCCTGGATCGAGCGGGTGCCCGAATCCGGCTCGATCAGGCCCATGACCATCTTCATCAGGGTCGACTTGCCGGCCCCGTTGCGGCCGACGAGGCAGGAACGGGTGCGCGGCTCGATGGCGAGGTCAACGCCTTCGAACAGGGGACGGGTGCCGTCCTGGAGACGGACGTCCTTGAGGGCGACGAGGGGAGGTCTTGGAGAAGAACGGGGCGCCATGGGTGCTTTCGAAAGCCGGGGAGGCTAAGAGGACGCGTGGATGTAGAGCGTACGACCCCTGTGACCAAGCCTTTCTGGCAAACCAAGCGGCTGGAGCAGATGACCCGCGAGGAGTGGGAGAGTTTGTGCGACGGCTGTGGGCTGTGCTGCCTGATCCGTTTCGAGGACGAGGACACGGGCGAGGTGTTTCCCACCAGGGTGCATTGCAGGCTGTTCGACAGCCAGGCCTGCACCTGTACCGACTATGCCAATCGCAAGGACCACGTTCCCGACTGTATCAAGCTGACGCCCTGGAACATCGAGGCGCTGGGGTGGATGCCGAAGTCCTGCGGCTATCGCCGGGTTCACGAGGGACGCGGTCTGGCGGACTGGCATCCGCTGGTGTCCGGCAATCCGGAAAGCGTCCATGCGGCCGGTGTGTCGGTACGGGGCCAGACGATCAATGAACTGGAACTCGAAAAACCTGAGGACGCTGTCGGATACGAGGCGATGGAGTGGAACGAGGAGCGCGGAAACGAACGGCGTTAACCCAACTTTGGAACCTTCTATCCCAAGGTCAGGGCAGTGGTTCGGCCGGAGGTTTCACGATGAGCGCGACCCCCGGTTCTGAAACCCTCACGACGCCGTTCGATCGGCTGACGGCGCTGGCCTGCGCGGCACTGGATGTCCCTTTCGGACTGGTGTCCGTGCTTGAGGAAAATCAGGCGGTGTTTCGCTCCGAGATCGGCGTCGGACAGAAGACCCTGCCGCGCGAGATCAGCGTAAGTGCCAGGCTGGTGGCCATGGGGCCCGATGCGACCCTGGTCGTGCCAGACTCCCTCGAAGACCCGGAACTGTGCACTCACCCCATGGTGGTTGCAGGACCCCGGATACGGTTCTTCGCGGGTGCGACCATCTGTGACGGCACGGGCAGACCGATCGGTGCGATCGGAGCCATGGATACCGTCCCGAGAGACCCGCCGACGCCAGCGCAGATGACCATGCTGCGCCATATCGCGGGGCTGGCCGGTGACCTGTTCGACCAGCTCACGGCCGCTCGTGCCCAGGCCGAACAACTGGCGTTGCTGGAACTGACCGAAGAGTTGGCGGGGACGGGGCATTGGCGCTTCGACCTTGTCACCGGCAAGGTTGACTGGTCCGACGAGGTCTATCGCATCCACGGCCGTGACCGGGCGACATTCGACCCCGGCTATGGGGACGTTCTGGCCGACTACCATCCGGAGGACCGCGAAATGCTGGCGGCCTGCGTCGAACGCGCGATCGCCACGGGACAGGGATATAGTCTGGACCTGCGGCTGATCAGCGATACGCGCGGCGAGCGGCGGGTCACCACCCGTGCGGGGACCCAGTGCGACGAGGCCGGAAAGCCGATCGCCCTCTACGGGGCATTCCGGGACGTCACCGAGAGCATTCTGGCCGAGGAGCGCCTCAGGGAAAGCGAGGCGCTGTTCCGCATGATGAGCGAGACCGCGACCGACATCATCGCCCGTTACCAGCCGGACGGGACGTTCTTGTATGTGTCGCCTTCAGCTGAGGCGATCCTGGGCTATCGGCCCGACCAGATGCTCGGGCGCCGATGCGCCGAATTTGTTCACACCGGCGATCATGCGTCTATGGAAGCGGTGCTGCTCGCCTGTCTCCGGTCCGGGCCGGGGGCACCGATGCCGCGCCTTGAGTATCGGGCGATCCGGGCGGACGGTACGATCGTCTGGCTTGAAGCCTCGCCGCGCGCGGTATGGGACGAGACCGGGCGGACTTTGCTAGAACTGCACGATCACATTCGCGACGTGACCGCACGCAAGACCGCCGAACGGGTGCAGTTCGAACTGGTCGAGACGCTGGAGATGGCCGAGGCCCTGGCTGAGAGCGGAAGCTGGCGGCTGGACATTGCGACAGGCAAGCTGGTCTGGTCGGATCAGGTTTACCGGATTCACGGCAAGAGCCGCGAGACGTTCGACCCGGGGCTGGACGACGCCATCGGCTGCTACCACCCCGATGATCGGCAGGCCGTACAGGACAGCATCGCCCACGCGATCCGAACCGGCAAACCGGGCGGGTTCCAGTTGCGGTTGATCCGCGAGGATGGCGAGCAACGAATCGTAAACTCGCAGTTCCGGCCCGAATGCGATGAGACGGGTGCGACGACGGCCCTGTTCGGCGTGTTCCAGGATGTAACCGACGAGAGGCGTGCTCAGCAAAAGATCGAGGAGAGCGAGGCGCGTTATCGCCTGCTGGCAGACCATGCCAGCGATATCATCCTGACCTATGGAGTGGACGGGCGGATCCGCTATGTGTCGCCGAGCGTGGAGGCCGTGTCCGGCGTGGCCCCGGCCGCACTGATCGGGCAGCCGGTGACCGCCATGATCCATTCCGAGGACGTTCAGCGCCTGACCGAGGCGTTCCGCGAACTGGTTCGCAGCGGCGGGGCCACAGGACGGGTCGGTCTGCGCTATCGCGGAAATCTGGCCAGTGGCGAGACACGGTGGTTCGAAGCGCGCACGACCCTGATCCGCGACGATGCGGGGCGGGTGGTCGAGTTTCACGACGTCGTACGCGACGTGACGGCCACCAAGGCGCTCGAGGACGAACTGATCGCGGCCCGGGACGTCGCCGAGGCTGCGACCCGGGCCAAGTCGGAGTTCCTCGCCAACATGTCCCACGAACTGAGGACGCCGCTGACCGGTGTCATCGGGTTCGCCGGATTGCTGCAGGCCAGCGCCGCCCTGCCGGACGCCGAGCGCCATTATGCCGACCGGGTCGCGACCGCGAGCGAGGCCCTGCTGAGCGTCATCAACGACATTCTGGACTATTCCAAGCTGGAGGCGGACGCCATCAGTCTGGATTCACGGGCATTCGACCCTGCCGCCATGGCGCGCGGCGCGGCTGCGATCGTGGAGGCGCAGTGCGGGGCGAAGGGGCTGGCGCTGCGGGTGGAAACGCCCGATGGGCTGCCGGCAGCGATCGTGGGCGACGAGGCGCGCTTGCGACAGGTGACGCTGAATCTTCTTTCCAATGCGGTCAAATTTACAGCCTCGGGCGAGATCGTGCTTAGCGTTCGACGGGTCAACACGCGGTTGCGGGTGACGGTGACCGACAGCGGGATCGGCATCGCTGCGGAGAGGATCGAGGCGCTGTTCGAACGCTTCGCCCAGGCCGACGCCTCCACCACGCGTCTCTACGGCGGCACCGGGCTGGGTCTCGCCATCTCCCGGCGGCTGGTCGAAGTCATGGGCGGTGAGATCGGGGTCGAGAGCCGCCTGGGCGAGGGCTCGAGCTTCTGGTTCGAGATTCCTCTTGTCGTCGCTGAACAGGGGCCTTCGACGATTTCAGGTGTCCACACCGCCCTGCCGCCGGACCTGAAGGTTCTTCTGGCCGATGACACACCGGCCAATCGGGAGTTGGTGCTGCTGATATTGACAGCCATCGGGATCCAACCGGACCCGGTTTGCGACGGTGCCGAGGCTCTCAAGGCCGCAGCCCGAGGGGACTATGACCTGATCCTGATGGACGTCCACATGCCCGTCATGGACGGCCTGGCCGCCACCCGGGCGATCCGGGCCCTGCCAGGGCCGGCCGCCGCAACGCCCATCCTGGCCCTGACCGCCAGCGTGCTGCCCGAACAGATCGAGGCCTGTCGTCGTGCGGGCATGGACGGGCACGTCGGCAAGCCGATCAAGGTAGAAGCCCTCATCAACGCCATGGCGAGCGCCTTGAACGCCGCGGCCATTTCGGACACCGCCTCTGCCGCATGACAAAAGCCATACTGATCGCCGAAGACGATGAGACTATTCGCGAGTTGGTCAACCTCATCCTGACCCAGGCCGGATTCAAGGTGGTCACAGCCTCCGACGGCAAGGAAGCCCTCGAGCTGATGGAGCGGACCCGGTTCGACCTTGTTCTGCTTGACGTGCACATGCCGCGCATGAACGGACTGGATGTCCTCGGGGCGATGGCTCACCTGTGCCACATGCCCCGTGTCCTGATGGTCAGCGCGAACTGCGCCGCCGAGGTCGTCCGCAAGGCGATCGGACTGGGTTGCCTGGGTTATCTGGCCAAGCCATTTGCACCGGCCGCCCTCGTCGCGCGGGTAAACCACGCCCTGACCTGTCCAACAGCAGCCTTCCTGATCTGAAGTCTGCACGCCGGGGTGCCCTTGCGTTCAACGAACAGGCCGAAAACGTCAACAGGATCAATGCGGGCGTCGAATTAAGGGGCCTCCAACGCGCCTTGTGACGCTGGTCCGCTATAGTTTGGGCATGGCGGGAAAAAGGGATCGGGGCGGCAGGGCAGGGCCCGCCGGCTGATCAGGCTCCCGCCGTCTTTCCCGAGCTGAATCCCGGAGACGACATGGCCCTGTTTGCGTGGAGGCCCGGAAGGGCTGCGCCTGAGGCGAAGCACAGCCGCACAGGGCCCTTGATCGCCCTGACCGGGGCAGGCCGCCCGCAGTGGACGCCGCGGGACTATGCCACGCTGGCCCGGGAGGGTTTCGGCAAGAATGCCGTGGCCTATCGCTGCGTGCGGATGATCGCCGAGGCAGCGGCCTCGGCCCCGCTGAAGGTTTTCGTCGCGGGCGTCCGGGACGATGACCATCCGGTGGCGCGGCTGCTGTGCACACCCAACACCGAGCAGTCGGAGGTGGAATGGCTGGAGGGCCTGTATGGCGCGCTCCAGACGGCGGGCAATGCCTATGTCGAGGCCGTCGGTGACGAGCGGCCGACCGAACTGTGGAGCCTGAGGCCGGACCGGGTGCAGGTGGTGCCGGGTCGGGCCGGCTGGCCGGATGCCTATGAGTACGCTGTGGGATGCCGGTCCGTGAGGATCGGCCGGCAGGCCGACGGCTGGATGCCGGTCCTGCATCTGAAGCTGTTTCACCCCACCGACGATCACTACGGATTCTCGCCGCTGGAGGCGGCGGCCTTCGCCATCGATGTGCACAACAGCTCCGGGGCCTGGAACAAGGCGCTGCTGGACAATGCGGCGAGACCCAGCGGGGCGCTGGTGTTCGACGCCCGCGACGGCGAGCGGCTGACAGAGGCACAGTTCGCCGCGCTGAAGGCCGAGCTGGGCGAGACCCATGCCGGCGCGAGCAATGCCGGGCGGCCGCTGGTTCTGGAAGGCGGGCTGGACTGGAAGCCGATGTCGATGAGCCCGGCGGATATGGACTTCATCGCCGGCAAACATGCGGCGGCGCGGGAGATCGCCCTGGCCTTCGGTGTGCCGCCGCAGCTTCTGGGGATTCCGGGTGATGCGACCTATGCCAACTATCGTGAGGCCAATACGGCCTTCTGGCGCGGGACAGTGATCCCGCTGGCGAGGAAGGCGGCCGGGGCCCTGACCGGATGGCTGGGCGGGCGGTTCGGCGATATCCGCATCGAGGCGGATCTGGACGCCGTGCCGGCCCTGCAGCCCGAGCGCGACACCCTGTGGGCGCGGCTGAATGCGGCGAGCTTCCTGACCGATGAGGAACGGCGGCGGATGGCAGGGGTGGGCGACTGATGGACACTCTGGGCAAAACGGCGGCGGCGCTGGGCGTCGCCCTGGCGGTGCAGACCGTCGGGGGGCTGATCTGGGCGGGCGGGGCGGCGGCGCGGATCGCGACGCTGGAAGCCCGGGTCGGAGAGCAGGCGCTGGTGGCGGAGCGACTGGCCCGGCTGGAGGAGCAGGGGGTGGCGACCCGGGCGGCGGTCGAGCGGATCGAACGCAAGCTGGAGGGGGTGAAGTGAGTGGCGAGTGGTCAGTGGTTCGTGGCGAGTGGGATCGTGCGATGGTCGAAGGCGGGACCAAAGGTCGGACGCCGGGCGATCGTGTCGAGTGCGCCCCCGGTCACTCGCCACGAGCCACTGACCACTCGCCACTTCTGATCCAGGGCTATGCCTCGCTTTGGGGCGTGGCGGATCTGGCGGGGGATGTGGTGGCGCGCGGGGCCTTTGCCGACAGTCTGAAGCGGACCGGCGCGGGCGGGGTGCGCATGCTGCACCAGCATGAGAGCCGGGCGGTGGTCGGGGTCTGGGACGAGATCATCGAGGATGATCGCGGGCTGTTGGCCCGGGGCCGGATCGCCGACTGGTCAGCCGAGGCGCGCTACGCCCGGGCGCTGAGCCGGGCCGGGGCGCTGGACGGGCTGTCGATCGGGTTCCGGGCAGCCAAGGCGCGCCGGGACGGGCGGCTGAGGGTGCTGTCCGGTGTAGAGCTCTGGGAGGTGTCCTTGGTGACGTTCCCCATGCTGCCGGGGGCGCGGTTCCGGGTGGTCTAGCGGCGGCCCATACAGTCGATCCAGTTCAGGGCGCGTGTGACGCCGCCGAGGGCGAACCATGCGGTCGAGGGGCCCGTCTCCGTCTGATAGGTCCAGCGCATGGTGGCGGCCCGTCTGGCCCCTGAAACGATGGCGTCCACCGTGGCGGTGTCGGTGATCTCGAACAGGTTGGCGTTGTTGGCCTGGAGCGCAGCCTTACCGGTCAGATCGATCGGGCGGCGGCCGAAGGCGACGGACATCGGCTGGCCATCGCCCGCATTCATGGGGACCACGGCGACCAGTTCCACGACGTGGTCGGCCCCCGGCGTCGGGCGGGCGATACGGAATTGGCCAGCATAGACGGCCTGGTCGGTGGGGTCGGCGAGCGCCAGCACGACCGAGCAGTAGCCGTCGGGGCGGCAGGCCCCGAGGCTGTTCTGGAAATAGGCGCGGGTCTCGCCGAAACGGCTGTGGACCGGGGCACCGCACTGCTGGGCGGCGGAGGCGGTGCCAGCCAAGGCGATCAGGGCGCTGGCGGCCAGCACGGGCGCAAGCAGGGTGGTGCGGATCATCGACATCGGGAGCGGCCCTCCCAAGCCGTGGGCGCGAGCCGACCACGGGGGAGCCGATCCTGTCAATCGAACGGGACCTGACGGTTCCGGTCGTGGTTCCGGTCGGGTCAGCCGCCGGACTTTTCAAGCGGAGACACCATGAAAGAGACCAAGACCGCCTCCGGTACGCCGGAGACGCGCGCTGCCCTGCACGAGATGATGGCGGCGTTCGAGGCGTTCAAAGGGGCGAACGATGCCCGGCTGGGCGAGATCGAGAAGAAGGCGTCGGCCGATACGCTGCTGGAAGAGAAGGTGGCGCGTATCGACCAGGCGGTGGCCAGCGCGCAGGTGCGGCTGGATCGGGCGCTGAGTGAGGCGCGGCGGCCGGCGATCGGTGGCGAGCCGACGGTGGTCGCCTCGGCCCCGGAGGCCAAAGCCGCGTTCGACGGCTATGTCCGGACCGGGCGCGAGGTCGGGCTGGAGATCAAGGCCGGGCTGTCCTCCGCGCCGACCTCGGGCGGCTATGTCGTGCCGCCGGAGACGGAGCGGGCGATCGAGCGGCGACTGATGGCGACCAGTCCGATGCGGGAGATCGCAACGGTCCGGAC
>JAIEQA010000113.1 GCA_019748095.1 Caulobacteraceae bacterium | reverse complement strand
CCGCGCGCATACGCCGCGTCCGCAGGCGGTGCCGCACCCGTATCTTCGAGCCCGTTGAACGCGACTGGAGCCTGCCCGTGATCCTCTCCCGACTGAACGCCGCCCTCGCCGTGACCCTCGCTCTCGGGCTTTCGGCCTGCGCCACCGCGATCCCGGCCGATCAGGTGCGGGCCCCGCAGCCGACCCGGCCGGTCGATCTGGAACGGTTCTATTCAGGGCGCTGGCTGGAAGTGGCACGGCTGCCGATGCGGATCACCGACGGCTGCGTGGCGGCCGCCACTGAGTACACGATCGTCTCGCCGACACGCGTGGATCTGCGCGACACCTGCCGACAGGGCGGGATCGACGGTCGTGAGCGGGCGGTCGGAGCGGCCGGGGTGATCCTTGACCCCGGCTTCAACGCCAAGCTCCGGGCCCCGTACTTCGCCGGCTTCGTCACCTGGGAGTACTGGGTGCTCGACCACGCCGACGACTACAGCTGGTTCATCTCGGCCGACCCCCGGTTCGAAAAGCTGTGGATCTACACCCGCACCCCACCGTCAGCGACCGCGCTGGCGGCGCTGGTCGAGCGCGCCCGGGCGCTGGGCTATGATGTCAGCCGCCTGGAATACCCCGAAACCGCGTCCTGACCGGAGCTGCCTCCATGCGCTTGACCGTCCTCGCCGCTTCGCTCGCCATCCTGACCTTCGCCGGATGCGCGGCAGGTCCGATCGCTCCCGAGGGGGAAACCTACGGGCCGGACCCGGCGCTGGTCGAGCCGACCCGTCGGCTGCTGCCTGTAATCAACATCGCCCGGGCGGTGGGGTGGCCAGACGGCGTCAAACCTGTCGCACCCGCCGGTTTCGCCGTTCAGGCCTTTGCGTCCGGCCTTGACCATCCGCGCTGGCTCTATCGGCTGCCCAACGGGGACATTCTCGTGGCCGAAACCAATGCGCCGCCGAAGCCCGAGGGCCGATCCGGCGGCATCCGCGGCTGGTTCACGGGTCTGGTGATGAGGCGCGCGGGCGCGGCCGCCGCCAGTGCGAACCGGATCACCTTGCTACGGGACGCGGACGGCGACGGCGTGGCGGAGACGCGGACGGCCCTTCTCGAAAACCTCAACTCGCCGTTCGGCATGGCCCTCGTCGGAGACCGTCTTTTCGTCGCCAACGCCGATGCGGTCGTGTCCTTTCCCTATGTGACAGGCCAGACCCGGATCACCGCGCCCGCAACCCCGGTCGCCGCCCTGCCGGCGGGGCGAAATCACCACTGGACCAAGAGCCTCGTGGCCTCCCCCGACGGGACACGGCTCTATGTTGGCGTCGGTTCCAATTCCAACATCGGCGAGAACGGTCTGGACGAGGAGGTCGGCCGGGCCGCGATCCACGAGATTGACATCGCCACGGGGACGGCACGCGTTTTTGCGTCCGGCCTGCGCAATCCGGTCGGCATGGCCTGGCAGCCCGACAGCGGGGCGCTCTGGGTTGCGGTCAACGAGCGTGATGAACTCGGCAATGATCTCGTGCCCGACTATATGACCTCGGTGCGGGACGGCGGTTTCTATGGCTGGCCCTGGAGCTATTTCGGCCAGATCGTTGATTCCCGCGTCAGCCCGCCCGCCCCCGAGCGGGTCGCGGCGGCCCTGTCCCCCGACTATGCGCTGGGCGCGCACACGGCATCCCTCGGGCTGACCTTCTACGACGGCGCTGCCTTCCCGGCCGCCTATGCCAGGGGTGCGTTCGTCGGTCAGCACGGTTCCTGGAACCGCACGCCGCGGTCCGGCTACAAGGTCATCTTCGTGCCCTTCTCTGACGGAAGGCCGTCGGGGCCCCCGCAGGACTTCCTCACCGGCTTTCTCACCGCAGGCGGCGAGGCTATGGGGCGACCGGTCGGGGTTCAACTCGACAGCGCCGGGGCCTTGCTGGTCGCCGATGATGTCGGCAATGTTATCTGGCGGGTCTCGTCGACGCGCTGAGCGCTCTCCGTCCGAACGGGCGACCGGGCGACCGGGCGACCGGGGCGTCGGCGCCACGGCTCGCCGGAAACGCCAAAGACCGGCGTTCCGAATTCCGGCGCCGGTTGACCCGGGCACAGTGCTTGTTCATCACCGGTTTTACTTGCACATGAATACGGAGCGACTGCGACCATGGGTCTGGCGGCCAATATCCGACGTGACCTGAAGTTCGCGTCCGGTCTGCGTCGTCTGCTCAAGCGGATCAAACCGATCGCGCTTGATAGCGACGTTCTGGTCTGTGACGATTTCGAGGAAGCGGTCGACCAGTTCGCGGACAATGTCGCGGTCGAGGACGAGCATCGCTCGCTGACCTATCGTGACCTCGACGCCATGGCCAACCGCTATGGCCACTGGGCGCGCAGTCGCAATCTGCGCCGGTCGGACGTGATCGGCCTGGTCATGACCAACCGGGTGGAATACCTCGCCGCCTGGCTCGGCTTCTCCAAGGTCGGGATCGCCACCGCCCTGATCAACACCAACCTGTCCGGCGAGGCGCTCGCCCACTGCCTCAACATTGCCGGCGTCGCCGTCGTCGTGGCCGATGAAGAGACCTGGCGGCGGTGCGAGGAGGCCAGACCCTTCGTCACCCGGACCATGGCCCTCTGGGTTCTGGGCCTGAAAGAGAGCGACGAGGTTTCCGAAAGGCGTGGCCTCGACAATGCGGTGCGCAGCGGATCCTCCGTCCGGCTGGCGCGCAACCTCCGCAGCGGTATCACCAACCGCGACACGGCCCTCTTCATCTTCACGTCCGGCACCACCGGCATGCCCAAGGCCGCACGCGTCCACCACGCCCGGGCACGGACCTATATGCGGGCTTTCGCCGGGGCCACGGCTTCCACGCGGAAAGATCGCATCTTCAACGTTCTTCCGCTCTATCACTCGACCGGCGGCCTCGTGGGCGTGGGCCCGGCCCTGCTGAACGGCGGCCGCCTCATCCTGCGGCGCAAATTCTCGGCCTCATCCTTCTGGCGTGACGTGAACGCCACCCAGGCGACGCTGTTCGTGTATATCGGGGAGCTGTGCCGCTATCTGGTCAACTCTCCCGAGCAGGAGGGTGAGCGCGGTCATCAGCTGCGGCTGGCCTTCGGGAATGGACTGCGGCTGGAGGTCTGGTCCGAGTTCCAGAGCCGGTTCGCTATCCCCGAGATCCTCGAATTCTACGGCTCGACCGAGGGCAACGTCTCCCTGTTCAATTTCGACGGCAAACCGGGTTCGATTGGCCGGGTGCCCAAACTTCTGCGAAGCCAGATCAACATCCGGCTGGTGCGGTTCGACGTCGACACCGAAGAGCCGGTGCGGCTGGCCAACGGGCTGTGTCAGGAAGCACCGGTCGGTGAGATTGGCGAGGCTATCGGCATCATCAGCGACAACATCAGGCACGACTTTTCGGGCTACGCGGACAAGGCGGCGTCCGAGAAAAAGATCCTCAAGGACGTGTTCCAGCGCAGCGACCGCTGGTTCCGGACCGGCGACCTGATGCGCCAGGACGCCGAAGGGTATTTCTACTTCATCGACCGGATCGGCGACACCTATCGCTGGAAGGGCGAGAATGTCTCGACCGCCGAGGTCGAACAACGTCTGGTGAGCGCCCCGGGCGTCAGGGAGGTCATCGCTTATGGCGTTGCCGTCCCGGGCACCGACGGCAAGGCCGGGATGGTGACCCTCGTCGTCGACGGCCGGTTCTCCGCAAAGGAGTTCGCGGCCTATGCGGACGAGCAACTGCCCTTCTACGCGCGGCCGGTCTTCATTCGCCTCGCCAAGACCCTCGAGACGACCGGCACCTTCAAATACCGCAAGATCGATCTGGTGACCGAAGGGTTCGATCCGGGCAGGGTCGATGGCCCATTGTATGTCCGGGGCGGAAAGGCGGGTTACCAGAAGCTGTCCCCCGAGGCCTTTGTGGCGATCCAGAACGGCTCGACCCGGCTCTGATCGCAACAGCCCCTTAATCAATAACGGCGATGTTCGGGCTCTCGCGCGCTCAGGACAGACTGCCTCACCATGCTCCAGATTATCGGCATCGTCCTCCTGTTCGGCATGGTGTTCGGCGGCTACACCATTGCCGGCGGGAAGATGGGGGTCATTCTTCACTCCCTTCCCTATGAGATGATGATGATCGGGGGCGCGGCTGTGGCCGCTCTTGTGATGTCCAACTCCGGCTCGACGCTGAAAGCTCTGCTGGGCAGTTTCGGACTGATGTTCGGCGGCAACAAATGGAAGAAGAAGGATTATGTCGACCTGCTGTCGCTGCTGTTCCAGCTGACCAAGACGATGAAATCCAAGGGCGTCATCGCCCTCGAAAGCCACATCGAAAAGCCCGCCGAAAGCACCATCTTCCAGAAATACCCCAAGGTGCTGAAGGACCACTTCGCCACGGACTTCATCTGCGACACCCTGCGGATGATGACGATGAACCTCGAGGATCCTCACCAGATCGAGGACGCCATGGAAAAACAGCTCGAGAAGCACCACCACGAGGCGCTTGGGCCTGCACACGCCCTGCAGAACATGGCCGACGCCCTGCCGGCGCTGGGCATCGTCGCGGCGGTGCTCGGGGTGATCAAGACGATGTCGGCGATCACCGAACCCCCGGAAGTGCTCGGCGGGATGATCGGCGGCGCCCTGGTGGGCACCTTCCTCGGCGTGTTCCTCGCCTACGGTCTCGTCGGCCCCCTGGCTGCACGCCTCACCGAGGTCGTGAACGGCGACAGTTCCTACTACAAGATCATCCAGTCGGTGCTGGTCGCCCACCTGCATGGCAATGCGGCCCAGATCTCCGTCGAACTGGGTCGCGGCGACATCCCGAGCGCGGCCCAGCCCTCCTTCCTCGAAATGGAAGAGGCCCTCGCTGCGGCCCCTGCGGACGCCTGACCGGAACAGCGGGTCAACCGGTCCGCCTTTGCGGGTCCGATGGCCCGTAACCCTCTGCAGGCTTTGCGGCCCTGGCCCTCACGGCCTGTCCGCCGGCCGCTGAAGAGAAAACCAAACCACCGAGGGCGCGATGGCTCCGGGCAAGGCCGCTCGGCAGGACGACTGGAGCGGCCGGGCCGCCCTCGCGGTCCGGCTCGACTTCAGGGTCACCATCGGGTTCCGCACACTGCGAACACAGATGATCACGAACGCGTGAGGATTTCGCTTGCGAATCCGCTCACGATCCCGTTATCTCCCGCCAGCGAGGATTCATGACCTCGCGTGAACCCTTCTGAAGGATACCCATTATGCGCTTCGTTGCTCTGATCGCCGCCTCCGCCGCTGCTCTGGCCCTGGCCGCCTGCACCCCCGCCGCTGAAGACAAGGCTGCCGACGCTGCCGGTGAAGCCGCTGTCGCCGCCGACACCGCCACCGACGCTGCTGCCACGGCTGACGCCGCTGCCACCGACGCTGCTGCCGCCGCTGGTGAAGCCGCTGTCGCCGCCGACGCCGCTGCTGCCGCTCCGGCCGCTGACGGTGCGATGGCTCCGGCTGCTGACACCGCCGCTCCGGCCGCTCAGTAAGACCTTACGGTCCTTACGAGAATGGACTGGCTTCGGCCGGTTCATCGGAAAGGGGTCGCCTTCGGGCGGCCCCTTTTTTCGTGCCCGCGATCTGCCCCCCGGTCCGTCGTGGGTATAGACCGCCGCCATGACTGCGCCGGATGACCGTGACCCCCGACTGATCTGGACCGAGGCCGGAGAGCCCCGGTCGGCTCGCTACGGCGATGTCTATTTCTCGGCCCAGGACGGTCTGGCCGAGACCCGGACCGTCTTCCTCGACGGCTGCGACCTGCCCCAGGCCTGGGCCGGCCGGGACCACTTCACCGTCGCCGAACTGGGCTTCGGCACCGGTCTGAACATCATCGCCCTGCTGGACCTGTGGCGACGCACCCGCCCCCCCGGGGCCCGGTTGCAGGTCTTCACCGTCGAGGGCCACCCCCTGTCCGTGACCGATGCCCGGCGTGCCCTCGCCGCCTGGCCGGACCTGGCGGACTTCAGCGCGGCGCTGCTGGCGGGATGGCCACCGGCCACGCCGGGGTTTCACCGCATCGACCTGCCGGATCTGGACGCCGTGATCGATGTGGCCGTCGGCGAGGTCGAACAGGTCCTGTCAGACTGGAGCGGACCGGCCGACGCCTGGTTCCTCGACGGCTTTTCCCCCGCCCTGAACCCGGCCATGTGGTCCGACCCGGTCATGGACCTGATCGCCGCCCGCTCCGCCCCGGATGCCCGGGTCGCCACCTTCACCGTCGCCGGAGCCGTGCGTCGGGGCCTTTCCGGGCGCGGCTTCGTCGTCGACAAGCGTCCCGGCCACGGCCGCAAACGCGAGCGGCTGGAAGCCCGCCTGCCCGGCCCGCCTCCCGCCCGGCCACCCCGTCCCTCCGTACTGGTGATCGGGGCCGGCATCGCCGGAGCCTCCGTCGTCCGCGCCCTGGGCGCCGCCGGCCTGTCGCCCCGGCTGATGGAGGCCGAGGGCCCGGGCGCGGGCGCGTCCGGCTTCCCGGCCGCCCTCGTCACACCCCGTTTCGATCTGGGGGACGCCGCCGTCGCCGCCCTGTTCGCCCAGGCCCTCGAACGCGCCGACACTCTCTACAGGGCCATTCCCGGCGCGATCCTGGCCCGGGGCGTTTTTCAACTGACCGCCACCGAGCGCGACGCCGCCCGCTTCCAGCGCATCGCGGCCCAGCCCCTGTGGTCCGGCGATGCGCTCCGCCCAGTCGACCCCGCCGGGGCCTCCGCCCGTGCCGGCGAAGCCGTCGACGGCCCGGGTCTGGACATGACCCCGGCCTTCACCCTCGCCCCGGCGACGGTCCTCGCCGACTGGCTGGCGCAGGTCGTGATCCAGCCCGGCCGGGCCGACCGGATCGAGGCCGCGCCCGGCGGCTGGCGTGTCCTCGACGCACAGGGGGCCTGTCTCGCCGAGGCCGGGGTCGTGGTCCTGTGTGCCGGAGCAGGGACGGCGACCCTGTTGCCGGATGTCGCCCTGTCGCCAGTGCGTGGCCAGGCCGACTGGGTCAGCGGCGTCACTGCCCCCGCCCTTGCCTGGGGTGGCTATGTCGCGCCGACGGCGGACGGCCTGCTGTTCGGCTCGACCCATGACCGGGACCAGACCGGCACCGAGGTGCGGCCCGAGGACACGGCCCGCAACCGCGCGACCCTCGCTGCCCGGCTCCCCAACCTCGCCGCGCGCCTCGACCCGGCCATGCTCCAGTCCCGCGCCGCCATCCGCGCCACCACCCGCGACCGCCTGCCGGTTGCCGGGCCCATTCCGGATCGGCCCGGCCTGTTCATCCTCGGCGGCCTCGGATCGCGCGGCCACTGCCTCGCCCCCCTTCTGGCCGAGCATCTGGCCGCCCTGATTCTCGATCGGCCGTCTCCCCTGGCCCGTCAGATCGCCGCAAGGATCTCGGCTGCCAGATCCGCCCTTGCTCCCCTTGTGCAACCGGGGGCGAAGGAGGACGCTTGAACACAGGTCCTGGTCCGGAGATCGTCATGTCCCGTCTCGTCGCCCTTCTCACAGCCGCCGTCACCCTTTCGGCCTGCGCCCCGGTCAGCACAGGCGGTTCAGACGTCACGGCCGCCGCCGGGGAACGGGCCCCGCGCCAGTGTTTTCAGGCCCGCCAGATCATCAATTTCCGCGAAGGCGACGCTCAGCAGATCCGTCTTCGCATCCTCGGCGGCGAGGTGTTCGAACTCGCGTCCGCCGGCTGCTGGGAGCTGGGCTCGGCCATGGCGCTTGGCGTCACTCCGGCAAGCGGGGGAAGCGACCGGCTATGCGTCGGCGACACCGCCCGGATCACCGTCGCCAACGCCCCCCTGCCCCAGGGCCCCTGTCTCGCGCGCATCACCCGCGTCCTGACCCCGGCCGAAGTCGAGGCCCTGCCGTCGCGCCAGCGCCCCTGACCGTCAGGCCTTCTGGGCGTAGCCCAGCCGCTGGTTCAGCTTCTCGATCAGGTCGATGGCCGTCTCGGCGATGACCGAGCCGGGCGGATAGACGGCGGCCGCCCCCAGATCGATCAGGGTCTGCACATCGCCCGGCGGGATCACGCCGCCGACCGTGATCATGATGTCCGGCCGCCCCAGCCTGGCCAGCTCGGCCTTCAGCTCGGGCACCAGCGTCAGGTGCCCGGCCGCCAACGACGACGCCCCCACGACATGGACGTTATTGGCCACCGCGTCCCGCGCCGCCTCGGCCGGGGTCTGGAACAGCGGCCCGGCCACGGCGTCGAGGCCGAGGTCGCCATAGGCCGTCGCCACCACCTTCTGGCCCCGGTCGTGACCGTCCTGGCCCAGTTTGGCGATCAGGATGCGGGGCGGCCCGCCGTCGTTCTCGACGAAGGCGGCGACCATGTCCCGAGCCCGGCTGATCCGCGCATCGGTCCCGGCCTCACGGGCATAGACGCCCGACACGGTCTTCACCGTCGCCACATGGCGACCGAAGGCCGCCTCCAGCGCGTCCGACATCTCGCCCACCGTGGCATGGGCGCGACCGGCGCGGACGCACAGCTCCAGCAGGTTCTCCGACCCCCTCGCCCCTTCGGTCAGGGCCGTCAGCGCCGCCTGCACCGCCGCCTCGTCCCGCTCGGCCCTCAGCCGTTTCAGCTTGTCGATCTGGGCCGACAGCACGGCCGCATTGTCGACCTTCATCACCGGGATGTCGTCGGGCGTGTCATTCAGATAGCGGTTCACCCCCACCACGGTCTGCTGGCCGGTGTCGATCCGCGCCTGCGTTCGCGCCGCCGCCTCCTCGATCCGCAGCTTGGGCACGCCCGCCTCGATCGCCGCCGCCATGCCGCCCAGCGCCCGCACCTCGGCCATATGGGCACGGGCGCGTTCGGCCAGCTCGTACGTCAGCCGCTCGACGAAAAAGCTGCCGCCCCACGGGTCGATGACCTTGGTCAGGCCCGTCTCCAGCTGCAGCAGCAGTTGGGTGTTCCTCGCGATCCGGGCCGAAAAGTCCGTCGGCAGGGCCAGGGCCTCATCCAGCGAATTGGTGTGCAGGGACTGGGTCTGACCGCCCGCCGCCGCCATGGCCTCGACCATGGTGCGCGGCACATTGTTGAACACGTCCTGCGCCGCCAGCGACCAGCCCGAGGTCTGGCAGTGCGCCCGCAAGGACAGGCTGCGCGGATCCTTCGGCGCGAACTCGGCGTGCACCGCTTCCGCCCACAGCAGGCGACCGGCGCGCAGCTTGGCCACCTCCATGAAATAGTCCATGCCGATGGCCCAGAAGAAGCTCAGGCGCGGCGCGAACCGGTCCACGTCCATGCCCGCCGCCACGCCCGCCCGGATGTATTCCAGCCCGTCCGACAGGGTGTAGGCCAGCTCCAGATCGGCCGAGGCTCCCGCCTCCTGCATGTGATAGCCGCTGATCGAGATGGAGTTGAACTTCGGCGTCTCCTGCGCCGTCCAGGCGAAGATGTCGGCGATGATCCGCAT
>JAIEQA010000076.1 GCA_019748095.1 Caulobacteraceae bacterium | reverse complement strand
GGGATCGCGGTGGCGCAGGCCGAAAGCCCGAGAGCGAGGGTCATGGCGAGGGCGGCGTTCAGTCGGGAGAGGATCACGGGCAGGCTCCAGTCGCGTTCAACAGGCTCGAAGATACGGGTACGGCACCGCCTGCGGACGCGGCGTATGCGCGCGGCGATCCGGTCCCCGCAGCGCAAGATCGCACGGTGGGCGTCTTCTTCATCGTAGCTCAACGAACGCGCAGACGCCAAAGGCGATCCGGCCAGGCTGCGGAGACGGAAGCCCCTGCCACCTCCCCTGGTCGAGAAAGGCTCCCGCCCGGGCTTGAGCCTCGGCCGGTCATCGCCATATTGCGGTCACGGCGCTGCGGCCGGTGAAGGGGCTGCGCCGAATGCCGTCGGTCATCGACATCAGGGGCCTTGCCAAAACCTACGGCTCGGGGCTGCAGGCGCTGAAGCCCACGGATCTCCAGATTGGCAAGGGCGAGATCTTCGCCCTGCTGGGCCCCAACGGTGCGGGCAAGACCACGCTGATCTCGATCATCTGCGGCATTGTCACGCCGACGTCCGGGACGGTGATCGCCGACGGCCACGATATCCGCACGGACTATCGTCAGGCGCGGATGAAGATCGGTCTGGTGCCCCAGGAACTGACCACCGACGCCTTCGAGACGGTGATCGCCACCGTCACCTTCAGCCGGGGCCTGTTCGGCAAGGCCCCCGACCCGGCCTTCATCGAACAGGTGCTCAGGGACCTCAGCCTGTGGGACAAGAAGGACGCGAAACTCATGACCCTGAGCGGCGGGATGAAGCGCCGGGTCATGATCGCCAAGGCCCTGAGCCACCAACCCGACATCCTGTTCCTCGACGAGCCGACGGCGGGCGTCGACGTTGAACTGCGGCGCGACATGTGGGCGTTGGTCCGGCGGCTGCGCGACAGCGGCGTCACCATCATCCTGACCACCCACTATATCGAGGAGGCCGAGGAGATGGCCGACCGGGTGGGGGTGATCCTGAAGGGGGAGCTGATCCTGGTGCAGGACAAGACCGAGCTGATGAAGAAGCTGGGGCGCAAGACCCTGACGCTGAACCTGCAGGATCCGCTGGCTGTCCTGCCGGGCGAACTGGCGGACTGGGACCTGACGCTGCGGGCCGAGGGCCATGAGCTGGAGTATGTGTTCGATTCCCATGCCGACCATACGGGGGTGCCGTCGTTGCTGCGGCGGCTGTCGGACCTCGGCATCGCCTTCAAGGACCTGAACACCCGCCAGAGCTCGCTGGAGGACATCTTCGTCAGCCTGGTGCACCGGGACAGCCCGGTCGGAGCCGCCGCATGACCGTCAACGGCTGGGGCGTCTGGGCCCTCTACCGGTTCGAGATGGCGCGCTTCCGCCGGACCATCTTCGGCAGTCTGGTGACGCCGGTCATCACGACGGCCCTGTATTTCGTCGTCTTCGGCTCGGCCATCGGCGGTCGCATGGAAGAGGTCGGGGGCGTGCCCTACGGTGCCTTCATCGTGCCGGGCCTGGTCATGCTGTCGGTCTTCACCCAGTCGATCTTCAACGGCAGTTTCGGCATCTATTTCCCGAAGTTCACCGGCACCATCTACGAGATCCTGTCGGCACCCCTGTCGCCGTTCGAGACCGTGACCGCCTATGTCGGGGCGGCCGCCTCCAAGTCGCTGATCGTCGGCCTTGTGACCCTGGGCACCGCCGCCCTGTTCGTGCCGCTTGAGGTCCAGCACCCGCTGGCGATGATCGGCTTCCTTGTGCTGATCTCGGTGACCTTCAGCCTGTTCGGCTTCATCATCGGCCTGATCTCCAACAGCTTCGAACAGCTTCAGTTCATCCCCATGCTGGTGGTGACGCCCCTGACCTTCCTGGGCGGGGCCTTCTACTCCATCGACATGTTGCCGCCCGCGTGGCGGACAGTGACCCTGTTCAACCCGGTGGTCTATCTGATCGACGGTTTCCGCTGGGCCTTCTACGGCATGAGCGACGTGGGCGTGGGGGTCAGCGTCGCGGCCATGGCCGCCTTCTTCCTGGTCTGCCTCACCATCGTCGGCTGGATGTTCAGGACCGGCTATCGCCTCAAGAACTGACGGGAGATTTCACCATGACGACAGCGACCTGGAACGGGGTGGTCATCGCGACCTCGGACGACACTGTGGTGGTCGAGGGTAACCACTATTTCCCGCGTGAGGCGGTCGATGCGGCGGTGCTGAAAGCCTCGACCACCACCTCGACCTGCCCGTGGAAGGGCGTGGCCTCGTATCACTCGATCGTCGTGGACGGGAAGGAGAACCGGGACGCGGCCTGGTTCTATGCCGAGCCGAAATCGGCGGCTGCGGAAATCCGTGACCGGATCGCCTTCTGGAAGGGTGTCGAGGTTCGCTGACCGTTCCGTAACTGGACCGGACTGCGGTTCACCGCTAGGACGCCCGGCATGTCCGAGACCCCGCCACGCCCTGAAGCCGAAGGTGCGCCGGCCGAGCCGTTCACGCGCGGCCGTATCCAGTGGTCGCGCCCGCCGCAGACGGTGTTCCGCGTCGGCCCCCTGCCGGAGGCCCCGGCTGCGCCGCTGACCGCGCCGCGTCTGACCGGGATGCCGACGGGTCGGCCGGGGGCCGGGGTGCTGACCGGGTCGATGATCCCGACGGCGCGTCCGGTTGCGCCGGAAGCGGCCCCGGCTGAGACAGTGGTCCCGGAGATGGCTGCCCCGGAGCCGGAGCCGGAGCCTCAGCCCGAGCCCGAGCCTGCCCCTGAGCCACAGCCGGTCCGGCCGGTGGAGCAGATTGTCGAGATTGAGCCGGCGGAGTGGGTCGAGACCGTCCCGCCCCTGGCCGGAGAGGCCCCTTCGGCCGAGCCGCGCAGCCTGCCGTCGGTGGTCGTGACCCCGACCCTCTATGCCACTGTCAGTGCGGCGGTGCAGACGGTGAAGCCGAAGGACCGCTGGGCCCTGGTGGTCGCCGCCGTCGCCGCCGTGGTGATCACGGCCGGGTTCGTCTGGCTGGCCACCCTGCCGGGCGGGGGCAGTGCGCCGCTGGACCTGGATGCGCCGCCGCCGGCGGCATCCAGCCCCGCGCCCTAACGCTCGGGGCTGCGGTAGGGCAGGTAGCCGCGTTCGACCATCCGGCGCAGACCCTCATAGGCCTCGGACAGTTCCTCATAGGTGGAGCGCAGACCGGCCAGTTTCTGGGCCTCGGCGGTGCCCATGGGCTGACCGGCCTCGCTCATCTTCAGGGCCTCGGCGATCCAGCGGGCCCGGGCGGTCGCCGCCGCCACGGCCAGACGCTGGAAGGCTGCGGCCTCGGTGTGGTTGGCCCCCAGACCCATGATCTGGGGGATGACCTCGCGGTTCGAGACAAAGGCGGCATAGTCGATCTGTTCCAGATGGCCGCGCAGGCGGCGCTGCTCATGGGGATCGGTGTCGCTGGGCTCGAAATGGTCGCGACGGCTGCGGTAGCCGGCGGTCACGATACTGGACATGGCACGTCTCCGGTTTGATCCACAGGGTGCGCCCGACGGGTTAACGGGGGATTTTCAACGCACAGCGCTTTTCGCGGGCCACAATCGCCCCCATCTGGCCCCTCATGACCCAGTCCCCGACCCCGTCTCTGGCCCGCCCCCTGACCATCGATTTCGTCTCCGACGTCGTCTGCCCCTGGTGCGTGGTGGGGCTGGGCGGGCTGGAGGCGGCGCTGGAAGCGGTCCGGGCCGACGGCATCACCGCCGACATCACCTTCCGCCCGTTCGAGCTGAACCCCGACATGGCCCCGGAAGGCGAGAACATCGGCGAGCATATCGCCCGCAAATACGGCTCCACCCCCGAACAGTCGGCGGCCAACCGGGCCATGATCACCGCCCGCGCGGCCGAGGCCTGGCCAGACACCGGGAACGGGGCGTTCGAGATGCGGATGGGGCCCGACAGCCGCATCTGGAACACCTTCGACGCCCACCGCCTGCTGTCCTGGGCCCACGCCACGGCCGGTGCCGGGGGACAGCGGGCGCTGAAGGAGGCCCTGTTCCGCATCCATTTCACCGACGGCCGGTCCCTGACCGACCCCGAGGTCCTGGCCGATGCGGCCGCCAACGCCGGTCTGGACCGGGCCCGGGCGGTCGAGGTCCTGGCCGACGACCTGTATGCCGCCGAGGTGCGCGCCGAGGAGGCCCTGTGGCGCGCGCGCGGCATCAGTGCCGTCCCCGCCGTGGTGGTGGAAGGCAAATACCTGATCAGCGGCGGCCAGCCGGCGGCGGTGTTTGAAGAGGCGTTGAGAAAGATCGCCAGCGGGGGTTGAGCGGCCCGACCCGGGCACCGGTGATGCACAAAAACAGGGTCCACTGGGTCCACTGGGTCCACTGGGTCCACTCAGTCCACCGGAGCCACCCCGTCCGCCGGCCCGTGATCCGCCCGGTCCGCGGCGTCCTCCTCGCGCCAGCGCTTCAGGACGGCGCGGGCGGCCTTCAGTTCCGCCTGGATGGCTTCGGGACTCGGCCCGGCGTCCAGTCCGGACATGTGCCGGATCTGTTCCTCCTGGGCGATCTCGCGCTCGACCTGGTCGTGGTCCGCCTCCAGCACCTGCGCCAGTTTGCGCCAGCGCAGGGCCTCGGCGGCGTGGCCGCGCAGGACCGCCCGCATCATCCGCCGGAAGGCGACCAGCGACAGTTCGCCCAGTCCGACCTGGTCCAGATCGCCGCCGATGCGCGCCTCCAGCTCCACCCCCTCGTCGCGGGGATCCAGCCCATTGGGCGGGATCCACGGCAGGTCCGTGCGCCGCCAGCGCTCGCGCGCCGCCCGGTTGCGCAGCGAGGTCAGCCCGACCCCGTGACGCCGGCAGACCTCATGCGCCGCCAGGCCGCC
Organism: Caulobacteraceae bacterium; assembly: GCA_019748095.1. Lineage (GTDB taxonomy): Bacteria > Pseudomonadota > Alphaproteobacteria > Caulobacterales > Caulobacteraceae > Brevundimonas. The sequence continues at coordinate 4,416 of JAIEQA010000076.1, read as the reverse complement.
GCGATAATCGTCCCGCGCCCGTTCCCAGACCTCCGCCGGCGCGCTGCGCGGGTTCGCCGGGTGTGATCCATCCGCCATCGCTGTGCCTCCCGTTCATGCGACGGGACAGGGCTAGCATGGGGATACGTCAGAATCGGTCGTAGGGGGCAGTCGGCAGGGGAGGCGAGAGAGTCTTGCGCAGGAGGGCATCCGGTCGGGACCCGCTGCGACATTGTGTCCGCTTTCGGGCCGCAGGGCCTGCTGCGACGCTCGATCCCGGGTCGCGCAGTTGGACCCGGGGAGGGGTTCCAATGCTCAAGGGCGCAGTCGTCGTCGGGATCATGCTGGCTTTCGCACCGGTCCAGACCCGTGAGGTCTCCGGTACAGACATCAACGGCAATGTTGAATCGGCCATGCGGTTCCTTGATCGCAGTGCGATCGGTCATTGCGGCCTGATGAACCGTGAATCCGGCTATACCGCCTCCAACGTTCGGTGCCGGGTTGATCCGCCCATGGCGTCCGGAATGGTCAATGCGGTTTGCCAGGCCACGATCACCTGCACCAATCGTCCCTCGTCAGGCCCACCCCCGGTTCCGCAAGCCCGGCCGGCCTAGCGTCCACGCCGTTCGCCCCGGATGGAGGGGGACTGGCCTGTGTCGGGATCGCGGCCAGGATGACCTCATGACGCTGAACACGAAACAGTCGGTCGAGACGGGGCGCAGGCTTCTGGAGACCTATGGCTCGTGGGAGAAGGTGCGCGAGGCCAGCCGGCTCGGCACACAGGGTGTCTTTCTGGTGAAGCCGCACGATCTGGGCCGGCCGCACGAAAAGGCCGCCGCGCTGAAGGCCAGGTGACGCCGGGCTTCGTTCTTCGACACCCCTCTCCCGGCGGGAGAGGGCTTGAGCCTCCGGGAGCGAAGCGATCGGCAAGGCGAAAGGGTGAGGGGCTTTCGCCAGACATCGGGCCCCGGCCGGTGCGACGGCTCACGCCGACGGAACCACCCGACCCTCATCCGTCCGCTACGCGGCCACCTTCTCCCAATGGGAGAAGGGCGTTAGAAATTGCCCCATGTCCCGCGCTCGCGATCTTCGCCAGTCCGCCGGCCTGGCCGAGCAGCGCGTCTGGGCGCGGCTGAGGGGCGGTGCCGTCGAGGGATTCAGGGTGCGCCGCCAGCACGATATCGGCCGGTACACCGTCGACTTCGCCTGCGTGACGCTGCGGCTGGTGATCGAGATCGACGGCGGGGTTCACGAGCGCGACGACGTCATCCTGCGCGATCATCTGCGCCAGACCGAGATCGAGGCATTGGGATGGACGGTGGTGCGGTTCACCAACGCGGTCGCGCTGGCTGAGCCGTGGCGCATCGACGAGGCGATCCGCGAGCAGGCGCGTGTGGTGGGCCTTCTCTGATCCCTCTCCCTTCTTCGCTCCCTCTCCCATCGGGAGAGGGCTTGAGGCTCGGCAAGCGCAGCGCGCCGCCAGCCGAAAGGGTGAGGGGCTGCTGCCGGACGTGGGGCCCCGGTCCGTGCGACGGCTCACGCCGACGGAACCACCCGACCCTCACCCTTTGGCTGCTACGCGCCGCCCTTCGGGTCGCGCAAGACTGATCGCTGCGCTCTCAGGCGCTCAAGCCCTCTCCCACCGTGAGAGGGGCGGAGGCGCGTTTGGCCTCGCCCCGGACCAGCGACGCACTCACCCTGCTGGTGGAGGGGAAGAGACTGATCTCGGGAGGGCAGCTTGCGGCGGAGGAATGATGGCCGCCGCTTTACGGTCTAGGCTCTTACTCGTCGCTGCAGGATATCGCGTATCCGCCGCTCGTCGTCACTAAGTTGCCATTTAGCCCGATGGTCGTCGATGGCTTCCAACATTTCCACCATGGCATCTTGCAGGGCCACCCGGGCACTATCCGACAGCTTCGTTGCGAACTTGTCCCAGAAATGACCAATGGGATGCGTGACTCGAATCAAATAATCGTCGAGTTCTCCTCCCATACCTGAGAGGCGTTCTGTAAGAAGTCTGGACGTTTCTATTGCTGCGTGATCAATGTTATGGTTCTGTCCGCTTACGCAGCTTCCGGTCAACCACCTGATCTGTTGATTGTCAAGCATGTAAGTTCTGTACTTCGGTCGACTTTTTGCTCTCTGATAAGCTGTATCTAAACACAGTTTTGCTGGCTCAAACTCATTTTCTTCCATGCGCGCCATTGCGAGTTGCAACCAGAACTGAGGATCCTCGCGAAGGTAACCGATTTCTAGAACCTTCTCGTAAAGTCTTATAAGGAAAGGGCGTCTAGACTTTCCAGCAAAAATCTTTGTGATAATCGCGAACCTTAATATCCGAGATATGGACTCTTCATATCTCCAATCAGCACTTCGAAACTGAACCAGCCGGGTTATCAAATGATCTAGTACGTCCAAGCAAATTTCGGCTGGAATGACACGAGCTAACGCGTGCTCGGAGAGAATCGATGACCGAATGCCAGAATCGCTTTCTATCCCGCCTAATAACTGGTCAACATTCTTCTTAGAAATTGCTGCACTGAACTCGGATGCTGTCATGTCCATGATTTGACAGACATCCCAAAAGTCAAGTGGCGCATCCGAGAGGCGGCAAATAAACAGAGCTGACAATGTTTGGTGAGCGCGTGGTGAATGCTCACTGAGAGCTTCAATTGGTTTGCCGATGCGTTCGCCAAGTGTGCTTTCTTTGAATGCGTGAAGAACCACTGACCGGATTTCGGAATCGCATTCTTCTCGAATGAAATTTAAGCGCGCTCCTTTGTTGGGTCCTGCGGATACTCCCCACAGGCCATAGAAGTCCAAAAGGCGCTCGGTCTCGGTGGCCTCTCCGCGGCTTATTGTGTCAAGGTCGATTCTTCGGAATCCATCACCAAGAACATTCCTTAGGTTGGAAAAGTCGCTCGCGAAAGCTGTTGGTCGCGTAGCGACTATGAGAACGTCGCGAGCTTCCAACGCATCGGCAGCAGCTTTTATCGGCCCTTCAAACTCCCTCAGACCGTCGAAGAGAAAAGCGATTGGTGTCGAGAGATTTTTTATTTCCTCAATGTCTTTATAAAAATCAGAACCACTTCCCGTGCAATGGAAAACAGAATATCCACTTCGAACCAAATCTACAGAAACCTGTGAAAGAAAGACAGTTTTTCCATTGCCAATTTTTGAGTAAGCGAGAAACTTTCTAGGCGCGCCTGACCATTCCTTTAAATCGTTCAATGCAACGCTTCTAAAAACAGAGTAAGGTCGTGAGCCGTCGATCACACTGTGGAGGTATGCAGCATCGTTGAATCTTCCACCAGTCAAGAGTTTGTATACATCGTCTTGTGAGGGTGGGGAGGCTGCCTCCGGAAGTGCGTATTTCCTAAAATTAAGAATGTACCACTGCTGATCCGATGGGGTGTTGTCTTCTGCAGCTTTATAGCCAGACAGAAATCCTGACAGTCCTATGTCTACTACATGGCCCAACTTGGACGCTGCAGAAGTGAAAGCCTTGCCAGGATTGGCTCGAGTGACGATGAATGTCTTGCGAGCGGCTGCGGAGTCTTCGCGTAATAATCTTGCGATGTGCAGGTCACCGAGCGATTGGCCGATCACAAATATCGCCCGGGCTGCCGCGATATCTCTTTGTAGGAGCGTCGGCCAAGCCGTCTTTGGAAGCTCTAAGTCAAGATAACTTGAACGAGTAAGTACAAACGGTGCTGTCGCATCTGCGGACGCTAAGTCACCCACAAATCCGTGCAGATGGACGGCCCAAGGTCGGGATCGATCATATTCCTTTGGCGGCTTTCGGGTGACAACTGACAAGTAGTCTCTGCCAGCCGACCGGCCCGCTTTTTCGATGACGTTATCGAAGTTCGTAGTGTAGATTCGTTTCCACGGGATCGAAGCGAACGCAATGTGTTCGTCATTTACGGATTCTGCTGTAAATTCGTTGTTTAGAAATGTTGCGAGAGCTGTCGGATCGTCTTCGTGTTCTTGTTTGTAGAGCTCAGACGCCAAAGAATAGTCGGCGGACTCGCTTGATTGGATGGCTTGCAACAGACGTTCAGCCAGTTGCGAGCCCACCGCAAAATCGGCTTTGTTTTTGTTGACTGCCCCAACAGACAGGCCGGCACCCACGATCGCGATCGCGTCACCACGTTTTGCTGCTGAGAGAGCGTCTCTAAGTTCCATAGCATTGGCTCCCGGATGTTCCGGGGAGGTTAGGGTGCTAATAGCGCGCTGCCCAGCCCCTCACACCTTCACCTCCACCACCCCGCCGCCCGCGCGGAACTTCGCCGACATCTCCGCCATCCCGGCCTCGGCCGTGGCGGTGTCCAGCAGGGAGCCGCCCGCGTCGTTCTGGGCCGCCGCGTCGCGGCGGATGTCCTGGCTGATCTTCATCGAGCAGAATTTCGGGCCGCACATGGAGCAGAAGTGGGC
>JAIEQA010000145.1 GCA_019748095.1 Caulobacteraceae bacterium | reverse complement strand
CGTCGCCCGCAGCCCGCGCTGGGCCATCGCCCACAAGTTCCCGGCACAACAGGCGACCACCGTGCTGGAGGGCATCGACATCCAGGTCGGCCGGACCGGCTCCCTGACCCCCGTGGCCCGCCTCGCCCCCGTCACCGTCGGCGGGGTCGTGGTCCGGAACGCCACCCTGCACAATGAGGACGAGATCGCCCGCAAGGACGTCCGCATCGGCGATACCGTCGTGCTGCAACGCGCCGGCGACGTCATCCCCCAGATCGTCTCCGTGGTGCTGGACAAGCGCCCGGCCGATGCGGTCCCCTACGTCTTCCCGACCCACTGTCCGGTCTGCGGCTCGGAAGCCGTGCGCGAGGGCGACGAGGTCCGCCGCCGTTGCACTGGCGGTCTGGTCTGCGACGCCCAGATCGTGGAGCGGCTGAAGCATTTCGTCTCGCGTCGCGCCTTCGACATCGAGGGACTGGGCGAGAAACAGCTGGCCGGCTTCCACGAGCGGGGCTGGATCCGCGAACCGGCCGACATCTTCCGTCTCGCCCGCGACGAGGCCCGGCTGGAGGCCCTGCGCGCCGAGGACGGCTATGGCGAGACCAGCGTCCGCAACCTGATCGCCGGCATCGACGCCCGCCGTACCATCGCGCTGGAGCGGCTGGTCTTCGCGCTGGGCATCCGCGACATCGGCGACCAGACCTCCCTGCTGCTGGCCCGCCATTTCGGCGACTGGAACAGCTTCCATGCGGCGGCCCTCGAAGCCGCCTCCGGCATTCCTTCGCCGGATTGGACCCGGCTGGCCGAGGGCCACGGCGTCTCTGCGCGGACCCTGTCCGTCATGGCCGCAGCCACCCTGTCGCCGGTCGATCCCTGGCCCGCCGCGCCCATCGACCAGAAGCTGGCCCTCGCCTTCCCGGGCATCGCCGCCCCGGCCCGCCGCGCCCTGGCCCCTCTGGCCAGCGACTGGCCCGGCATCCTCGAACTGGCCCGGATCGCCCGCGAGGATGGCCCCTCAGCCACCCTCGGCGAGATCGCGGGCATCGCGGGCGTCGGCCCGGTCGCCGCCCGCGCCATCGCCGACTTCTTCCACGAACCGCACAACCGCGAGGTCGTCGCCGCCCTGATCGCCGAACTGGTCACCATCGTGGACGCGGAACGCCCCAAGGCCGACACCCCCGTCGCCGGCAAGACCGTCGTCTTCACCGGGGCCTTGGAACGCTTCACCCGCGACGAGGCCAAGGCCCGGGCCGAAAGCCTCGGTGCCAAGGTCTCCGGCTCTGTGTCGAAAAAGACCGACTACCTCGTCGCCGGGCCCGGCGCGGGATCCAAACTGGCCGAGGCGCAGAAGCACGGCGTCACGGTGCTGACCGAGGACGAATGGCTGGCGTTGATCGCCGCCTGACCCGCTGACCCGGCCCTCGAGCCTGATCGACCGAAGCGGAACCGCTTCGCGATTCCTCTGAGGCCGTGAACGGCAAACAGGCACCGGATTTGAGCCCGAGCTTGATCCACGCTCTCGGGGCCACAAGGCCTCAAACCATCAAACGCCTGCTGGTCTAGCGACCCAGAGCCGTCGCGATCAGGGGCTGAAGCTCCTGCTCCAGCGCGACCGAAAGCTCGCCCGGCGAATAGCCCCGGTTCAGGGGTTCCTCCAGCACGATCACCGCCCAGTAGCCCCGGTTGAAGTCGATCCAGGGCGTGAAACCGAACGCGCCGGCCGACGAGATCACAGGCGCGGTGTCGCAGCTGGCCGTATAGGCCGGACCGTTGCATTCCTTCCAGAAGCCCCAGCCATAGTGCCAGGCCAGCCGGTTCCGGCTCAAGCCCGGGGGAACGATCACCATCGGTCGCGTCCCGACCCGATCCGCCAGAAAGCCTGCCCGGTCGCGCATCAGGTCCCCTCTCAGGATCGCGGCGAGCACCCGGCCGTAGTCCTCCCCCGTCGACCGCATGCCGCCGGCATAGATGGGATTGTCACCAGCGCCCGCGCTGAAACGGGTCTGGGCGCTGACCCCCAGGGGATCCAGCAGACGTTCACGCATGATCGCATCGATGCTTCGTCCGCGAGCCTGGGTCATCATCAGGGCCGCGATCTGCATATGCTCACTGCCATAGCTGAAGGCCTGTCCCGGAGGCGTGTCGACCCCGCCGTCGTGAATCTCGCGCACGCAGGTCCGGAGCGAATAGGCCGGGCTGCCGATACAGCCATCCTGCTCTGATGCGGCGTTGAAGCCCGATGTGAAGGAGAACAGCTGTTCCAGCGTCACCCGGCTGCGGGGATCGGACGCGTCCCGGTTCCAGAAATCGATCTGTGCGCTCGCAAGGGTCGTGGGGGCCAGCAGCCCGTCCTCCACCATCAACCACGCCGTGGTGCCGAGCAGAAGCTTGGTGGCCGAGGCGATCAGGACGGGACGGTCCGTCGCCATGGCCCCGCGCTGATAGCGGTAAAGCAGCCCGTTCCGGTCGCCGATGACGATCGCCACGTCCGCAATCGCGAACCGGTCGATGCGCGCCTTCACCGCCGAGAAATCCGGAGCAGCGGGTGGGGGTGGTGGAGGCGGAGGGGGCGGAGGAGGTGTTGGTGGTGTCGGTGGTGTCACCACCGGCGGCGGTGATGTCCCTGATCCACTGCCGCCCCCTCCCCCGCAGCCGGACAGCGCGATCGTGCCGGCCAGCCCCAGGGCGAGCGCGATAGCGGAACAGACCCGTTGGGGCCTTCCGGTCCAATGCCAGCCCGCCATCCTCGACCTCCTCGATGCCCCCGGACGTCCCGAGTTCAAACGGACGTCGAATGCGAATCCGTCGGGCCCGGTCGAGGTTACCGGTTCAACGCGCTCCGGGCCGCCGCCGCATAGCGCTCGCCCACTGCGGCATCCTTCGGGAACACGGCCTCGATCCGCGCCAGATCCTCGGGCGTCAGAGTGAGGTCCGCCGCCGCGACATTCTCCTCCAGCGTCCGGATTCGCCGCGTCCCCGGGATGGGCACCAGATGCTCCCCCTGCACCAGCACCCAGGCCAGGGCCAGCTGCGCCGCCGTCACACCCTTCTCGGTCGCGATCGCCGTCACGGCCGTCACCAGATCGATATTCTTCTGGAAATTCTCGCCCATGAATCGCGGATTGCTGCGCCGGAAGTCATCGGCCGCCAGATCCTCCACCGACCTGATCTCGCCCGACAGGAAGCCCCGGCCCAGCGGACTGTAGGGCACAAAGCCGATCCCCAGTTCGTCACAGGTCGCGAGCAGTTCCTCCTCCGGTTCGCGCGACCACAGGGAATACTCGGTCTGCAGCGCCGTGATCGGATGGGTCGCATGGGCCTTGCGCAAGGTCGCCGGGGCCGCCTCGGACAGACCGAGGAACCGCACCTTGCCCTCGGTGACCAGCTCGGCCATCGCCCCCACCGTCTCCTCGATCGGCGTGTCCGGATCGACGCGGTGCAAATAGTACAGATCGACATGGTCGGTCTTCAGCCGCTTCAGACTGCCCTCGATGGCGCGGCGCACATTGGCGGGCGAACCGTCGACGGCCAGGGCTGTCCGGTCCGCATTGTAGCCGATGCCGAACTTGGTCGCGAGAAACACCTTGTCCCGCTTGCCGGCCAGGGCCCGGCCCAGCAGTTCCTCATTGGTGTGGGGGCCGTACATCTCGGCCGTGTCGAACAGGGTCACCCCCAGTTCCAGCGCCCGGTGCAGCACCGCCGTCGCGGTCGCCTCCTCCGACGCCGGCCCGTAGAAGGCGCTCATCCCCATACAACCCAGCCCCAGGGCCGAAACTTCGGGACCGTTCGGTCCAAGACGACGGGTTTTCATGGGGCGTGCTCCTGCGATTGGGCTGGACGACGGAGATCGGGGTCAGGCCCGCACGTCGCAAGATCAGATGGCCGAAACGATGTCCGTCTGCGCAAAGTCGTCGCCCTTGAAAAGGAGCGGTTCGCCGGTCTGTTTGGCCAGGGCGTAGGGAAAACAGTCGCCGAAGTTCAGCTTCGCGGGATGATTTTTCTTGCCGAACCTCTTGTACGCGGCGCGCGCAATCCGGGCGGTGTCCCCATCCACCGCGACGATTTCGGCCTCGATCCCCGACAATAGCCTGTCGACTTTCAGCGATGTCGCTTCATCCCTCCAGCCATCGACGACCATTCCGAACTCGAAATAGCTGACGGCCGATAGCCGGACCGTCTGCTCGCGAAGCAGAATGGCCAGAAAGCGCTCCGCCTCCGGCTCCGAATGGACGATAGCGACAAGGGCCGAGGTATCGACGATCAAGCCGGTAGGCCCGTTTCAGGATCATAGAACTCCGCCGTAGGATCTTCTGTTTCGAAGAACTCGGGCGGCGCCGCCTTCCTGATTTCATCAGCCAGGGCGAGGAGTTCCTCAAGCGTCGCCTTCTTCTTCACGGGCTCGGGCTCACGCGCGAGCTGCTCGCGCAAAGCATAGGTGACTGCCCCGGTCAGGCTGTCGCCGCGCCGCTCCGCCAGCGTCTTCGCCAGCCTGTGAGTCTCCGGGTTCTTGATGTTCAACATGGTAGAACGGGTTCTACCATATCACGCGCCAGCGCTCAAAGCGGGGCGCACTGCCCCTCCAGCCAGCCCCGGACCTCCCCGTCCAGCAGCGGCCCCACCTTCACCAGCGTCTCGGCATGATAGGCGTCGACATACGCCCGCTCGGCCGGTGTCAGCAGGTCGACGTCGATCAGCCGCCGGTCCAGCGGCGCGAAGGTCAGCTGTTCGAACCCGTGCATCGGCCGCTCCCCGCCCGGGATCGGCTCCGGCGCGGTAACCACCTGCAGGGTCTCGATCCGGATGCCCCAGTGGCCTTCGCGATAGTAGCCGGGTTCATTGGACAGGATCATGCCGGTCAGCAGCGGCTGGGAATTGACCGCCTTGGCGATCCGCTGCGGTCCCTCATGAACCCCCAGATAGCTGCCGACGCCGTGGCCCGTGCCGTGGTCATAGTCCAGTCCCGCCATCCACATCGGCAGTCGCGCCAGCGCATCCAGCTGATGTCCCGTGGTCCCGGCCGGAAATCGCACCGTCGCCATGGCGATATGGCCCTTCAGCACCAGGGTGAACATCCGCCGCTGATCAGACGAGGGCTCCCCGATCGCCATCGTCCGGGTCACGTCCGTGGTGCCGTCCAGATACTGGCCGCCGCCGTCGACCAGCAGCAGCGATCCCTTTTCCATCCGCCGGATGGTGCGCGTCACGGGCTTGTAGTGCGGCAGGGCGGCGTTCGGCCCGACCCCGGCGATGGTGTCGAAACTCAGGTCTTTCAGCGCGCCGGTCTCTTCACGGAACCGCTCCAGCGCCTCGACCACACCCCGCTCATCGGGCAGTTCGAGCTGGGCCACCGTATCGACCCAGTGCAGGAACCGCACCAGCGCCGCCCCGTCGCGGATATGGGCCTGACGCGAACCCTCGATCTCGACCGGGTTCTTGGCCGCGCGCGGCAGGGCGCAGGGGTCCATGCCCCGCACCACGCTCGCCCCGACCAGGGCCAGCCGGTCGAAATACCAGGCCGAGGACTGGGCCGGATCGATCAGGACGCGGAAGCCCTTCATCCCCTCCAGACCCTGCCCCAGATCGTTGGGAGACATCAGGGTGACGTCGTCCCCCAACCATCCCGGCAGTTCATTGGTCACCTTGGCCGGGTCGAGGAACAGCATCGCCGTCCCATTGGCCGCCACGATCGCCTGGGCCAGCGGCAGGGGTGACCGGATCACATCTCCGCCCCGGACATTGAACAGCCAGGCGATCGATGACGGGGCCGTCAGCACGCAGGCATCCGCCCCCGCCGCCGTGATCGCCGCACCGATCCGCGCCCGCTTCAAGGCGCTGCTCTCACCCGCATAGCGGTCCTCGTGCGGAACGACCGGAGCCGCCGGCTGGGCCGGCCGATCGGCACCCCAGGCCTCATCCACCGGATTGCGCTCGACCGGCTTCAGGGTTGCGCCCGCCTTCGCCGCCGCACGGTTCAGCGTCGCCAGGGCGTCGGGGCTGTGCAGCCGCGGATCATAGCCGATGACGACCCCCGCCGGCGCACGCTCCAGATAGGCCGGCACGCCCCCCTCGACGAGATCCAGAATCTCGAACTGTCCGGCGTCGACCTGCGCCCGGACCTGAACCGTATAGCGCCCGTCGGCGAACACGGCGGCCTTGTCGGCCATCACCACGCCCGCCCCGGCCGATCCGGTGAACCCGGTCAGCCAGGCCAGCCGGTCGTTGGCCGCCGGCAGATACTCGTTCTGGTGCTCGTCCTCGTGCGGCACCAGAAATCCATCCAGTCCCTGACGGGCCATGGCCGCCCGCACGCGCGGAAGATGTTTCGCCCCGAAGGACGGATCGGTGGTTTCGTCGAAGGTCTGGCGCATGGGATCGCCATAGCATCTCCCGCCCCCCGATGAAGAGGGGCAGGCACAGGCTGACCTCAGGGTGTCAGGCAGCGATCGCAGTTTTCCGCCGTGAAGCGCCCGTTGCATTCCCGCAGCGCCACGTCCCGGCCCAGGGTCGGCACAGCCCCCCGATAGGCCTCGCAGGCCTCCGGCGGAATCGGCGTCACCGGGGTCTGGTGCCGGACCAGCCCGTCCTCGACGAGGGTCATCCGGGTCCCGGCCTCATCGGTACGCAGGTCGATCGCGTCCCGCCCCTGCCACAGCCGCAGCGCGGCCGCATTGTCCGGTCCGGCCACGAACAGGGCGTTCTGCTGGCTCTGGCGATTGTCCAGCGTCAACAGGACGTTGCCCGAGGGTTCGAACGTCGCATAGCCGCTGCGCTCCCGACCGGCCCCGTCATACAGGATGACTCCGGCCGCCTTCTCGCCCCGCACCAGCCGTCGTCCGTCGACCACGGCGTCCGGCAGATCACCACCGATGCGGACACGCTCGACACCGTCGGGATCGACGACCACCAGTTCCGACACGCGCAGGGATCGGGGCTCGTCCGTCACGAAGGCCGCCAGACCCACCGCCATCAGGACCGCCAGCAGGCCCATCTGGACCCGCGACTGCAGCGTCACCCGACGCAGTCGCCGATCCAGGTCCGCAAGATTCGAAGTCTCCCGCACGGTCACCCCTCCCCGTTTCACTGGCCTCTCGCCAGTCGCGGAAACGATAGTCGGGACCGGACACGACACCCGTGAATTCGCCTTAATGTGCGGGTGACCTCTAACCCGCCCGCCTCAACCGCGAAGCATCCCTCCCGCGGCCCGGCCTGACTCCGCTCAGGCCCGGCCGGCCCTCTCCACACGCAGCCGGGAGGGTCGTTGAGTCCTAGGGCTGCGGCGAGGTTGACGTGATGGTCGCGCCCGCGGACGATTCGGGTACAGCGGCCGGTGCTGCGGGTACAGTGATGACCACGGGTGGCTGGGCAGCGGCACGGGCAGTCTCGGCCCTGGCCTCGCTGGTGGCCCGCATCGCCTCAGCCTGGGCGCGGGCGGCGTCCATGCGGGCGATGTCCACGCTCTGCCGGGCCCCGTTGATCTGGTTCTGCAGGACAGCCTGGTCGGCCTGGGCCTGCGCAGCAATCGCATCCGCCTGGGCCTCGGCCAGCAGAGCGTCGGAATCGTTCTCGCGTCCACCGGACGCCAGGATCCACAAGACCGCGATCAGGACCACGGCCCCCAGACCGCCGGCAACCCACCAGCCGGCATTGGACTCCGGCCTGACGATCACCGTCTCGGTGTAGACCGGCTCTCGGGGCTCGCGGGGTGGGGTGGTGTTGGGATCGTAGGTCACGGGATTATCCTCCACTGGGACGGGAGGAACGGCGCCGCTTGGCGCTTGTTCCGTCAGCCCGTCCGCCTCAGCACCAGTGCGCTCCAGGCGTCGCGGTGGATGCGTCGCTCCAGCTTGAATCCGCGCGACAGATAGGCGGCGCTGACCCGCCGCTCCTGCGTCCGCAACAGACCCGACAGGATCGCCACCCCGCCGATCCGCAGGCTCATCTTGATGTCCTGCGACAGGGCCACCAGCGGCGGGGCCAGGATGTTGGCGAACACCAGATCATAGGGCGCGCCGGCCCGCACCCGGACGTCGTTCAGCCCCGAGGCGTGGACGAACCGCGCATGGGCCTGGTTCAGTTTCGCATTCTCGTTGGCGATCCGCACCGAGGGGGCGTCGATGTCGGTGCCGACCGCCACAGCCGCCCCCGTCCGCGCCGCCGCAATGGCCAGCACGCCCGTGCCACAGCCCACATCCAGCACCCGTTCGAACCGTTCGCGTTTCAGCAGGTCGTCATAGGCAATCAGACAGCCGACCGTCGTGCCATGATGACCGGTGCCGAAGGCGGCACCCGCGTCGATCTTCAGGTTCACGGCATTGGGCGGCACCCGCCCTTGATCATGGGCCCCGTAGACGAAGAAGCGACCGGCCCGCACCGGGGGCAGGCCCGACAGCGACATGGCCAGCCAGTCGGCATCGGCCAGGTCCTCGACCTTCACAGTCACATCCGGGTGCTCGGCCAGACGCGCGGTCAGGGCCGCGACCTCTTCGTCCGAGGTCGGAAAGGCGTCGATGCGCCAGATGTCGCGATCCTCGTCTTCCTCGAGAATGGAATAGGTCGCGCCCTCCAGCAGGACGTCGGCATCGATCGAGGCGGCCGCGGCCTCGGCGGCGGCGCGCGATCCCCGCGCGATTATCTGCACAGCGGTATGGGACATTTAACAATCACCAGTATGATTACGAATCGTCACCACCAAGTTTGCGTCCGTGCGCTCCCGCAACGAACGTAAGCCTTTCAACCGAGGGGTCGGGGAATACATGGCCAAGTCACCGTCTACTGCGTCGCCCAAGGCGACCGCTGCTTCCAAGCCCAAACCGGCGCCGAAGTCGACCGCGAAATCCGCTACGGCCGCCAAGCCGAAGCCCGCAACCAAGGCCGCCGCTCCGGCCGCCAAGGCTGTGCCGGCCGTGAAGGCCGCGCCTGCCGCGAAACCCGCGGTCAAGGCGACGCCGGCAAAAACCACGGCCGCCAAGGCTCCCGCTGCAAAGGCACCGGTCAAGGCTCCCGCGCCAAAGGCAGCGGCCAGGCCGGCCGCAAAGCCCGCCCCCGCCGCCAAGGCCCCCGCCCGGCCGGCGGCCAAGGTCGCCGCCAAACCCGCCGCGGCGGTGAAGAAAACCGCCGCAAAGCCCGCCGCCAAACCCGCTGCGAAGCCGGCTGCGAAGCCGGTCGCGTCCGCTCCGGCCGCCAAGGCTGCTGCCGCACCGGCCGCTGCGGCTCCGAAGCCGGCGGTGGCTCCCGTCGCAGCCGCTCCGG
>JAIEQA010000150.1 GCA_019748095.1 Caulobacteraceae bacterium | reverse complement strand
CGGGCCTTCGGCGAGTTCGGCGCCACGGTGACCTTCGCCGGCGCCATCCCCGGCGAGACCCAGACCTTGCCGCTGGCGATCTACTCCGTGCTGCAGAGCGCGGACGGAGGCCAGGCCGCCTTGCGCCTGTCCGTCGTGGCCGTGCTCGTCTCTGTCGCGGCCGTGGTCGGTTCGGAGATGTGCAACCGTCGAATCCTGCAGGCGAGGCGGGCATGACCCTGTCCTGTCACGCCGCCGGGCGCCGGGGCGACTTCGCCTTCGACATCGGGTTCGACAGCTCCGCCCGGGCGGTCGCGGTCGTGGGCCCCTCGGGCTGCGGCAAGACCACGTTTCTCCACGGTCTCGCAGGGCTTCTCGGCGACAGCACGGCCCGCGTACGGATCGACGGAGACGTCCTCCTCGACGACGCGGTGCTCCGTCGGCCGGCTCACCGGCGATCGATCGGCTATGTGTTTCAGGACGTCCGGCTGTTCCCGCACATGACCGTCGAGGAGAACATCGCCTTCGCCCGGCCCTACGGCGGAGATGAACTGACCGTCGGCCATGCGCTCGATCTCATGGACCTTCGGGGCTTCGAGCGCCGCCGACCCGCCAGCCTGTCGGGCGGGGAGGCGCGCCGCGTGGCCCTTGCCCGGGCCTTTGCCGCGCGACCCAAACTGCTTCTGCTGGACGAGCCCTTCACCGGTCTCGACGTGCGGCGTCGCGAGCGGCTGGCGCCCTATCTCCTGCGTCTGCGGGAGGAGGCCGCGCTGCCGATGATCATCGTTTCCCACGACCCCCGGGACTTGGATCTGATCGCGGAGGATGTCGTCCACATCGCCGAGGGCGTCGAGATGACAGTCGCCGATAACCGGTGCTGACGCGGTGCGGCGGTTGAGGACGTCCGCAGAGGGTCCGGTCTTTGACAGAGCCTGCTCGTGACTTCTACCGTGAACGCCTGCGGTCGGCTGTCCAGCGTTTCAACGCTTCAACAGCTGGAGATCGCCCGCAAGGGCGGCGCCGGCGTTCCATCGGGTGTCGCCGCTTCTTCTGTCTCAGGCTCTGAGTAGCGCCAGAGCGACCGAAGGATCGGCGCTTTCTTCGAACAGCGACACCGTCCAGCCCGCCGCTTCCGCCAGTTCCGTGACCGAGGCGCGGGTGTATTTGCGCGAGCTCTCGGTGTGGATGGTCTCGCCCCTGGAGAAGGCGATCACCGTGTCGCCGATGGCCACATGTTGGTCGCGGATCGAACGCAGGTGCATCTCCATGCGCGATTCCGCCGGATTCCACAGCGCCAGATGCTCGAAGGCGTCGAGGTCGAAGTCGGCGCCCAGCTCGGCATTGGCCCGAACGAGCAGGTTCCTGTTGAAAGCCGCGGTCACGCCCTGGGCGTCGTCATAGGCGGCGCCCAGCAGTTCGGGCGCCTTGACCAGATCGACGCCGAGAATGAACAGCGAGCCATCGTCCAGCCGGGCGCGCGCGACCTTGAGGAACTCGACCGCGGCGTCGCGATCCAGATTGCCGATGGTCGAGCCGGGGAAGAAGCCGATGCGACGACCCCGGCCCAGTTCCGGCAGCGCCGGCAGGTTCAGGAAATCGCCGACGACCGGCACGACCTCAATGGAGGGATAGGCCTCGGTAATCCGCTCCGCCGCCTCGTTCAGGGCGTCTGAGCTGATGTCGATGGGGATATAGGTCGAAAGGGCCGGCGCCGCGTCCAGCAGGATGCGGGTCTTTTCGCTGGCCCCCGAACCGAACTCGACCAGAACGGCGTTGTCGCCGAAATCCTGCGTCAGGCGCGGGGCCAGCGCCTTGAGCAACGAGGCCTCCTGCCGCGTCGGATAGTATTCCGGCAGGCGGGTGATGTCCTCGAAAAGGCGCGAGCCCTCGGCGTCGTAGAACCATTTCGGCGAGACCGCCTTCTGGGGTTTCGACAGGCCGGCGATGAGCTCCGCGCGGAACTCCGCTGTCTCGTCATTTTCGTCAGCCCTTGATGGGTCGGCGACAATGTCTTCGGCAAGCCTGAGGCCCATGAACGCCCACCTTTGATGCGGATAAAAGAAATTGCGATAGGTCGCGCGGGCGTGGCCCGGCGGCGTGGCGAAGCATGACCCGCGCAGGATCATCTGATTGGCCATGAACTTGCCGTTGTACTCGGACGCCGTGCCGTCGGTCGGGCGGAACCCGGGATAGGGAGCGTAGGCGCTGGCGGTGTGTTGCCAGACCTCGCCGAACAGGTTGGAGAACGGCGCGGCGTCGGTGACGGCGGCGTGTTCCCACTCGGCCTCGGTCGGCAAGCGCTTTCCAGCCCAGCGCGCGTAGGCGTCGGCCTCGTAGAAACTAATGTGACGAACAGGGGCCGATGGATCGACCGGCGCAGCGCCGGCAAGACCGAAGACGGACCAGCCGGCTTCCGCCGCATGCCAGTACAGCGGTGCAATCCACTGCTCGGCCTTCACCGTGGCCCAGCCATCGGCGAGCCAGAGCTCGGGACGGGAATAACCGTCGTCCTCGATGAAGCGGATCCAGTCGGCGTTGGTGACGAGGTCATTGGCGAGGGCGTATGGGCGCAGCAAGGTCTGGTGCGCCGGGCCCTCGTTGTCGAAGGCGAAGCCCTCACCATCATGGCCGATGGTGATCAGACCGCCGTTGAGACGGGTCACGCCGCCGACGGAGGGCTGGACCGGGGCCTCGCGAGGCTCGATGTCATAGGCGGCGGGATCGAGCGGCGACCGCGACATCAGATAGAGCAGATCCATCAGGAACAGTTCCTGATGCTGCTGGTCGTGATGCAGGCCGAGGACGAACAGGTAGCGGTCCGCGCCCGAGGTCAGGCCACGTGACAGGCGGTCGATCATGCGGCGGTCGATCTCGCGGCGGTAGGCGAGGACATCGTCGAGGTTGGGGCGGGTCATCAGGCCGCGCTCGTGCCGGTTCACCCGATGGCCGAGCGCTTCGTAGTAGGAGTTGAACAGCTGCTGGAAGCGCGGATCTACGGGCTGATATCCCGGCTCGTTGGCCAGGATCATCGCCTCGAAGAACCAGCTCGTATGCGCCAGATGCCACTTGCCCGGGCTGGCGTCGGCCATCGGCTGGGCCGCGAGGTCCTCGGCCGAGAGACCCGCGGCCAGTTCGGTCATGCGTTCACGGACGGCGCGGTAAAGCGCGACGTCGTCCGATCGGGACGACTGAAACGGCGTGAGCTCGGTCATGATCGCGACCGGCTTTCAGCAACGATCCGCCAATCAGCAAGGCGCCGCCTGGCCGTCCTGTCGCGCGACCGTGTCGTTGCTCTCAAGCCCTGGCCAGGGCGCTGGCCGCCTTGCCGTCATACTGGCCGCCGAAGCTGGTCTTCAGGTGCGCCATGATCGTCCCGACGTTGGCCCCGGGGTTCCTGGCCCGGAAGTCGTTGATGGCCTCGCGCAGTTCCGATTCCGTCATCTGCTTCGGGCCATAGGCGGACAGGATCGCGAGTTCGGTTTCAGCCGCCCCGACCCGCTCGTCCACCTTCGACACATCGCCACCAGCCTGGATCAGACGCGCGCGCTCGGTCGCGAGGTTCTCCAGCGTCAGCCTCGTGTTCTTCGAGAACTTCGCGACGGTTGCGACAACCTTCTCGTCGGTGACCTCCGTCACGCCGCGCTTGAATTCCTCGGTCGTGATCTGGGTCGCCTCGCCGATCAATGTGGTCAGCACATCAGCCTTAAGGCGGTCGCCCAGCTTGCGCGCCGCCAGTTGGTCCGCTTTGATTTCGTCGAGTAAATCCATATCCATATCCCTTCAGTTCATCTGTTCGATCCTGCCCGCCAGGCTTGAATATGGGCGGAGACGGTCAGGCTCGGAAGAAGCGTCGCCTTCCAGCGGAGACGCGTCCTGATTTGGTCTGCCCGCACGCCGCTGGCCATCGGGGGGACGACGACGCTGCTCGGCCGTCGCAGACCTCCGGACCGGCATGGACCTCCGGCGCAGAACCGCGGATGCGTTCGCCGTATCGACCATCGCGGTCCACGCTCACTGCGGCATCTCGACGTGGCCGCCGAACCCGAGGCGCATGGCCGACAGCAGCCTGTCGCCGTAGGTGTTCTCGCTGCGCGAGCGATAGCGGGCATATAGCGCGGCAGAGAGAACATTGGCGGGCACGGCCTCTTCCATCGCCGCCTCAATGGTCCAGCGGCCCTCGCCGCTGTCGGCCACCTTGCCAGTGAACTGCTCCAGCGACTTGTCCCTGGCCAGGGCCGAGGCGCTGAGGTCCAGGAGCCAGGAACTGATCACGCTGCCGCGCCGCCAGACCTCGGCGATGTCGGGCAGGTCGAGGGTGAAGCGTTCGTCCTCAGGCAGGCGTTCGGACATCTTGTTCTTCAGGATGTCGAAGCCCTCGGCATAGGCCTGCATGAGGCCGTACTCGATGCCGTTGTGGACCATCTTGACGAAATGACCGGCTCCGGCGGGACCGGCGTGGATATAGCCCTTCTCGGCCCGGTCATCGGGGGCGTCGCGACCCGTGGTGCGGACGATGTCGCCATAACCGGGGGCCAGGGTCTCGAAGATCGGGTCGAGAGCTCTGACCACCTCGGCGTCTCCCCCGATCATCATGCAGTAGCCGCGCTGCAGCCCCCAGACACCGCCGGAGACGCCGATGTCGACATAGTCGAGCCCCTTGTCGCGCAGCGCCTTCGCACGACGGATGTCGTCCTTGTAGTAGCTGTTGCCGCCGTCGATGAGGATGTCGCCGGGTCTGGCGATGCCCGCGATCTCGTCGATCGTCTCTTCGGTGAGGGCGCCGGCCGGCAGCATGACCCAGTAGATCGCCTTCTCCCCGAGCCTGGACTGCATGTCCCTGAAGTCGGTCGAGGCGATGGCGCCTTCCCTGGCGAGTTCCTGGACGGGTTCCGGCGAGCGGTTATGCACCACCACCTCATGGCCGCCGCGGATCAGGCGGCGGGCGATGTTGGCGCCCATGCGGCCGAGGCCAATCACACCGATCTTCATGAGGGGAATCCTTCAGGCTGTTGTGGGCGATTGATGAGATGACAGGTCAGGCGAAAGCGCCTTGAAAGATGGCGTGGCGGCGGTCTTCGACCGCGGCACGGCATCGTCGGCGTCACGCGCGAACATGATCCCAGACCTTGGAGATCACGACCGAGCCCTCGCCCACTGAAGATGCGACCCGCTTTACGGAGCTGGCGCGGACATCCCCCACCGCGAAGACCCCGGGTTCCGAGGTTTCATAGGGCGAGCAACCCCCTACCTGTTCCCCGGTCAGGACAAAGCCGCGGGGGTCGAGGTCGACAAGCCCCGAGAGCCAGGCGGTATTGGGAGCCGCGCCGACCATCACGAAAACCGCGCAGGACTCGATCATGCGGGTCGAGCCGTCATGCACGTCGCGGATCGTGACCGACTCGAGCTTGTCCGAGCCGTGAAGGACGCTGACTTCAGTCCCGTACTCTATCGTGATCGCCGGATCTGCATTCAGCCGGCTGGACAGGTAACTGGACATCGACGACGCGAGCGAGTTCCCGCGAACCAGGACGCGGACATGTTTGGCGGTTCGGCTGAGAAACATCGCAGCCTGGCCGGCGGAGTTGCCGCCGCCGATGATGATGGCCTCGGTGTCCCGGCAATACCGCGCCTCGCTCTCGGTCGCCGCGTAATAGACGCCCGCGCCTTCGAACGCTTCGAGCCGATCGATCGGGAGCCGGCGATACTGGACGCCGGTCGCCACCACGACGGCCCGTCCCCGGACCCGCTGTTCGTTGTCGAAGGTGGCGCAGAACGTCCGGTCTTCCAGACGTTCCAGTTTCACCACCCGCCGCGGCATTGCGAAACGCGTGCCGAACTTCATCGCCTGGACCTCGCCGCGCCACACCAGATCGGCGCCGGAGATTCCGGTCGGGAAGCCCATGTAGTTTTCGATCCGGCTCGACGCGCCCGCCTGCCCTCCAATCGCGACATCCTCGATCACCAGGGCGCGAAGCCCTTCGGCTCCGGCGTAGACGCCTGCCGACACGCCTGCGGGGCCCCCGCCGACGATCAGGACGTCGAAGGCCTCATCGTCGACGAGATCGTGGTTGAGGCCGAGCAGGCGGGCGACCTTGTCGGGCGTCGGGTCGGCGACGACCACATCGCGGCCGAAGATCACCGCCGGCTCGTCCGGTGAGACCGAACAGCTCGTGGCGACAGCCGCCGCCTCCGGACTCCCGAGCGCGTAGGACATGTACGGCAGACGGTTGCGGCTGGCGAAGTCCGCGATCCGGCGGACCGCCCGGTCCTCGTCCTCGCCGATCAGAACAAGCGTGCCGTAACGTCTGTCGACCTGCTGGCGCCGTCGCGCCGCGAGCACGGTGATGACGATGTCGGACATCTCCGGGATCTCGGACATCAATCGCAGCATGTCGATCCGCGGCACTTCGATCACGGTCGTGTCGGTCACGGCTCGCATCGGCATCAGCCAGCTGCCGCCGTTCAGGAACGAGATCTCCGCCATGAACTGGGTTGGCCCGAGCGTGGATGCGATATGGCGCCCGTCCGTGAAGGGGTTCACGACCTCGATCTCGCCTTCCTGGACGTAGACGAAGCGGTTGGCCGGTTCCCCGGCCCGGGCGACGAACGCGCCTGCAGGATAGCGGCGGACCGTGCCGACCGCCTGCAGCGCCGCGACGTGCGTCACCGAAAGGGGGACGCGTTGCATCTCGCGCAAATCGCGCCCGATGGATTCCATGCGTCGTGCCCTTCTTGCCGCCTGAGCGACAGTCGGCCAGGCGGCCTGACTTCGCAAGACCAAGCTTGGCGGGGTTCCTGATTATATTACGCGGTTCACGTATGGCGGCAGACGTTGCTGAATCCGCGTAATCCAATAGGTGATCTCAACTTGGGTATGGAAGCTATGTCTCGACGCTATTGCTTCGGGACAACTCCCGCCCGCCGCTCCTGCACCACGAAAGCCATTCCGACCGAGCGCGGCGCCGTCAGGACGAAGCCGAACTGGGCGTAGAGCCGGTGCGCTTCGCCGTCGGCCATCAGGCTGACATGGGCGCCCTCCGGCGCCGTGGCGCGCAGGTGATCGACCAGCGCCCCCACGATGGCCTTGCCCAGTCCACGCCCCTGATGCTCGGGAAGGACGGCGATATCGACCACCTGAAAGAAGAGGCCGCCATCGCCGACCACCCGGCCCATCCCCACAGCTTCGCCGTCCTTGCGGATGACGACGGCGAAGACGGTGTTGGGCAGGCCGGCGGCTGCGCCTTCAGCCGTCTTGGGTGTGAGGCCCGCCCTTATGCGAAGTCCGAGATAGTCTTCCTTCGCAGGGGTTCCGACGTGAAGCGTGTAGTCGTTGGTCAAAGGTCCCTGCGATCTGAAGGCGTTGCACTCAGGCGGCCGCGCGATCGATCTCTGGATCGAAGCGCTGGAGGAAGTCCTCGCGCGTCACCTCGCCCAGGTCCACCATCTTGGCGCCGCCGGCCGCGATGACGGTGACGTCGGTGATGCCGATCACGTTCAGGATGAGCCGCAGATACTGGGTCGCGAGGTCGCGATCCCGGATCGGCGAGCCTTCGGTATAGATGCCGCCGGAGGCCATCAGAACGGTCGCCGTCTTGCCGGACAATAGACCTTTGCCGTCGAAGCCGAGCGTCAGCCCCTTGCGCACGATATGGTCGATCCAGGCCTTCAGCGCGGCCGGCACATTGTAGTTATAGACCGGGGTGGCGATGACGACGTGGTCGGCGGCGAGCAGTTCGGCCACCAGTTCGTCGGACAGCCGCATCGCCTCCTTCATCTCGGGCGAATGCTGCTCGGACGGCGTGAAATAGGCCTGGAGCCACGGCGCGTTCACGAACGCCAGGTCGGTCTCCATCAGGTCGCGGATGACGATCTCTCCGTCAGGGTGGGCCGTCCGCCACCTCGCGACGAAGCGACGCGTGAGATTGCGCGAGATCGAATGATCCCCGCGCGGGCTGGTCTCGACGACGAGCAGTCTGGTCATGGGATTGTCCTTTGAAAGAGGGGAAGGATTCAGCCGAAGCGGAAGCCGGAAATCGGCTTGCCGAGGACGCGGCCGTGGAAGACGACCTCGCCGGGCTCGCCCGGCGCCGCGCCGGCGGCGACCATCAGCGGCAACAGATGATCTTCGTGCGGCTGCGCCGCGCGGGCGCCCGGCGCCTGTTCCCAGGCGACGAGGGCCTCGTCGCGCCGGGACGGATCGACCATCGCCTCGCGCAGCCAGGCGTCGAAGGCCTCCGCCGCCGGATCAGGCGCCTGACCGTCGCCGAAGCCGCGCATGTTGTGATAGGTCTGGCCGCTTCCGATGATCAGCACGCCGTCGTTGCGCAACGAGGTCAGCGCCCGCCCGATGGCGATATGGGTCGCGGGGTCCAGAGCCTGCTGCAGCGACAACTGCACCACGGGGATGTCGGCTTGCGGGAACATCACCTTGAAGGGGACGAAGACGCCGTGGTCCCACCCGCGCTGGTCGTCCGATGCACTGGCGATCCCGGCCGCCGCCAACCGTGCGCGAACCTCGGCCGCCAGCACGGGCGATCCGGGCGCAGGCCATTGCAGGCGGTAGGTGTTCTCCGGGAAGCCGCCATAGTCGTACAGAAGGGGCGGCGTGCCTCCGCTGTTGACCG
>JAIEQA010000164.1 GCA_019748095.1 Caulobacteraceae bacterium | reverse complement strand
CTTCGGGTCAGGCAGTCTATTGCTCACGCGCCGAAAGCAGACATCGCAAGCGTTTTGCGAAACGCTCTATAACGGTCCAGATACAGGACCCGGAACTGCTCGCGCGGCTCGTGCTGGAGAGCCACGCGAACATAGGCCAGCAGGGCGGTCCATGACGAGATGACCGGGCGTTTCACCGCAGGCTCAAGGGCGACACGCCGGGCGACCTCGTGCAGGGCGGCCAGATCCAGCGCGGTCTCGGACCCGACGCCCTTGGTCCGGCCCCGGATGTCTTCGGCCCGGACCGTCATCAGGTCCTCGACCGAGGCCGCCAGAACCGCCGCCAGGGATCCGAACCGCGCCAGCAGGGCCTTGGCGATCGGCTTGACGTCCCCCTGGGGCTGGCTGCGGAACAGGAACAGCTCCAGCAGTTCATAGTCGGGCAGATGGGGCAGGCCGGCGGTCCGGGCGCGGTCGCGCAGCCGCTCGCGGTGTCCGGCGTGGTGGGGGGTGGCCTTCTTCAGGACACCGGCGCTCTCATCGCTGTGATCCGTCACGCCCGGTCCCCGTTGTCCCGGGGGTCAGGCTAGACCGCCGTGCGCCGGGTTCAAGTCCCGGCGGCCTGGGGGTTGAACAGGCCGGCCGGGCTGACGGTGAAGATCTCCACCCCGTCCTCGGTGACGCCGACCGTGTGCTCGCACTGGGCCGACAGGGACTTGTCACGGGTCACGGCAGTCCAGCCGTCGGACAGAACCTTCACATGCGGCTTGCCCAGGTTCACCATCGGCTCGACGGTGAAGAACATACCGGGCTTCAGCACCGCACCCTCGCCCTTGCGGCCGTAGTGCAGGACATTGGGACTATCGTGGAACAGCCGGCCGATGCCGTGGCCGCAGAAGTCGCGGACCACGCTCATGCGGTTGGCCTCGACATGGCGCTGGATGACATAGCCGATGTCGCCGAAGGTGTTTCCCGGCTTCACCTGCTCAAGCCCGAGGGCCAGCGCCTCATAGGTCACATCGACCAGTTTGCGTGTCCGGGCCCCGATCTCGCCGACCGCATACATGCGGCTGGAATCGCCATGCCAGCCGTCGACGATGACCGTGTGGTCGATGTTGACCACATCGCCGTCCTTCAGCACCCGGTCGCCGGGGATGCCGTGACACACCACGTGATTGATCGAGGTGCAGACGGTTTTCATATAGCCCTTGTACCCGAGGCAGGCCGGCAGGCCGCCCCTGTCCAGCGTGAACTGGCGGATGCGGTCGTCGATCTCCTGGGTCGTGACGCCCGGCACGACGAAGGGCGTGATCATGTCCAGCGCCTCGGCCACCAGACGGCCGGCGGCGCGCATGCCGTCGAAATCCTCCGGCGCATACAGGCGGATGGCGCTGGTGCGAGTGAAGGTTTCAGTGTCCAATTCAGGCGTCTCGTACATTCGCATCGTCTCGGGTCGCGCCGACGGCGCCGCTCAGGTCAGATGGCGAGCCTAGCACGAAACCTCAAGCCGTTTCAGGGCGGCGCGTCGCAGGCCCTTGCGGTGACGCAGTGTCTGGCTAGGTGTGTCTCATGATCCACGCCTCACCGACCGCCGCCGTCCTGATCATCGGGGACGAAATCCTGTCGGGCCGAACGGCCGACACCAATCTGAACACCATCGCCCGGTTTCTGGGTGCGCTCGGCATCGAACTTCTGGAAGCCCGGACGGTGGGGGATCGCCCGGGTCAGATCGTGGCGGCGCTGAACGCGCTGCGGTCCAGCCACGACTATGTCTTCACCACCGGCGGGATCGGCCCGACGCACGACGACATCACGGCGGACTGCGTGGCCAGTGCGTTCGGGGTCGGGATCGCGGAGTGGGCCGATGCCCTGGCCATCCTCGAGCGGCGCTACGGCGATCAGCTGAATGAGGCGCGCAGGCGGATGGCCCGCATCCCCGAGGGCGGCGTCCTGATCGCCAATCCGGTCACCGACGCGCCGGGGTTCCGGATCGACAATGTCTTCGTCATGGCCGGTGTGCCGAAGATCATGGCGGCCATGCTGGAGGACGTCGCGCCGCGTCTGCGCACCGGTGCCGTGGTCCATGCCCGGACGCTGCGGGTCATCGGCGTCGGCGAGGGGGCGATTGCGGCCCCGCTGGCGCAGGCGGCCAGGGCCAGCCCGGATCTGTCCTTCGGCAGCTATCCGTTCGGGGCGGGTTCGGACGGCGAGATCGGCACGAATCTTGTGGTGCGTGGTCGCGACAGCTCTGCCGTCGAGGCCGCCATTGCCGCCCTGTCCGGCATGCTGGACCGTGAGAAGATCCAGACGATCGTCATGGCCTGAGCGTCAGCGCGTTTGCCTGTCCGGTCGATGGTTCTGTCCTGATCGAACCGCGCGATGCAGCGAAGGCGGCGGATTCCGGGAAGGGCCGCCGTTTTTCGCTGTAGCGTGCGTGTGGTAGGCTGGCACTGAGGAGACCGCCATGGACGACGTTAGCCCCATCGCCGCGAACGACTCGATCCTGGATGCCGCCGTCAAGGAACTGGACGCGGCCGACGGCTTCGCCACGATCGACTATCAGGGCCGCGAAATCATCCTGATGACCGCCGAGAAGTTCGAGCAGTGGGAGGACGCAGTCGATCTGGCCCGGATCCAGGAGTATGATCTCAATCCCGATCCCGAGCCGCTGATCACGCTCGAAGAACTGCGCGCGAAATACGATATTCCGGCTCCCGGCAAATAGCCGGGTGCGCGCGTTGCGGCCGACAAGACCGTGTTCCGATCATCGCTCCAGCCTGTCGGAGCGATGAGAATGTGGACTGTGCTTTTCTCGAAGCAGGCCGACAAGGCCATGGCGTCGCTGCATCCGACGATGAGAAAGCGTGTGTCCGATGCCATCGACGCCCTGCTGGTCGATCCGTTCAAGGCTCGCAACGTCAAAGCCTTGAAGGGGACAGCGCGACTGCGCCTCCGCGTCGGCGGCTATCGGGTCGTCTACGAATTGGTGAACCACCGGCTCATCGTCATCGTCATCGACGTCGGGCCACGCGGGGGCATCTACGACTGACCCGCCCGGTTTGCACCGGACGGGTCCCTGTCGTTTCGATCAGGCCTTGGCGACGTAGCCCTTGCCGCCGTTGGACGGGCGACGGCCGCGGGGGCGGCGGCTGATTTCGCCGTCGGGCTTGGCGGCCGCGACGGGACGGTTGGCATTGGCGGCCGAGCGGGCGCGGTCGGCGGCGAGCGGATCGAACGGGGTCACGCTGACGATCGAACGGTCGCCGTTGTGGCCCCGGTTCTGATCACGTCCCCCGTCACGTCCCCCGTCACGTCCGCCTTCACGGTTGCCGCCTTCGCGGTTCGGGCTGGGCTTGCGCTGGCGATGGGGCTGGCCGCCGTGGGCCGGCTTGACGCCGTCGCGGCGCGGGTTGCGTGGGCCGCGATCGCCGCGCGGACGCTCCTCGCGGTCGGGCATGGTCGCCTTGGTGCCGACGCCGGCGGCCATGATCGACTGGTCCAGCAGGCCCAGTGACTTGTCGTTGCGGCGGTCGGTGGCCGGGATCTTCTGGCGGGTCGTTTTTTCGATGTCCTTGAGCAGCTTCATCTCGTCGCCGGCGACGAAGCTGATGGCCGAGCCGTCGGCCCCGGCACGGGCCGTCCGGCCGATGCGGTGGACATAGGCTTCCGGCACGAAGGGCAGTTCGAAGTTCACGACGTGCGAGACGCCGTCCACGTCGATGCCGCGCGCGGCGATGTCGGTGGCGACCAGGACGCGCAGCTTGCCGGCCTTGAAGGCGGCCAGGGTGCGCTCACGCTGGGGCTGGGACTTGTTGCCGTGGATGGCCCCGGCCTGGACGCCGCCGGCTTCCAGATAGGCCGCGACCTTGTCGGCCCCGTGCTTGGTCTTGGTGAAGACCAGGCAGCGGGTGAAGTTGTCGTCGGCAAACATCTCGGTCAGCAGGGCGCGTTTGCGGCCCTGTTCGACGTGGATGACCGACTGGTTGATGCGCTCGACCGTGGTCGACTGCGGCGTGACCTGGACCTTGACCGGATCTTTCAGCAGTTCGCCGGCCAGTTTCCCGATCTCGGTCGGCATGGTGGCCGAGAAGAACAGGTTCTGGCGCTTGGCCGGGATGCGCGACACGATCTGCCGGATCGGCTTGACGAAGCCCAGGTCCAGCATCTGGTCGGCCTCATCGAGGACGAAGATCTCGGTCGAGGACAGGTCCAGGGTCTTCTGCTGCATGTGATCCAGCAGACGGCCGGGGGTGGCGACCAGGACGTCGAGGCCGGCCTGGATGGCGCGCTCCTGCGGGCCATATTTCACGCCGCCGAAGACAACCGCGACCTTGAAGCCGAGGTGTTTGCCATAGGATTTGAAGCTCTCGGCGATCTGGCTGGCCAGTTCGCGCGTCGGCGACAGGATCAGGCAGCGGGTGGTGCGGGGCAGGGGAGCGACCCGGTTCTCGGCCAGACGATGCAGGATCGGCAGGGCGAAGGCGGCGGTCTTGCCGGTCCCGGTCTGGGCGATGCCCAGCAGGTCACGGCCCTTCATGACGTCGGGGATGGCCTGGGCCTGGATCGGGGTGGGGATGGTGTAGCCCTCGGTGGCGAGGGCTTGCAGCAGGGCCTTGTTCAGGCCGAAGGATTCAAAGGTGGTGGTCACTGGAGGTGTTCTTTCGCGTGCGGCGACGCGCAACGGCCGGGCATGACGCCAAAGGACCGCGCGCCGCCAATCCCGACGGATCACCAGGGTGGCGATCGCGGGCTTGATCGGGCGCCGCCCCGCGTGTCCGGGCAGCGTAGTGAACTTGAGGGCCGGCCGCTGCTACAGTCAGGTCTTCGATGGGGAGGAAGACCCACACGCGCTGGAGCGCACCGGGGATCGCAAATGTGCGACGGGGCGGCAGATGGGCTGTTGTTGCGGCAAAGTCAAGGCGGGGTGGACGAAGCCGGACTCCAAAACAGTGTCCGGATTCTCCGGATGGGTGGCTCCTTTTCAGTCCGTCTGGTCCCGACAGGCATGGATAGGGTCAGCGTAGCGGGTGTTGGGGGACAGTATGGCCGCAGGGGGCTTGTTGCGTCGGGGGCCCTGATTGCATGGGGGAATTCGGCGCGTGCGTTGATAGAAACGCCACCCTCTCCTGCCGGGAGAGGGTCCGCTCTCACGTCCCCGGCTGGACGTATGGGATGCGGGCGAACAGGCGGCGTTCGGCCCCGCGGGGGTCGTCTTCCATCCGGGGCGGGGCGTCCATGATCATCGTCTGGCGGCGGGTCAGATCATAGGGGCTCCAGGCCGGCAGGCCGCTGTGGTTGGGGTTGCCGTTGCGGGCCAGGGCGACGAAGGCGCGGGACAGGCGGTCGGCCATGGGCTGGGCCTCGGGACCCTGCGCCCGGCTTCCGGTGGCCGCAACATTGTCCAGCGCCAGCGGGATGTCGTCGGTGTGCATGGCCCCGCGCCGGCCGCCGTCGATCGGCGAGGTCCAGTCCAGCTGGTAGACGAAGGCCGGGGTCCCCGCCGCCGCCCGGGTCTCGGCCTCGATGATCGCCCCGCGCCACGAGCGGGCGGCGGTGGTGGCCGCGAAAAAGACGTCGGACGGGGTGTAACCCGGATAGATCGCCCGGTAGGCGGCGATGACCGGCTCCGGGGCCACATCGATCCGCATGTTGGCGAAGGTCATCTTCCCCGGCAGGTCGTCCCAACCGAGGGTGTAGTTGGCCGGGTCACCGCCGAGGAAGGCGCGGGTCTCGTCACGAGTATTGCCGATGATCATCGGGATGCGGGCCGACTGGGCCGGAGCGTCCGGATAGAAGGGATGCCGAGGCAGGGACCGGTCATCCAGCACCGGCCCGAAATACAGCGAGCCAAAGCCCAGCACCGGATCGGTGATCTCCGCCGCCTTCAGCAGGGTCTCGACCGGCAGGGTGGCGACGTCGGCCGCCCGATCGGGCGGAAGGTCCAGGGCGTCCAGCCAGGCCAGGGTCCGGCGGGTGGCGTTCATGGGCCCTGAGGCGGTCACCTGTTGCCCGCTCATGGTCGCGACGCGGTGAAACAGGCCGGCGGCTGAGGGAGTGCCCATCAGGGTGGCGATCTTGGCCCCGCCGCCGGACTGGCCGAACACCATGACCCGGTCGGGATCGCCGCCGAAGGCCGCGATATTGTCCTGCACCCACGACAGGGCGAGGATCAGGTCCAGCTGGCCGGCATTGCCGCTGTCGAGGAACGGCGCGCCGGCGATCCGCGCCAGATAGCCATAGCCGAACAGGTTCAGCCGGTGGTTCACGGTGACGACGACCACGTCGTTGCGCCGCGCCAGCCGGGTTCCGTCGTACAGCGGGCTGGAGCCCGAGCCGTTCGAATAGGCCCCGCCGTGGATATAGACCATGACGGGCCGACGTTCGCGGTCCAGACCCGGCGACCAGACGTTGAGGAACAGGCAGTCCTCTGACTGGTTCGGCTCCGACCCGCCCTGGGGGCTGGCGGGACCGTAATCGAAGGCGTCGACCGGGTCGGTCCATGGCGTGGGGGCGACGGGTGGGCGGAAGCGGCGTGGACCGGTGTCGGCCCCGTAGCGCAGGCCCCGGAACACGGCGACGCCCCCATCCGTCTGGCCCCGGACCGGGCCATGGGTGGTGGTGACCACCGGATGCGGGGTCCGGGCCAGAACGGGGGCACCCGGCAGGGTCAGGGCGAGGCCGGCGGTGAGGATGGAACGGCGTCCGAGCAGGGTCATCCGGCGACTAGAGCCAAATCTCCCGGCGATGTCACCGGTGTCACGCCGATCGGCCCTTGCGGCGGTGCGACGGCCCGGCTCTAGTGCGATCACGCATTGTTACGAGCCGCCTCCCCGATCGGCTCCCGCCCGGAGACGCCTCTCATGACCCATTCCGACCGCGCCGGCCTGTCGGTCGACCCGACCCTGTCGGCCTTTCTGGAGGGCGAGGTTCTGCCGGGCCTCGGGATGGAAGCCGAGGCTTTCTGGACCGGGGTCGCGGCGATCTTCGCGCGATTCACGCCGGAGAACCGCAAACTGCTGCTGCGCCGCGACATCCTGCAGTCGCGGATCGACGCCTGGTCTTCCGAACGGAAGGGCCAGCCGCAGAGCCCGGCGGCGACCGAAAGCTTCCTGCGCGACATCGGCTATCTGGTCGATGAACCCGCGCCCTTTTCAGTGACGACGGAACGGGTCGATGATGAACTGGCGCGTCTGGCCGGGCCGCAGCTGGTGGTGCCGATCCTGAATGCGCGCTTCCTGCTGAACGCCGCCAATGCCCGCTGGGGCAGTCTGTATGACGCCCTGTACGGCACCGATGCCCTGGGCGATCTGCCGCCGGCCGGGCCCTATGATGCGGCCCGGGGCGCACGGGTGGTGTCGCGGGCCAAGGCCTTTCTGGATGAGGCGGTCCCGCTGGAGACCGGGTCCCATTCCGGCGTCAGCGGCTGGACCGTCGAGGCCGGGCGGCTGGTGCCCGGGCTGCGCGATCCGGCGCAGTTCGTCGGCTATCGCGGCGATCCACAGGCCCCGACCGCCATCCTGCTGGTCAACCACGGCCTGCACATCGAACTGGTGATCGACCGGTCCAGCGCTATCGGGGCGGCGGATCCGGCCGGGCTGTCGGACGTGGTGCTGGAATCGGCCCTGTCGACCATCTGCGATCTGGAGGACTCGGTCGCGGCGGTGGACGCCGAGGACAAGGTCGCGGCGTACCGCAACTGGCTGGGTCTGATGAAGGGCGACCTGTCGGCCCGCTTCAGCAAGGGCGGCCAGACCCTGACCCGGACGCTGGAGCCGGACCGCTCCTTCACCGCCCCGAACGGGGATGCGCTGACCCTGAAGGGGCGGTCGCTGCTGTTTGTCAGGAACGTCGGCCATCTGATGACCAATCCGGCCGTCCACCTGCCGGACGGCGTCGAGGCCCCCGAGGGGATCCTCGACGCCATCGTGACCTCGCTGATCGCGATGTACGACCTGAAGGGGCTGGGTGGCTTCACCAACTCGGCGGCGGGTTCGGTCTATATCGTCAAGCCCAAGATGCACGGGCCCGAAGAGGCCGCCTTCACCAACAAATTGTTCGACGCGGTCGAGGATCTGCTGGGTCTGGCCCGCCACACGATCAAGGTCGGGGTGATGGACGAGGAACGCCGCACCAGCGCCAATCTGGTCGCCTGTATCCATGCGGTGAAGGACCGGATCGTCTTCATCAACACCGGCTTCCTGGACCGCACCGGCGACGAGATCC
>JAIEQA010000001.1 GCA_019748095.1 Caulobacteraceae bacterium | reverse complement strand
AAGCTGACGGCGATCGAGTACTCGCTGCACGCGGGCGACCGCTACCATTTCTGGTTCCCGGCCTATGAGCCCGGGCTAGCACGTTGCTCTCCGGGCATCCTGCTGACGCTCGACACCATGCGTCTTGGGGCCGATGCCGGGTTCCGGGTGTTCGACTTCGGCTTCGGCGGTGAGGGCTACAAGAAGTATTTCTGCAACGCGACCCAGTCGGTCCGCGAGGCCGTGGTGCTGCGTCCCGGTATGGGCGCCATCCTGTCGGACGTGGCCGTGGGCCTGTTGAACAGCACCGCCGGGGGGCGCGGAGAGCGGCTGCGCACCAGCGTCAGGCGGCGCTGGGCCGCCATCGAAGGCTGCGAGACGACGTCGGGCCAGCGTCTGATGGGGGCGGCCTCCGCCGCCATGGTGGCCATGCGCAAGGCCGGGGGTTCGAACCGGGGAGCCACGACATGAGGACCACGACATCCGGAGACCGGCGCACCCGCTATCCCGGGCCCATCCCGGCGGCCACCGTCCACCCGCACGGACTGGTTGATCAGGGCTTTGCGACGGACGAGGCGCTGGCCGGCATCCTGCACCGCTATCCGGCCGACCTGTTCGACATCAACCTGTATGACTACGACGACGACGGGCAGGTCAGCCTGCGCACGGGGACGCGCGGCAGTCTGACCGGGGACCAGCTGCTGGCAGCGATCCAGGCCGGGCGGCTGTGGGTCAATCTGCGTCAGGCGGACCGGGGCTGTCCGGCCCTGTGGGCCGCGGCCATGACCGAGTTCGCGGCGATCCAGACGCGGTATCCCGGCATGAAGGCCGTGACCAACGCCGGCCAGCTGATCATCTCGTCCCCGGCCGCCCGGGTGCCCTATCATTTCGACGCCGCCGGCGTGGTGCTGTTCCACCTCAGGGGCCGCAAGCGGCTGTTCGTCTATCCGGGCGATGAGGCCCACCTGCCGGAGGCAGCGATGGAACAGGTGGTCGCCCGCCAGACGACCGAGGAACTGCCGTACCGGCCCGCCTTCGAGGCCGACGCGACGGTGATCGATCTGGAGCCGGGTCAGGCCCTGACCTGGCCGCTGTATGCGCCGCACCGGGTCGAGAACCTCGACAGGTTCTGCGTCAGCCTGTCGATGGATTTCCAGACCTGGCCCAGCCGCTTCCGCAACGGGGCGCTCTATACCAATGCGGTGCTGCGCAGCCGGGGCGCGCGGCCCCGCTTTACCGACACCATGTCGACACCCGAACTGGCGGCGCGCTGGGCGGCCTCTCTCGCCCTGCGGCGGGTGGGCGGGCTGAAGAGCCGGATCGCCCATCTGGACCGCGACTTCACGCCCGAGATCGGGGCTGTGGACGGGGCAGGGACGCTGCAGTCGGCATCGCTGCGTTAAATCGAAGTCATGACCTCGAGTTAAAATGACTTCGGCCCGGGACGGGGCCAGGTTCATCTCCACTGCTGGAGAGGAAAACGCCATGACGTCCAAGATTGCCATCACCGCCCTGTCGGCCGCCATCGTCGCGACCCTGGCCGCCGCCGTGCCGGCCGCTGCCCAGGAAGGGCCGGAAGTGCGCATCCGGCGGGCTGTGGCCCGGGTCGTGGTCATCGTGGAAGACCGCACCAATGTGGCCGTCGAGATCGAGCCGGGATCGGCCGGCCTGCCATCGCCGGGCATTACGGTCGTGGGCAATGAGACCCGCATCGACGGCGAACTGGGCCGCCGGCCCTTCCGCGAATGCCGCAGCGGTCCCGCCGACGCCCGACAGCCGGGGGAGGGGGCCTCGGTCGAGGTCCGCAACCGTGGCCGGATCAATCTGTCCGAAGCGCCGCTGATCGTGATCCGCACGCCGCCGTCCGTCGACATCTCGACGGAAGACTCGGCGGTCTTCGGTGCCATCGGCCGGGGCGCGACCTCGATCGAGCTCGGCAGCGGCGGTTGCGGGGACTGGACAGTCGCCAATACAACGGGTGGGGCCTCCCTCGCTGTCGGCGGCTCCGGCAGCATCCGCGCCGGGACCTCGCGCAGCCTGGAGGCCAGCATCAGCGGCTCCGGAAGGATCACCGCCGGGGCTACCGGGGACCTGGAGGCCGCCATCAGCGGCTCCGGAACCATCATCGTGGCCACCGCCACCGGCCGCGTTGACGCGGCCATCACGGGCTCCGGAGACATCCGGGTCAACGGCGGCCGGCCCGCCTCGGTCGACGCCGCCATCGGCGGGTCTGGCGATATCATCATCCAGGGCGACACCGGGCCGCTGGACGCCGCGATCACGGGCTCCGGCGACATCCAGGTCACCGGGACCGTCGCCAGCCTCGACGCCAGTCTGCTGGGCGGTGGCGACGTCAGAGTGGGCCGTGTGGCCGGCAATGTCTCCCAGTCGACCATGGGCGGCGGCCGGGTCAGGATCGGCAACTGATCCCTCCGGTCAGTCGCTGAAGGAGGACGGCCCGGGTGCGTGGAACCCCCCGGGCCGTCTTTCTGAGAGAAAGACGGTCAGGCCGCCGCGCCACGCTTGACCAAAACGGAATCAATCGTCATAAGCGCCAACTCTTGTTGGACCGGCTGTGCAGCTCAGGCTGCAGACGCGGTTCGCAGGAACGACCTCGGACCTGTTCTTTGCAGCGACCAGGGACTTCAACGGCTCTCGCGGGTGACTGCGTGGGCCGATCGTTTTTGCGGACGTGCGTACTCTGAAGGCATTCGTGCCTGAAGGCCTCCGGTCTTTGAAATGGTTCACAGGGACGCAGGTTCGCCTGCTTGGGAAATACGACCGATATGGATCAAAGCATCCGCATCAGGCTCAAGGCCTTCGATCACCGCGTCCTCGACTTTTCGACGCGCGAGATCGTCAACACCGCCAAGCGCACGGGCGCGACCGTTCGTGGTCCGATCCCGCTGCCGACCCTGATCGAAAAGTTCACCGTGAACCGCTCGCCGCACGTCGACAAGAAGTCGCGCGAGCAGTTTGAAATCCGCACGCACAAGCGTGTCCTCGACATCGTCGACCCCACCCCGCAGACCGTGGACGCGCTCATGAAGCTCGACCTGTCCGCCGGCGTGGACGTCGAGATCAAGATCTAAGAAGAGAAGGCGGGATCCGATGCGCACGGGCGTGATCGCCAAGAAGCTGGGCATGACCCGCGTGTTCGCCGAAGACGGCGCGCACGTTCCGGTCACTGTGCTTCAACTCGACGGCTGCCAGGTCGTCGGCCAGCGCACCCAGGAGCGGGACGGCTACGTCGCCCTGCAGCTGGGCGCCGGCACGAAGAAGGCCAAGAACACCAACAAGGCCCAGCGCGAAGTCTTCGCCAAGGCCGAGGTTGAGCCGAAGGCCTACGTCACCGAGTTCCGCGTCGACGCGGACGGCCTGCTGGACGTGGGCGCCGAGTTCACCGCCGATCACTTCGTGGTCGGGCAGAAGGTGGACGTCCAGGCGCCGACCGTCGGCAAGGGCTTCGCCGGCGCCATGAAGCGCTGGAACTTCGGCGGCCTGCGCGCCACGCACGGCGTCTCGGTCTCGCACCGTTCGCACGGCTCGACCGGCAACCGCCAGGATCCGGGCCGCACCTTCCCGGGCAAGAAGATGGCCGGTCACCTGGGTCAGGAGATCGTCTCGGTCCAGAACCTGACCGTCGTCCGCATCGACAGCGAGCGCGGCCTGATCCTGGTCAAGGGCGCGGTCCCGGGCCACGACGGCACCTATGTGAAGGTCCGCGACGCCATCAAGAAGGCCCGTCCGGCCGACGCCCCCTTCCCGGGCGGCATCAAGTCCAAGTCGGCCCCGGCCGCCGCCGAGCAGCCCGCCGAGACCCCGGCGGAAGAGACCGCTCCGGCCGCCGAAGCCGTTGAAGGCGGTGAAGCGTAATGAAACTCTCGGTCATCAAACTGGACGGCAAGGCCTCGGGCGACGTCGAGCTGTCGGACGCCGTGTTCGGCATCACCGACATCCGCGGCGACCTGCTGGCCCGCTACGTCAACTGGCAGCTGGCCAAGCGCCGCGCCGGCACGCACAAGGTTCAGACCCGGAACGAGAACTCTCGCACCGGCAAGAAGATGTACAAGCAGAAGGGCACCGGCGGCGCCCGTCACGGTTCGCGTCGTGCGCCCCAGTTCGTCGGCGGTTCGCGCGCCTTCGGCCCGATCGTCCGCGATCACGGCTTTGATCTTCCCAAGAAGGTCCGTGCCCTGGCCCTGCGTCACGCCCTGTCGTCCAAGGCCAAGACCGGCGACCTCGTCGTCGTCGACGCCCTGACGGTCAAGGAAGCCAAGACCTCGGCCCTGCGCGAGACTTTCGGCAAGCTGGGCTGGACCCGGACGCTGATCATCGCCGGACCGGAAGTGGATGCGAACTTCGCCCTGGCGTCGCGCAACATCCCGCAGATCCACGTCCTGCCGAACGCCGGCCTGAACGTTTATGACATCCTGCGCGCTGACAAGCTGGTGCTGACGAAGTCTGCCGTGGAGGCCATCGAGGCCACCTACGCCGACTACAAGCCCTCGCGTCGCGAGCAAGCCGAGAAGGAAGCCGCGTAATGGCCGCCGCTCCAACCGCCAAACACTACGACACCATCCTGTCGCCGATCATCACCGAGAAGGCGACGATCCTGTCGGAGCAGAACAAGGTCGTGTTCCGCGTCGCGGGCACCTCGACCAAGGATGAGATCGCCGCTGCGGTCGAAAGCCTGTTCAAGGTCAACGTCCTGAAGGTCAACACCCTGGTCCAGAAGGGCAAGACCAAGCGCTTCCGCGGCATCATGGGCCGTCGGGTCGACATCAAAAAAGCGATCGTGACGCTGGCTGAAGGCCAGTCGATCGACGTCACCACGGGGCTCTGATCAGATGGCCTTGAAAACCTACAATCCGACATCGCCGGGCCGTCGCGCCCTGGTGCTGATCGACCGCTCGGAGCTCCACAAGGGACGCCCCGAGAAGTCGCTGACCGAAGGCCTGACCAAGTCGGGTGGTCGCGGCGCCGGTGGTCGTATCGCTGTCCGCTTCCGCGGCGGTGGTGCCAAGACGCTGTACCGCAAGATCGACTTCAAGCGCCGGAAGTTCGCCACGGCGACCGTCGAGCGCCTGGAATACGATCCGAACCGGACCGCCTTCATCGCCCTCATCGTCTATGAGGACGGGGAAAAGGCCTACATCATCGCGCCGCAACGCCTGAAGGCGGGCGACTCGGTCGTGGCCGGCGAAAAGGTCGACGTGAAGCCGGGCAATGCGATGCCGCTGCGCTCGGTGCCGGTCGGCACGATCATCCACAATGTCGAAATGAAGCCGGGCAAGGGCGCCCAGCTGGCCCGTTCGGCCGGTGCCTACGCCCAGCTGGTCGGCCGCGATGCCGGCTACGCCCAGATCCGTCTGGGTTCGGGCGAGCTTCGCATGGTCCTGGACGGCTGCATGGCCACGGTGGGCGCGGTTTCGAACCCCGACCACATGAACCAGAACCTCGGCAAGGCCGGCCGCGTCCGTCACATGGGCTGGCGTCCGCACGTTCGCGGCGTCGCCATGAACCCGATCGACCACCCGCACGGTGGTGGTGAAGGCCGGACCTCTGGTGGTCGTACCCCGGTTACGCCGTGGGGCAAGGACACCAAGGGGACCCGCACCCGCAAGAACAAGGCGACGGACAAGTTCATCATCCGTACCCGCCACGTTAAGAAGGCTCGCTAAAGATGGCCCGCTCCTCCTGGAAAGGCCCGTTTGTCGACGGGTATCTGCTCAAGAAGGCCGACGCCGTCTCGACGTCGGGCCGCAAGGACGTGATCAAGACCTGGTCGCGCCGCTCCACCATCCTGCCGCAGTTCGTCGGCCTGACCTTCGGTGTCCACAACGGCCTCAAGCATGTGCCGGTGTCGGTTTCCGAGGAAATGGTCGGCATGAAGTTCGGCGAGTTCGCCCCGACCCGGAACTTCCCGGGCCACGCGGCGGACAAGAAGGCCAAAAGGAAATAACTGATGGCCCAGACCAAGAACCCCCGTCGGGTCGCCCCGACCGAAGCGCGCGCCAAGCTGGTGAACGTCCGGATCAGCCCCCAGAAGCTGAACCTGGTCGCCCAGTCGATCCGCGGCCTGCCGGTGCAGAAGGCGCTGAACGAGCTGGAATTCAGCCGCAAGCGCATCGCCACCGACGTCCGCAAGGTGCTGTATTCGGCCGTGTCGAACGCCGAGAACAACCACAACCTCGACATCGACAACCTGGTCGTCGCCGAGGCCTTCGTGGGCAAGAACCTGGTGATGAAGCGTTTCGCGAGCCGTGCTCGTGGCCGCTCGTCGCGCATCCTGAAACCTTTCGCGGAGATCACCATCGTGGTTCGCGAAGCCGGTGAGGCCGCCTGATGGGTCAGAAAATCAATCCGATCGGTCTGCGCCTCGGTATCAACCGTACGTGGGACAGCCGCTGGTTCGCCCGCGGGGCCGAATACGCCAAACTGCTGCACCAGGACCTCAAGCTGCGCACGTGGCTGAAGGAACGCCTGAACGCCGCCGGCGTGTCGCGCATCATCATCGAGCGTCCGCACAAGAAGTGCCGCGTGACGATCTATGCCGCCCGTCCGGGTGTCGTGATCGGCAAGAAGGGCGCAGACATCGAGAAGCTCCGCAAGGACATCTCGGCGCGTACCGAGGGTGAAGTTCACCTGAACATCGTCGAAGTGCGCAAGCCCGAGACGGACGCCCAGTTGATCGCCGAGAACATCGCGCAGCAGCTGGAACGCCGGATCGCCTTCCGCCGCGCCATGAAGCGTTCGATGCAGTCCGCCATGCGCCTCGGTGCCAAGGGCGTCCGCATCAACGTGTCGGGCCGCCTCGGCGGTGCCGAGATCGCGCGGATGGAATGGTATCGCGAAGGCCGTGTGCCGCTGCACACCCTGCGCGCCGACATCGACTACGGCTTCATCCAGGCCAAGACGACCTACGGCATCATCGGTGTGAAGGTCTGGGTCTTCAAAGGCGAAGTGCTGGAGCACGACCCGATGGCGCAGGACAAGCGCTGGGCTGCCGAGGCTGCCGGTCCGTCGTCCAACGAAGGCCGTGAACGCGGCGGTCCCCGTGGTGATCGCGGTCCGCGCCGCGACCGGGCACGTGAGAGCTAAGTCATGCTGCAACCGAAGAAAACCAAGTACCGCAAGGCCTTCAAGGGCCGCATTCACGGTGCCGCCAAGGGTGGCTTCTCGCTGAACTTCGGGTCCTATGGCCTGAAGACGGTGGAGCCGGAACGCATCACGGCGCGTCAGATCGAGGCGGCCCGCCGCGCGATCACCCGCCAGATGAAGCGCCAGGGCCGCGTCTGGATCCGCGTGTTCCCCGACCTGCCCGTCACGGGCAAGCCGGCCGAAGTCCGCATGGGCAAGGGCAAGGGCGCCGTGGATCACTGGGCGGCGCGCTGCCACCCGGGCCGGATCCTTTTCGAAATCGACGGCGTGCCGGACGACATTGCCCGTGAGGCCCTGCGTCTCGGTGCCGCCAAGCTGCCGGTTCGTACGAAGGTGGTCACCCGCCTCGACGCCGGTGTCGCCCATGTGGAGCACGCTGGCGCATGACCAAGATCGCCGACCTCCGGGCCCAGACGCCCGACCAGCTGGCCGATGAGCTTCTGAAGCTCAAGAAGGAACAGTTCAACCTGCGCTTCCAGGCCGCCACCGGCCAGATGGAAAAGACCCATCGGGTCTCGGAAGTGCGCAAGGACATCGCCCGCATTTCCACGCTCCTGCGTGCAAATCGCGCAGCGGTTTAAGGAAACGAAGATGCCCAAACGAGTTCTCGAAGGCGTGGTCGTCTCCGACAAGGGCGACAAGACTGTCGTCGTCGTCGTCCAACGCACCCTGCTGCACCCGGTCCTGAAAAAGATCGTGCGCCTGTCCAAGAAGTACCACGCTCACGACGAAGCCAACGCCCTCAAGGTGGGCGATCAGGCCCGCATCATCGAGTGCGCCCCCAAGTCCAAGCTGAAGCGCTGGGAAGTCCTGTCGGACTCCTCGGCCTCGGCTTCGTAATCAGAAAGATCTGATCAAATGATCCAGATGCAAACTAACCTGGAGGTAGCCGACAATTCGGGTGCTCGCCGGGTCATGTGCATCAAGGTGTTGGGCGGCTCCAAGCGCCGCTACGCCTCGGTGGGCGACACGATTGTCGCTTCGGTGAAGGAAGCCATTCC
>JAIEQA010000068.1 GCA_019748095.1 Caulobacteraceae bacterium | reverse complement strand
GACGGGCCGGCGTTGGGGAAGTTGTTCTCGTCGCGGTTCGGGGCCGCGCCCTTCTCCAGCAGATCCTTGATCTCCTCGCCGGACAGGGTCTCGTACTCCAGCAGGGCCTGGGCCAGTGTCTCGAGGTCTGCGGCCTTGTCGGTCAGGATCTTGCGGGCCTCGTCCCAGCCGGACGTGACCAGTTTCCGGACCTCGGAATCGATGGTTCGGGCCGTCTCTTCCGAGATGTTCTGGCTGCGCGCGACGGAGTGGCCGAGGAAGACCTCCTGCTCGTTCTCGCCATAGGCCACGGTGCCCAGCACGTCGGAGAAGCCCCACTGGGTCACCATGCGGCGGGCCAGTTTGGTGGCCTGCTGGATGTCGGAGGACGCGCCCGAGGTGATGTTCTCCTTGCCGAAGATGATCTCCTCGGCCACGCGACCACCGGCCATGATGGCGATCCGGTCAATCATCTGCTGGTACTTCATGGAATAGCGGTCGCCTTCCGGCAGTTGCATGACCATGCCCAGAGCCTGTCCACGCGGGACGATGGTCGCCTTGTGCACCGGGTCCGCCATCTTGACGTTCATGGCGACGATGGCGTGGCCACCCTCGTGATAGGCGGTCAGGCGGCGTTCTTCCTCGTTCATGGCCATCGATTTGCGCTCGGCGCCCATCATGACCTTGTCCTTGGCGTCCTCGAAATCGCGCTGGGTGACCATGCGCCGGTCCTTGCGCGCCGCCATCAGGGCCGCCTCGTTCACGAGGTTGGCCAGATCCGCCCCCGAGAAGCCGGGCGTCCCGCGGGCGATGGTCTTGGTGTTCACATCGGCGGCCAGGGGCACATCCTTCATGTGCACGCGAAGGATGCGCTCGCGACCCGAGACATCGGGGTTGGGCACGACGACCTGACGGTCGAAACGACCCGGCCGCA
Source organism: Caulobacteraceae bacterium (assembly GCA_019748095.1). Lineage (GTDB taxonomy): Bacteria > Pseudomonadota > Alphaproteobacteria > Caulobacterales > Caulobacteraceae > Brevundimonas. Next base: position 7,130 of record JAIEQA010000068.1, on the reverse strand, counting down.
GCAGGGCGGGATCCAGAACGTCGGGGCGGTTCGTCGCGGCGATCAGGATGATGCCCTCGTTGGCCTCGAACCCGTCCATCTCGACCAGCAGCTGGTTCAACGTCTGTTCGCGCTCGTCATTGCCGCCGCCCAGACCGGCACCCCGGTGGCGACCCACGGCGTCGATCTCGTCGATGAAGATGATGCAGGGGGCGTTCTTCTTGGCCTGTTCGAACATATCGCGCACGCGGCTCGCGCCGACGCCCACGAACATTTCCACGAAGTCGGAGCCGGAGATGGAGAAGAAGGGCACGCCCGCCTCCCCGGCCACGGCACGGGCCAGCAGCGTCTTGCCGGTACCGGGAGGGCCCACCAGCAGCGCTCCCTTGGGGATCTTGCCGCCCAGACGCTGGAACTTGCCCGGATCTTTCAGGAAGTCGACGACCTCCTGCAGTTCTTCCTTGGCCTCGTCGACGCCGGCCACGTCCTCAAATGTCTTGCGACCCTTGTGCTCGGTCAGCAGCTTGGCCTTGGACTTGCCGAAGCCCATGGCCCCGCGCGCGCCGCCCTGCATCTGGCGCATGAAGAAGATCCAGACCCCCACCAGCAGCAGGATCGGTAGCAGGCCGACCAGCAGGCCCTGCCACCACGCCTGACGGGTGGTCTTCACATCCACAATGGCCCCCGAAGCCCGGATGGCCTCGACCAGACTCTCGTTGGGATAGGGGGTCGTGGCAGTGAAGCGGGTGTTGTTCTGGTAAACACCGGTGACCTGATCACCACGGACGGAGACCGACTTGATCTGGCGCCCCTCGATGGCCGTGACCAGCTCGGAATAGGTGGCGGGCTCGGGTCGACCTTCGGCCGGGGCCCCTGCCGCCTGACCGGGCATGGTCGCGCCCCCGTTCTGGCTGATCGCGGCATAGACCGCCAGCAGGCCCAGAATGATCACGCCCCAGATCGCGAAATTACGCAGGTTCATCGCTCTGAAATCCTCGTCACCGATTGTATGGTCGGCATGGGTTTTTGCATCTCTGTCGTCAAAGTAGGTCAGGCGGCGCTGTTTCGCCATGGATCGTTCGATCGAGGTCGCTTTCCTGCGTCGTTTCGCCCAGCGCCAGGCTCAGGCGGCGTGGCGCAAGGCTGCGAACCCGGGCCTGCCGCCATGCAAGAACCGGGGCAGGCGCTCCGTCCCGGATCAGGACCGGCAGGGCTCCACGCGCGGCGGGCAGCGACCGGGCCACGACGGCACGGTCCGCGTCCGACAGCCCGGCCAGACGGCCCAGGGCAGGGACGACACGCCAACCTTCCTCCCCGGCCGTAATCTCGTACCGGCCGTCCCAGACCGTGGCCTGCCCGGGCACAAGACAGACCGGCACCGGCGGACACCGGCGCAGCTCACCGGCTTCGCGGGTGATGAGCAGCCGGCCTTTGCTCGATTGCACGCGGGCCCCCGCGAGGGTGGCGACGAAGGGGTCGCCTCCGGCAAGGCGGGCCCTCAGGGCGCTCAGACGATCAAGGCGAGGCACCCGATCGTGTCCGGCCGCACACAGCAGGGTCATGGCGACATCACCCGACCCTTCGAAACCCTCTCCCAACGGCAGGGCGACAGCACGTCCGCCCCCGCGCTCGCGGTCCAGCGTCAACGGCGAGACGAACGACCCGCCCTGGCCGGACCGGAGAGGGCCCAACGCCCTGCGTGCCTCACCCCGGGCGAATCCGGCGTTGCCCGGGTCCTCGATCCAGCCCCGGCCTCGGCCCCGCAGCAGGTCCCGCAGGTCCTCGCGCCGTTCGCCCAGCATCGGGCGCAACAGCATCAGGCCCCGCCCCTCGGGCCAGGCCGGAGAGGGGGACCATTCCCTTAGCCCCCCCAGGGTCGAGCCGCGGGATCGCATCCAGTCACTTTCGGCGACATCGTCAGCGGTGTGGGCGAGCAACACGACCTTGGCCCCCACCTCCCGGGCCGCCTCGGCGATCAGGGCGTGGCGCGCCCGGCGGGCGGCTGCCGGCAAACCGGTGACAGGCTTGTCCCCGTTCCAGCGGCGTTCAAGCCAGTCCGCCCCCGCTGCCCCGGCCGCCCGGGCACAGGTCCGGCTCCAGTCCCGGCTGGCGGGGTTCAGCCCGTGATCAACCGTGATGGCCACCAGTCGCCGTCCTGCCGCTCGGGCCCAGTCCGACGCAACCTCCAGCAGGGCCATGGAGTCGCCGCCACCCGACAGGGCGAGGGCGACGGGCGGCCGGACAGTCTGCTGAAGACGTGTGTTCAGCCGTTCCGCGATGCGACCGGCGAGGGCCGCGACCCGAACGTCCGGGTTCAGCGACACCCGGCCCGGGTTCGGGTTTCGGCAGCGATCGTCCGAAGCGCCGGCGTGGAGGTCGCGGCATAGCGACGATTGTATTCGCCCAGGGCGGCGCAGGCCTGACTGTCGCGATCCGTCGCTTCCAGACCCCGGGCAAGCTTGAGCGTGACTTCGCCCGCCCACGGCAGGGTCGGCCATCCGGCGAGCGCACTGGCATACTGCTGCACGGCCCCGGCCTGATCGCCGGACGCACGCACCAGATCGCCGATCCGCCACAGGGCTTCCCTGGCCGACGGCGTGTCGGGCCAGTTGGTCACCAGACGCTCCAGCGCCGCACGGCCGGCAACGGGGTCCGTGCCGGCCAGGGCACGCGCCGCCGCCAGGTCCGAAACCGCGTCCCCCGTGGGCGAACGGGTCGCGGCCTCTGCAGCTTCTCGGGCGGCGGCCTCCGCGCGTTGCGCGGCCGTCTCCAGGCGCTCCAGTCGGGCCTCCGCATCAGTCAGCCGGGTGCGCAGCGCCGCATTGTCCCGATCGCTCTCATCCAGCTGGAACGTCAGGCGCTCGAAGTCGGCATTCACCCGCTGGACGGTCGCCTCCAGATCCTCAAGGCGCTGATCTATCGACGACACCCGCCCCTGAAGAGCGACGACCTCCGGATCCGGCTCGACCAGAACCGGTTGTCCCTGACTGTTCCTCTGTGTCACCGCACGCTCAAGACGGCGCACGTTCCGGTCCAGCTGTTCCAGCCGCCGGCTGTCCCACTGGACCGGGGGAAGCGGCTGAGCCTGGGTCTGGGCCAACCCTGCGGGTGCAGTCAGGGAGGTCCCGGCAAGAGCGAGGGCGAAAGCGATCGTCCGGCAGGCAAGCGGCTTGTTCATGGCATCACAGGTTCCACCGATTTGCGGCAACGGCAAGACCCGGCATCAGCCGGTGAGCCCCATGACGATGATCGCCACCAGGAAAATCGAGATGGTGAGCACACAGAAGCTCAGCAGCACAAGCGTTCGCCACAGGGCCGAAAACCATGACAGCCCATAGGTGCCCTTCAGCTGGGCAAACATGTGTACCGGCACCGACAGCATAAGGAGGCTTGCGACCGTGCTGGTCCCCCAGCTCTCCGAGCGTCCCAGGATTCCGATCGCCATGGTCAGGATGGACATGAACGTAAGGGAGTACAGCACAAACACGCCGTGATCGTACCAGGTGAATCCTCGCTTCCAGAGGAACAACAGCCACACGAACGGAATCGACAGCGGGATCAGGAGGAAGGCGAATTTGTAGGCCGTCTGCTGGATCTTGTAGACTGCGAAGTCCGGGTTCGCGAGTTTGTGCAGGATCTTTTCCTCGGTCTTCTCGTCACCGAAGCCAACGTGGAACGACCCGTCGCGCACCGAATCCGCAAGGCCCGCCTGCCAGCTGCCGGGCTGCAGGCCATCAGGCCGGGGTGCCGCCGTCCTGGCTTCCTCCAGAGCCTTGACCCGCCCCTGCGCTCCAGCCAGTCCGGCCTGAAGGCCGGTCAACACGCCCGCCGCCCCGGGTTCATCGGCCGCCGCCCTCGCCTCCGTCTCGGCGATCGACGTCTGCAGCTCCGTCACGGCGATGCGGGCGTCGGCCAGTTGCTCATCCAGGCTCTGGCTGCGAACCACCTCAGCGCCGCCGAAACTCAGGGCGAAGAACATCAGGAAGACGGTGAACAGAAAGATCGCCAGCGGCGAGACGTAGCGCGTTCGTTTGCCGTGAATCCATTCGCGGGTCAGCTTGCCGGGGTTCAGCAGCAGCAGCGGCAGGGTGCGCCAGATCCGCGCGTCAAAATGCATGACGCCGTGCAGCAATTCCTCGCCGAGGTGCAGCAGGCTGCGGTGGACGTGGGTGGGTTGGCCGCAGTTGGAGCAGAACTTGCCGCTGACGGGCTCTCCGCAATCGCTGCAGGCCGTGTGGGCCTCTCCGGCATGGCCGGTCGGCTTTTCGACCGCCCCCGCGATCATGCCTCCGGTCACCAGTCCGCCCGTCGCTTCAATATCCACCATGGCCCCCTCAGGCAAAGCACTGGCACTGTGTGCAACGCAGCATCGGCCGGGTCAAAAAGAAAGGGCGTCCGCAGGTGCGAACGCCCTTCTGTCCCTGGTCGCAGGCAGCGCGCCTCACGGGCGCGGCAGGGCCTGATCTATCGGGTGCCCGAGACGATCGCGGTGTGACCATTGCGGTTGCGAGCCCACGAGTCTTCGTTCGATCCGGCCGCAATCGGCCGCTCCTTGCCGAAGCTGATCGTGTCGATCCGTCCGGCGGACACGCCCCGCTCGATCAGATAGTTGCGGATCGATTCGGCCCGTCGGGCACCCAATGCCAGATTGTACTCGCGGGTGCCGCGCTCATCGGCATTGCCCTCAATGCGAACCGTGATCTGGGGATAACGCGCCAGCCACGCCGCCTGGGCGTCCAGGCGCGGATAGGCTTCGGGGCTGACCGAATAGCTGTCGAGGTCGAAATAGATCCGGTCGCCGACATTGACGACGAAATCCTGCTCGGAGCCCGGCGCGGCTGCGCCGATGGCTCCGCCGCCGATGCCGCCGGTGCCGGGGCCCGGATAGGCCGGCACATTGGCGGACGGGCCCGGCGTACCGGTTGCCCCTTCGACGGGACGTCGTGGCGCGCAGGCCGCAATCGACACGGTCAGCAATCCCGCCAGGGCCAGTCTGGTGATGGTGGACGTGGACATCATCGGGTCGTCTCCTTCTCTCTGGCGGACACCTGGATCCCTAACATGGGCCATGGCCGCAGGTAATGGTTGATCCCGGACTGGCCGGGGACAGGTCTAGGACGAACAGCTGTCAGGTCCCTGGCCGACGCCCAGGTTGGCAGGACTGTCGTCCAGCAGCGGCGACCAGGCCGGGTCGGATCCCCGCCCCTGATAGCCGGACTGGGCGATGACCCGGCCGGACAGGTCCACCATCCACAGATTTGTATTTCCGCCGCGGGTCTGGCGCGAAAACATGAGGTAGCGGCCATTGGGGGCCCAGGACGGCCCTTCCTCGAAATAGCTGCGGCTCAGCATCCGCTCACCGGAACCGTCGACGTTCATCACCCCGATGCCGAACTGGCCGCCGCCGGACTTGGTGAAGGCGATCAGGTCGCCGCGCGGGCTCCAGGCCGGTGCGGTGTAGCTGCCGCCACCTCGGCTGATCGGGCGCTGGCCCGAACCGTCAGCGTTCATCACATACAGGCGGGGCGTGCCGGTCCGGTCCGAGTTGAACACGATCCGCGACGCATCGGGACTGAACGAGGGCGAGGTGTCGATGCCCGGATCAGAGGTCAGGCGCGACAGCTGGCGCGTGCGCAGGTTCATCACATAGACGTCGGTGTTGCCGCCGCGAATGATCGAGAAGGCGACCTTGGTCCCATCCGGGGAATAGCGGGGGGCCAGCGCCTGACCGTCGAACTCACCGAGGCTTTCGCGCCGCCCGGTGGTCAGGTTGTACAGGTAGATGCGGCTGTAGTCCTCGCCCAGCGCCATATAGGTGATCTCGTCCGGGTTGGACGAGAAGCGCGGCGTCAGGATGATCTCCGACCCGTCAGTCAGGAAGACGGGATTGTACCCGTCCTGATCGACGATCGCGAGGCGTGACAGGCGGTTCAGCTCGGTGCCGCTTTCGGCGACATAGATGATGCGGGTGTCGAAAATGCCGGTCTCGCCGGTCATCCGCGCATAGACGACATCGGCGATCTTGTGGGCGATCCGGCGCCACTGTTCCGGCGTGGCGGTGAAATTATAGCTGACCAGCTGGCACTGACGGTAGGGATCGTACAGCCGGAAGCCGAAGTCGTTGCGACCATCCGGCCGTGCTGTGACCGAGCCGTAAAGCACCGCTTGCGCCCCGATCTGGGTCCACTGCGGAAAGTTGGGCGCATTGGCCAGCGTCAGGTTGGTCTCGATGAAGCTGGCCGGATTGATCGGCTCAAAGAATCCCGACCGACGCAGGTTCCCCGACAGGACCTCCGCGATCGAGGTTCCGTTCTGGCCGCTGAACGGGGCCACGGCGATCTGGAAGGGGCGAAGTACGCCCTGGTCGATCTCGACCTCGATCGGCTCGCCCGTCTGCGCGGGCTGCCCCTGCACGGGACGCGCCCCCCCATTCAGGCCCTGGGTTGGCGTCTGGGCCTGGACCAGTGAGCCTGCCGCGATGCCGATGGCCGCGACCGTGCCGAGGATCAGGTTCAGACGCATCGATGTCTCCAGACGAAGGCGGGTGTCCCGGTCCTTATCGCCAGACCATGTGACAAACGCCAGCTTGCGGGCGAATGGGGCGACTTTGAGGACGGCAGGCCTTGCCAGTTTGGGTGTCAGGGATGATCAGCACAGCCATCAACGGTTCCGGCAGGCCCGTTCGGTGACGAAGACCGGCCGGTAGGCACCGCCCGGAAACCCTGCCGGAACGTCAAACGGCGCGGTCTGGCGGATCGCCCTCAGCGCCCCGTCAGCGGCAGCGCGATAGACGGAGTCCGACCGGGCGTTGCGCAGGGTTGGTCCGGAGCTGATCCGTCCGTCGGGAGCCAGGGTCACATCCATCTCGATCCGCAGGGCGTTCGCACCGGGGATGTCGCAGGGCAGGGTCCAGTTGGGATAGACCTGATTGAAAATCGCCGTCAGCTGCGGCCCGGTCGCCTGCGGGGCCTGCCCCTGACCCTGCTGACCGGTCGGAGCCCGCGGCCCTTGCGTCGGCACCGGACGGCGGGGGCCCGCGAGAGCGTCCAGATCCAGAGAGGGTTCGGTCCGGCTGGGGGCGGCCGGTCGGGGCGGAACGGGCCGGGGCGGGGTTGGACGCGCCGGAGCCGGGGTCGGCGGCGCGGCGCGTG
>JAIEQA010000106.1 GCA_019748095.1 Caulobacteraceae bacterium | reverse complement strand
CAAAGTAAACGCGGTGTAAACCTTGAATGGGAGATCAAGAGGATCGGCCGACCCCTGTAACCCGCGCAGAACGCTCCGGATCGCTTATGACCCGCTCGCTGAAAGACCTGCACGTCGCCGTCCTGATGGGCGGCCTGTCCTCCGAGCGGGAGGTGTCGCTATCCTCCGGCAAGGAGTGCGCTGACGCCCTTGAGGGGCAGGTTGCGAAGGTCTCCCGGATTGACGCCGGCCGCGACCTCGCCTCGGTTCTGGCGGCCCTGAAGCCCGACGTGGTCCTGAATGCCCTGCACGGCGAATGGGGCGAGGATGGCTGCGTCCAGGGGATCCTCGAGACCCTGCAGATCCCCTACACCCACTCCGGCGTCCTGGCCTCGGCCCTGACGATGGACAAGGACAAGACCAAGGCCGTTCTGGGCGCGGCGGGCGTAGTCGTCCCCGGAGGCGGCCTGTTCGACCGCCACGAGGTGGCGCGCCGCCACGTGATCGACCCGCCCTATATCATCAAGCCGAACGCCGAGGGATCCTCCGTCGGGGTCTATCTGGTGCCGGCCGGGGCCAATGGCCCCCAGGCCGAGGTCGGATCCGCCGACTGGACCTATGGCGACCAGGTGATGGTCGAGCCCTATATCCCCGGCAAGGAACTGGCGGTGGCCGTGATTGGTGAGGCGACCGGCCCGCGCGCCTTGACCGTGACCGACATCACCCCCGTGAAGGGCTTCTATGACTATGAGGCCAAATACGCGCCGGGCGGATCCATCCACAGGCTTCCGGCCGACATCCCCGCCCATGTTTTCGAGGCCGCCCTGCGGGAATCCGAGCGGGCGCATGCGGCTCTCGGCTGCCGGGGCGTCAGCCGGTCCGATTTTCGTTATGACGATGTTAAGGACGAACTCGTCTTGCTGGAGGTCAACACTCAGCCCGGCATGACCCCCACCTCTCTGGTTCCGGAGCAGGCGATCTGGGTCGGGATGAGCTATCAAGATCTGGTCCGGTGGATGGTGGAGGACGCCTCATGCCCGCGGTAGTCCGCGGCGGTCGGCGCGCGAATGCAGCGTCGATGCCGAAGCGAGGCGGGGGCCCGAAAGCCTCGGGCGGTCGTGCGCGTGGTCCACGCGGAAGCGCCGGCGGTGTGCCCGGCAAGATGGCGGCGCTGGGCCGGCTGGACCTGACGCCCCGCGCGGTTGTCCTGTCCATCTGTGCCGGGGTCGGCGTGCTGGTTCTGGTGCTCGCCACCGGGGCCCGGGCCGAGCGGATCGAACAGTCGTTCCAGCAGGGCATGGACAACCTGACGACCGGCATGGGGCTAAAGCTGCGCCGCGTTCACATCACCGGTGCCTCGGCCGAAGCCACGCCGGCTATCCAGCGCGCTCTGGACGTCCAGGCGGGCCAGCCGATCACTGGTCTTGATCTGGCCGCCCTGCAGGCCAGCGTCCAGGCGGTCGGCTGGGTCAAGGAGGCCCGGGTGGTCCGGCTTCTGCCCGATACCCTCGTCGTCTCCGTCGTCGAGCACGATCGGCTGGCCATCTGGCAAACCGGTGGACGCGTCCTTGTCATCGACAGTGACGGCCGTGCCATCCCCGGGGCCGACCCCGGCCGCTATTCTGATCTGCCGCTGATCGTGGGAGCCGGGGCCGACAGGGCAGCAGGGGACCTGCTCAACCTGCTGGAAGAACGTCCCCGGCTGATGAGCCGTGTCGATGCTCTCGTGCGTGTCGACGAGCGGCGTTGGGACCTGCGGCTTCGGGACGGCGGCCTGATCCAGTTGCCTGCCGTCAATCAGGAGGCGGCGCTGATCCAGCTCGACGCCCTTGATCAAAGGGAGCGGCTGCTGGAGCTCGGCTTCGCCCGCATCGACCTGCGCACAGAAGGCCAGGTCGCGGTCCGCCCCGGTGCGGGCAGCCGTAGCAATCAGTTCGAGTAGAAGGCAGCGGCAGAATGGCTGGCAAGAAGACGGATCCCTCGATCGAGGCGGGCAGGGCGGCCGCGCGCGCGCCGGTGGTCGCTGCCCTCGACCTCGGGCAGTCCAAGGTCGCCTGTTTCATCATGAAGCCGGACGGGGTGCGCCATGCCGACCGGACCATCCGCGTCGCCGGCGCCAGCCACGTCCAGTCCCGGGGGGTGCGTGGCGGTGCGATCGTCAATATGGACGAGGCTGCCCAGGCCATCGGCCATGCCGTCGAACGGGCAGAGCGTACCGCCGGTGCCCCGGTCTCAGGCGTGATCGTCACCACTGCGATCGGCCAGATGGCCAGCCACAGGGTCCGGGCCAAGGTCTCCCTCGGGGCCGGGCCGGTCGGGGATGCCGACCTCGCGCGTGCCATCGGCATGGCCCTGGCGCAGATCCGGCTGCCCAACCGCCGGCCCATTCATGTCCTGCCGATCGCCTGGTCGGTGGACGGCGCCCGCGGCGTGCACGATCCGCGGTCAATGCATGGCGGTTCCCTAGGGCTGGACCTGCTGGTCGTGTCGATGGCCGAGGGGGCTTTCACGTCGCTGAGCCACTGCCTCGAACTGGCGCATCTTGACCTTCAGGGCGTCGCTGCGGCCCCCGTTGTGTCTTCGCTGGCCTCTCTGGAAGAGGACGAGATGGATCTGGGCTGCGTCTGCATCGACATGGGGGGCGGATCGACCAGCGCTGCCGTCTGGGGCGGTCGGTCGCTGCTGCACATCGAATCGCTGAACATCGGCGGTGATCACGTCACGGCCGATATCGCCCGTGGACTGTCGACCTCGCGCGCCGGGGCCGAACGGTTGAAGACCCTGCACGGCTCGGCCATGGCCAGCGCCAATGAAGACCGCGAGATGCTGGAGGCTCCGCCGCGCGGCGAGGACGCTGCAGCCGGCCCCGTCATCGTCCCCCGGGCTATGCTCAAGACTGTGATCGCGCCGCGCGTCGAGGAGACTCTGGAGCTCTTGCGGGACCGCCTGCGCGCCGCTGGCGTTGGGCTGGAACCCGGGGCGGGCCTGGTGCTGACGGGTGGTGCCAGCCAGTTGAATGGCGTTCGCGAGCTCGCGGTCCGCGTCTTCGACCGCCCGGTCCGCCTCGGTCGCCCCCAGCGCGCGCCCCACCTCGCGGACGCCGCGTCCGGCCCTGCCTTCTGTTCCGCCGCCGGGGTACTGTTGCGCGCCGCCTACGGCCCGCGCGAGGCCGTGTCTGCCCGCAAGCTGATGTCACGACAGATCACGGCGGCCGATGCCCCCCGCGTTCATCGCGGCAATCTGGTGGCCCGCGCTGCCGGCTGGCTGCGGGAAAACCTGTAGCCTGGAGGGCGTTCGCGCCCCGCGTGTTGGAACTGTGTCCGAAGTGTAACAAATCAGCGTTCACATCGCCCAGATCACGCCGCAATGGTTGCGGCGCTGTTACGGTCTGCTAGCACTGGGATCACAGTCAGGCTTGCAAGGCCTGACCCTGAATCAGTCAAGGGGCCATCGACCATGCTTACCCAGCGTAAATTTCTCTTCGGAACCACGGTTCTAGCCGGCGTACTGACGCTGGCTGCCCCGGCTTTCGCCCAATCCGCGCAGTCCGATCAGGATGAGCAGGCGACCGAGGTCGAAGAGGTCGTCGTCACCGGCTCACGTATCCGCCGCGATCCGACGAACGCCCCGACACCATTGATCCAGGTTTCGCGCGAAGCCCTGCTGTCGACGGGTCAGTCGACGGTCATCGACTACCTGGCGACGATCCCGGCCCTGTCGAACTCGATCGTCCCGTCCGACACGACGGGAGGCAACCTCAATGACGGCGGACTCTCGCTTCCGAACCTGCGGAGCCTCGGCTCGAACCGGACCCTGACTCTCGTGGACGGGCGCCGCCACGTCGGCTCCTCTGCCGGTTCACTGTCCGTTGACGTCGATGCCATCCCGCGACTGCTGATCCAGAACATCGAGATTGTGACCGGCGGTGCATCGTCAGTCTATGGCGCAGATGCTGTGTCCGGCGTGCTGAACTTCATCCTGCGGGACGATTTCGAAGGGCTCGAGGTCGACGCAAACTATGGTCAGATCAATCAGAACGGTGAAGCCAGCAAGCGCTTCTCGGCCCTGATCGGCCAGAACTTCTTCGATGACCGTCTGAACGTCTACGCCCATGGCGAGTTCGAACAGATCGATGAGGTCCGGACGCTGGATCTGGACTGGCTGGCGCGTGGTGACGTGGTGATCGGGCTGGATGCCGATCCTGCTGCAACACCCTATGACGGTAATATCGACAACGTCCTGTTCTCCGGCGTCGTGCGTCTTGACCGCCCGCGGTGGGGCTCGACCACGCTCGCGAACGCGCAGCAGCCCAGCCCGCTCAATGACCCGGATGTGGCTCTCGCCTCCTGCACGGCCCTCACCAGCGCAAACTGCTACAGCGTGGATCCCGCGAGAACCTACTGGTTCGATGGAACGACGGCTCGGCTCGCGAACTTCGGTCAGCGGCTGGGCAACGTCGGTGCCAACCGTGTGTTCAACATCGGCGGTGATGGCGAGAACCCTGCCAACTTTGGTCAGGTCAGCCGTTCTCCGCAGTCGGAGTCCCAGCGTTTCCAGGTCGGCTCGACCTTCCAAATCACGGACAACATAACTGCATTCGCAGAATACAAGTATATTACCGAAGACACGTTCGACATCTCCCAGCCGACGTTCTTCAGCGTCTATCTGAACGACGAGACCCGGACTGCTGGCCAGAACAACCTTCTGCGGGGGACGTCAGCCTTCGATCTGAGGTATTCGGACAACGCCTTCCTCCCGGCGAACCTGCGCCAGGCCATCGCGACCAATATGGTCACAGGTTACTCGGCCCCGACCGCCACGGCGGCTGGTACGCCACTGGCCCCGGTCTTGCGCCAGTGGGCTGAGCACCGCATGTTCGGGCCCGACCGGACCCAGACCAACAACCGCGAGATCAATCGCTTCGTCGTCGGACTGAAGGGTGATCTGGATCGGTTTGCCTTCGTCAAGGACATCAACTGGGAGATCGCCTACGTCAACGGCGAGCTTCAGAACGTCAACAACGAGGCCGGCATTGACAGCCAGCGCTTCGCTCTGGCGGCTGACGCCGTAGTGGACACCACCGGTGTGCTCGGGACGCGCGGGGCGGTCGTCTGCCGCTCGCGCCTGCTGGCCGCACAGAACGTCGCCAGTGGGCAACTCGCCGACTACCAGCGCGGCGGCGACCTGCGCGATACCCAGTACGGTCGAGACTCGATCGCCCAGTGCACGCCTCTCAACGTCTTCGGGGTCGGCAACCAGTCCGCTGCCGCCCTGGCCTATGTCGAGGCTTCGATCAACGTCCGGGAAACGAACGAACAGGAACAGACGACCGCCTTCGTCTCCGGCCAGATCGGCGATTTCTGGGGTGCCGGTGACATCGGGATCGCTCTGGGTCTTGAGCGTCGCCGGGAATACACCGAGGGCATCGGACGCAGCGCCGACACCGCTGGTCGTCTGCTGTTCCTGAACACGGGGCCCGATTTCCCGGGTGCCGAGTATGAAAGCGACGAGGCGTTCGCCGAACTCTCGATCCCGCTGTTCCGCGACAGCTACCTTGGCGACTTCGCCGAACTCAGCGCGTCCTATCGCTACTCGGACTACACGACCGTCGGTGAAACCGAAGTTTATGGCGTGAACCTGGTTTATCGTCCGATCCCGGACATCGCCTTCAAGACCAGCTTCAACACGTCGGTTCGTGTGCCGAACCTCGCTGAAAACTTCCGCCCTGCCAGTCAGACCTTCTTCAACGCGGTGAACGACCCCTGTGCGACTGCCGCCATTCTGGGGCAGACGGACAATCAGATCCGTAGCAACCGGATCGCCAACTGCACCGCCTTGGCCGCCCAGCAAGGCCGGACCTACGACTTTGCCGGGGCCACACCGACGAACGTTGACGACTTCGTCCCGGTCTACGGCTCAGGCGTCGCGGGCGTGAACGCCGGCAACCCCTTCCTGCAACCGGAAGAGTCCGAGAGCTTCACCTTCTCGACTGTCCTTGAGCCCAGCTTCATCCCCAACCTGACGCTCGTGCTCGACTACTACGAGATCGAGCTCAGCCAGGTGATTGCTGCCGTTGGTGCCCAGGCCGCTGCGAACAACTGTGTGAATGGCGCGAGCCTGAACACGGCGGCCTGCGCGACCATCTTCCGCCGCGACCCCACTCCGGGTCGGGAGTTCTACATCGGTGCCCCTGCGGGTGATCCGATCGGTGGATTTATCCAGGGGTCGATCAACTACGCGGCCCTGAGCACGCGTGGCCTCGACTTCACCGCCCGGTATAGCTTCGACTTCGACGAAATGATCGGCAGGAACTGGGGTCGCCTCGACTACTCGGTCGGTGGCCTGTGGCTGATCGAGCAAGAGCAGTTCCTGAACTCGAACGATCCGTCGGATGGGACTGAGCTGGGAAGTGGCCTTGAGTATCCCCGCGTCCGTCTGACCTCGTCGATGACTTACGCTCCGAACGATATTGTCAGCTTCAACTGGTCCGTGGACTGGCAAACGTCGCAGGACATCATCGAGCGCCGCAACTTCATCAACAACCCTGACAACCGTGACATCGCCTTCATCGAAAGCGGAAACTTCGCCCGTCATGACTTCACGGTGCGCTGGAATGTCCGTGACGACCTGTCGGTGCGGGCCGGTGTGGTCAACGCATTCGACGCAGAGCCGTCGCCGTGGGTCGGACCTGGCTTCTCCAACTTCGACCAGTTCGGCCAGCGATTCTTCATTGGCCTCAACTATCGTCCGTTCTGACGAAAGCCGGACGGAGTGTTAATCGTAAGGGCGACCCGGTGGGTCGCCCTTACTTTTTCAGGCGGGAGGGCTGGCGCGGATGGCTTTTTCTCCCGCAACGCTGGATTGAGACCTCGAAACCGGCCCGACTCATCGTAATCGGTAACCTTCCCTTAAGGGCGTTGGGTGTTTTCTTAACGCGCCCATAACCATTGCGAATCGGCGGGGACTCGCAGCGGGACGGTCAAGGGCAGGGTCGGAAAAAGGTCGGTTACGGAATGTCTCTCTCGCTGGTACGGCCCTCGGCCACGGAACTGAAGCCCCGGATCGTCGTGTTCGGCGTGGGTGGCGCGGGCGGCAATGCCGTCAACAACATGATCGACGCCGGCCTTGAGGGCGTGGAGTTCATCGTCGCCAACACCGACGCCCAGCACCTGTCTTTTGCCAAGACCGACCGCCGCATCCAGCTGGGCGAGACCATCACCCAGGGTCTCGGGGCCGGTGCCCACCCCGAAGTCGGCATGAATGCCGCCGAGGAGAGCGCCGACGAGATCCACGCGCACCTCGAGGGCGCGCACATGGTCTTCATCACCGCCGGTATGGGCGGCGGAACCGGCACCGGTGCTGCGCCGATCATCGCCAAATGTGCGCGAGATCGCGGCATCCTGACGGTCGGTGTCGTGACCAAGCCCTTCACCTTCGAAGGCCGCCACCGCATGCGTCTGGCCGAGGCCGGGATTGCCGAACTGCAACGCTACGTTGACACCCTGATCGTCATTCCGAACCAGAACCTGTTCCGCGTCGCCAATGAGCGCACGACCTTCGCCGACGCTTTCGGCATGGCCGACCAGGTCCTGCATTCGGGCGTGCGCTCCATCACCGACCTGATGATCCTGCCAGGCCTGATCAACCTCGATTTCGCCGACGTCCGTGCCGTTATGTCCGAAATGGGCAAGGCGATGATGGGCACAGGCGAGGCATCAGGCGACGACCGTGCCCTGCTGGCGGCCCAGAACGCCATCGCCAATCCGCTGCTTGACGAGACGTCGCTGAAGGGGGCCAAGGCTGTGCTGGTCAACATCACTGGCGGTCTGGACATGACCCTGCTGGAAGTCGACGAGGCCGCCAACGCCATCTCGGCCGAGGTGGACGGCGACGCCAACATCAT
>JAIEQA010000054.1 GCA_019748095.1 Caulobacteraceae bacterium | reverse complement strand
AACGGCGACAAGCGTCGGGGTCGAGAACGACACACCCGGCAGGCCGCAGCGAAGCCCATCATCGACTGCTCGCGTCCCATCGATCGCGGCGGAGCCCCGGCGCGAGCCGAAAAACATCCCAGGTCCCCGTAACGCGAAAGCAGGGGGCCATATCGGTTCCGGGCGACCGCCCGCGCTCCGCCGGCTTCCCCGACCTTCCGGCCGCCCGGGCCAGGGAGCGATGAGGCGTGCCGACACGTCTGCGCCTCCCCCCGCTGCGCGGCAGGGAGGAGACAAAACCCCCATCCCGCCCTATAGCCCGCCCCCAGCCTCCAGAGACCCGCCCTTGCCCTTCCCCTTCGAGATCGCCGCCACCGAGGGTCGCGCCCGCACCGGCGTGCTGAAGACCCCGCGCGGCGACATCCGCACCCCCGCCTTCATGCCCGTCGGCACCGCCGCCACGGTCAAGGCGATGAGCGTGGATCAGGTCAAGGCGACCGGGGCCGACATCCTGCTGGGCAATACCTATCACCTGATGCTGCGGCCGGGCCCTGAGCGGATGGAGCGGCTGGGCGGGCTGCACCGGTTCATGGGCTGGGACAAACCCATCCTGACCGATTCCGGCGGCTTCCAGGTCATGTCGCTGGCGGGCATCTCGAAAGTGAAGGAGGAGGCGGTGACCTTCTCCAGCCACATCGACGGGTCCAAACACGTCCTGTCGCCGGAGCGGTCGATCGAGATCCAGGCCGACCGGATCGGGGCCGACATCTCCATGCAGCTGGACGAATGCGTCGCCTATCCGGCGGAAGAGCCCCGCGCCCGCGCCGCCATGGAACTGTCCGCCCGCTGGGCCGCCCGCTCGAAGGCCGCCTTCGGCACGCGTGAGACCCAGGCCCTGTTCGGCATCCAGCAGGGCTCAACCTTCGAAAACCTGCGCCGCGAATCCGCCGACCGGCTGATCGAGACCGGCTTCGACGGCTATGCCATCGGCGGTCTGGCCGTCGGTGAAGGGCATGCGGCCATGTGCGAGGTGCTGGACTACGCCCCCGCCATGCTGCCCGCCGACCGCCCCCGCTATCTGATGGGGGTGGGCAAGCCGGTCGATCTGGTCGAGGCGGTGTATCGCGGCGTCGACATGTTCGACTGCGTCCTGCCCACCCGCGCCGGCCGTCACGGCCAGGCCTGGACCTGGGAGGGGCCCATCAACCTCAAGAACGCCCGCTTCGCCGAGGACCAGGACCCGCTGGACCCGACCATCGACGGCCCGTCCTCGCTGTATTCAAAGGCCTATCTGCACCACCTGATCCGCGCCGACGAGATCCTCGGCAAGACCCTGCTCAGCTGGCACAACATCGCCTTCTTCCAGACCCTGACCGCCGCCATGCGCGAGGCCATCGCCCACGGCCGGTTCGAACAGTTCCGCCGCGACTTCCACGCCCGGCACACCTCGAACTGACCCCGGGGATCTGGTCATGAGGATCGAGAAGTCCGGCTTCCACGCCTACAATACCTACCTTGAGGAACCGCCCCGCCCGGACGGCAACGAGACCGCGCTGCATCGCCACGTCATCATCATCGGCGGCGACAAATATGCGTTCTTCGCCCACTGGTCCGGCAAGTTCGCCCACAAGGGCGAGCGGATCTCGTTCGACTGGGACTGGGACCGCACCGGCGAGTTCCGCAACATCGACAAGCCGTCGTTCGAGGCCTTCTCAAAGGACGGCACGGTCCATATCCGGGGTGATCGCAGCGACCGGCACCGTCCACCCCCCGGCCGGTGAGCCGGATCGGACTACCTCTGCGACCGTCCCGTCGGCCGGAACCAGGCCGGCGAGGCCGGCGGCGCACAGTTGGCCCGCATGCCCAGCCCCTTCAGATAGGCGCGCCTCAGCCGCCCGGCCTCGATGGCGTCCTGCACGACCCTGGTCCGCGCCTGGGCCCCGCTCAGCTGCCGCACCCAGCTGCGATAGGGGATGAAGTCGGTGGTGGCGTTGCGGATCGCGTCCAGCGTCGCCTCGGCCAGGGCGTCCTGCCCCCGCTCGTTCAGGCTCGGATTGTCCGGCACCGGCGGCTCGTCCCGGTCCGGCCCCAGCGCCTCGTCCAGCCGCGCCACCTCGGCCCCGATGGTCGTGCACTGGCCCAGATTGCGCCGGTCATAGGGATTGGCCTGGGCCTGCAGCAGCACCGTCGGGATCTGCTCGCGCCGGACGTTCAGGTCGGTCAGGGGCGACAGGGCCGCGTCGCCGAAGCCCTCGCC
Source organism: Caulobacteraceae bacterium (assembly GCA_019748095.1). Taxonomy (GTDB): domain Bacteria; phylum Pseudomonadota; class Alphaproteobacteria; order Caulobacterales; family Caulobacteraceae; genus Brevundimonas. The sequence goes on along the minus strand of JAIEQA010000054.1, from coordinate 5,536 downwards.
CACCTGCCGCGCGGCCGAACAGCCGCCGAGGACGATCAGACAGCCCGCAAGGACAAGCCTGCGCACCCGTCAGGTCGCCGGTCGCAGCGTCGCGGGATCGAAGATCTGGATCTCGCTGCCGTACTCGATGAAGACCACGGTCGTCGGATCGCCCTCGACGACGCGGAACGACCGGTCCCCCGCCATCTGCGGACCCAGATCGCCGCACGGAGGATCCACCGGCGCAGCCTCGCCGTCGCCGGAGGCAAAGGCGTCCCAGGCCGCCTTGGCCGCGCCGGTCGGCTCGAACCCAAAGCTGCCCGGGACGGCCCCCTCGAAGGTCACCGGCTGCAGCGTGCAGGTCGCCGAGTGGGGCCCGGGCGACTTCGCCCGCACCGCCTCGACGATCGACTCGACCGAGGCGTCAGCCGCCTTTTTGAAAATCATGATCGCCGGCCGCCGCATGGCCTCGCCGTCGCCGGGCGACTCGACCGCGAACCCCGGCAGACTGTCATCCGCCACCAGCCGCACATTGCCGGCCTCCGGCCCGCAGGCGTAGCTCCAGATCGACAGGCCCGAGCCGGTGACCTCGCCCCACTCACAGTTGCCGAACGTCTCGGCCATCGTCTGGCCCGGCTGCGGGGCCGAGGCGTCTGCCGTCACCGGCGCATCCGCCGGAACCTCCGCCTGCTGACAGGCCCCCGCGCCCAGCACCGCGACAACCGACAGACCCACGACCAGACGACGCATACCAACCCCTCCCATGAAGTCGCGCACCATACCGCCCCCCCAACCGTTGTCCACGCAGCCGGACCCTCGGTCAGACTTCGACAGATCCGTGATTCAATGCTGGCCCGGGGCTGGCCCGGTCGCCCCACATGAACCCGTGGCTCAAGCAGCGAGCACCCGCGGCGCGAGCGGTAGCCACACGGAAACAGTGGCTCAAGCAGCGAGCGCCCGCAGCGCGAGCGGTAGCCACATGTAAGAGGAGCAGGCGATGGTACGTCCTCTCGGGCTCGAACCGAGGACCCTCTGATTAAAAGTCAGATGCTCTAACCAACTGAGCTAAGGACGCCTATCGCAGTCGCGAAAACGAACAGGCCGTTTCGCGGTTGCGCCTTCTGGTTCATCACAGGGCCCGGGTCAAGGCCCGAGTCCCGATTGCTTCAGTCTGCAGAAAGGTGGCCACCCCCATGAAACCGCTCTCCGGTGTCCGTATCCTTGAGTTCGACGGGCTCGGCCCGGTCACCTTCGCCGGCATGCTGCTGGCCGATCTGGGGGCCGAGGTCCTCCGTCTGACCCGGGCCGACGGTGCCGGTGTGTTCGGCGATGTCGGCGGCGCAGTCCTGCACCGGGCCCGCGCAGCCGTGCCCGTGGATCTCAAGGATCCGGCGGATCGCGACCGGGTGCTGGACCTGGTCACCACTGCCGATGCGGTTATCGAGGGCTTCCGCCCCGGCGTGCTGGAGCGACTGGGGCTGGGGCCCGAGGCCTGTCAGGCCCGCAACCCCCGCCTTGTGTTCGGCCGGATCACCGGCTGGGGCCAGACCGGTCCCCTGGCCCCGACCGTCGGCCACGACCTGAACTATATCGCCCTGACCGGGGCGCTGCATGCGATGGGCGAGCCCGACCGCCCCCCGCGGCCGCCGCTGAATCTGGTCGGGGACTACGGCGGCGGGGCGATGCTGCTGGTCACGGGCGTGCTGGCCGCCGTGATCGAGGCCCGGACGACAGGGCGGGGCCGGGTCGTCGACGCGGCCATGACGGACGGCGCAGCGCTCCTGTCCAGCCTGTTCTTCGCCCTGTCGGCCAGCGGGCTCTGGTCCGGTGAGCGCGGGTACAATCTGCTGGACGGCGGGGCCCCCTTCTATCGCTGCTACACCTGCGCCGACGGCGGGTTCGTGGCGGTCGGGGCCCTGGAGCCCCGGTTCTACGCCGCCCTGCTGGACGGTCTCGGGATCGACCCCGCCACCGCCCCGCAGTTCCCCGCCAGCAGCTGGCCGGCCCTGCATGACCGGTTCGAGGCGCTGTTCCGGGCCCGCCCCCGGGACGACTGGGCCCAGCATTTCGCCGGCACCGAGGCCTGTGTCACGCCGGTCCTGACCTTTGCCGAGGCCGCCACTCATCCACACAACCAGGCGCGCGGGACCCTGGCCGGATCACCGGTCCAGCCGGCCCCGGCCCCCCGGTTCGACGGCGATGTCGAGGCGATCCGTCCGGCGGCCATCCTGTCGCTTGAGGCCGCCCTCGCCCTTTGGCGTCAGGCCACCGCCGCCTGATTCTCGTCATGGGCCCCGCAGGCCTCGACCAGGGTGGCGGCCAGAAGCCCGAGGTCGATCGGCTTGGTCAGGAAGGCATGAACCCCGGTATCCTCCCAGGCCGACCGGTGCACATCCATCGCATTGGCGGTCAGGGCGATCAGCGGCGTGCCCTGGTTCATCCCGCCGGCGCGGATCCGTTTCGAGGCTTCCAGCCCGTCCATGACCGGCATCTGCATATCCATCAGGATGGCGTCAAAGCGTTGTGTCCGGGCCGCCTCAACCGCTTCGGCCCCGTTCTCGACCAGCACGATGCGGCAACCATGCGGCTCCAGCAGCAGGGTCAGGATGCGCCGGTTGACCGCGTGATCGTCGGCCGCGAGAATCAGCCGACCCTCCAGTCCGGCCTGGACATCGACCTTCCGGCCGGCTTGCGTCGTCGTCCGGACAACGGCCTCCACCGGCAGGCTCAGGGTAAAGCTCGATCCTCGACCCTCGATGCTCTCGGCCGTCAGGCTTCCGCCCATCATCTCGGCCAGCCGCCGGCTGATGGCGAGGCCCAGACCGGTGCCGCCGTATTTGCGCGTCGTGCTGGCGTCCACCTGGGCGAAACTGTCAAAGATGTGCGCCAGCCGGTCGCCCGGGATGCCACATCCGGTATCCACAACAGACACGCTCAACCGGCTCTCGGCCTCACGCCAGTCCACGAACACCGTGATCGACCCGTCCTGCGTGAACTTGACCGCATTGGACAGCAGATTGAACAGGATCTGCTGCAGCCGCAGGGGATCGGTACGGATGAAGTCGGGCACGTTTGGCTCGATCTCAATCTTCAGCCGGACCCCGTTGGCCGAGGCGCGCGGTTGCCACAGCCGGCCCAGCGAACCCAGCTTGTCGCGCAACTCCATGACCGACGACTCCAGCTCCATCTTGCCCGCCTCGATCTTGGAGAAGTCGAGCACGTCGTTCAGCAGTCCCACCAGCACATCGCCGGCATCCAGCAGCATGGACACATGTTCACGCTGCTCGCGGTCCAGCCGGGTCCGCCGCAGCAGGTTGGCGGCCGAGATGACGGCATTCATGGGCGTGCGGATTTCATGACTGATGACGGCCAGGAAGTCCGATTTGGCGGCACTGGCGACCTCGGCCTTGCGCCGTTCGCTACGGGCCTCGGTGTTGGCGGTCTGAAGCGCCGTCGTCGTGGTCGAACTCTGCCGGACCGCGACAATGAGATGCATCATGTAGAGCAACCCGCCCACCGAGATCAGCATCTCTTCGGGCCGTCCGCCGACGATCGCGCCGAAAACAGGCAGCCCAAGGAAGTAAACACTGTGCGGGATGACGGCGGCAAAAAGCAGGGGTTTCACATGGTGCATGTGCAGACTGACGTGCAGCAGACCCCCCGCCACCTGAATGATGGCGAACAGCCGGCCTGCATCCCCGCCCTCGATCCAGAGCCAGGCCGCGATGCCGGAATAGACGATGACATTGATCGCAGCGGTGGCGCACAGGCCCACCCTGTAGGCGACCGAGGGTTCGAGCTCCGGCTTCAGCCGGAGCGGCCGAAAGACGATCCAGTCCAGCGCCTGGGTCGCAACGACGACACCGAACCAGCCGACAGGCCACAGCGACTGGGTCAGAAGCCAGGCGGTCGCGGCGATGAAGGCTGCGAGGCCGACGCGCGTCCTGAGTTCGCGATATCGCACCTGGGCGACCATCGCATAGCCATTCACCGTCATGCCGGGTTTCCTTGCATTGCCGGGTTCTGCCAGAAAGACACGAAGGATTGGTTGCTGACGGCCCACCGAACCGGCGTGACCCACGCGCTTGAAGCCGCTATGGAACGCCCCGGTCCACGGCGCGTTTGGACGCCGACCTTCGGGGGAGACACGATATGAAACAGCTGATCTGGCTCGCTGCCCTGGCTGCCGGTCTGGCCCTCACGGGGTGCGAGGAGCCGCAGGGGGCGGACCTTGAGACCGCACCTGTGCCAATCGAGGCGGAGAGTGCCCCGGCGGCGGAGGACCAGGCGGTTCCCGCAACCGACCCCGGGGCGGTGACGGATGCCCTGCCGGCCGACTCGCCCCCCCTTGCGCCAGGGGACCCGTCTTCTGAACAGACGGTTCGACCCGAAAGCGAAACCCTGTTCTATTGATCGGCCGAAAGGTCGTCGCGTTTCAATGGTTGGGGGGGCCTCCACCAAGCCGTGACCCCCCGCAGGGTCCCGCCCCACGGGATTTGAGCTTGACGTCAAGAAACAGTCCCTTCTGCTGTACCTCGACCGCCCTTGTTGCGGCGCTGGTCATGGTTGGACTGTCGTTGGGCTCGCCGGTCCGGGCGGACCCCCGCGCCTCCATCCAGGGCGATCTGGATCCGGACCTGCGGGCCCTGCTCGTCCGGGCTATCGGCGAGGTTGACGGTCCGCCGACGAACGGCTTCGAGGCCCGCCGCCGCGCCGAGGGGGCCCGCGACTCCGCCGAGGCCCTGTTGCGATCCGAAGGCTTCTACCAGCCGGTGATCGAATCCGATGTCGAGGGTGAAGACAGTCCCGTCGCCGTGGTCCGCATCACACCAGGGCCGCGTTTCGTCCTGACCGGGCCGCAGATCCGCTGGGTCGCCCCCGAACCCGGGGCGGAGGTGGTCCGCACCGCCCAGGCTGACATTGCTCTGACCGCCGGCGATCCGGGACGGGCGGCGGATGTGATTGCCGCCGAGGGGCGCGTCATCGCCAGCCTGACCCGGCAGGGCTATCCCGACGCCTCCACCCAGCCGCGTCGGGTGGTCGTCGACCATGCCACACAGACCGTCGCGCCGACCTACAACATCAGCGCCGGGCCGCTGGTCCGGCTGGATGGCGTCCGGCTGGAAACCCGGGGGCCCACCAATCCGGCCTGGGTCGCGGGCCTCGCCCCTTGGCAGGAGGGCGACCGCTACGATCCCGAACAGGTGGCCGAGCTCGAGCGCCGCCTGCTGGACACCGGGGTCTATGATGGCGTCTCCGTCGCCCTGACGCCGGCCGACCAGACCACGGCCGAGGGCACTCGCCCGATCATCGTCACCGTCACCGATCGCCCGCGCCGAATCCTCGAGGCAGGGGCGACCTTTTCGACCGCCGATGGCTCAGGGGTCGACGCGATCTGGACCTGGTACAATCGCTTCGGCCGGGCCGATACGCTGCGTTTCGAGGCCCGTCTGGCAGACATCGACAGCCGGGTCGGGGCCGACCTTTCGCTGCCCCACTGGCGTCAGCCCGGCCAGACCCTGGCCCTGTCGGCTGCGGCGGTAAACGAGGATACGGA
>JAIEQA010000090.1 GCA_019748095.1 Caulobacteraceae bacterium | reverse complement strand
GAGCCAGGAGCAGACAACGGCGTGGTCCACGGAAGCGGACGTTGGTGGTCGGGCTGATTGTTGCTTAGAGGTGTGATGACCAGTGCTGTTCTGAGACGATAGCAATGGGTCGTCCTTGATCCCGCCAGTCGCTCGCCTTCAGAATTTTGTTGCCGAAGTTGGAGTGTTTCCACGAGTCGGTGGCGTACGCGCCAACAACCAGGACGTTGGTCTTTTGCGTCAGCGAGCCGGCAGAACCGCCGCGTTCGGCGACTGCTCGCTCGCAGTCCTTGCGTTGCCCGAAGATGAAAGTCCCCGTGAAGCAGTAGGCTTGCCTTTCGAACCTGAGCAGTGGAGCCGGATCGCACAGCGGCAAAGATGCAGGCTTCATAACCTCGCCGAGTTCGAAATCGCGGTTGGAGAGGCTGTTCAGCGTATCCAGGAGGGTGCTTTTCTCCTCCTCATCGACGACACCGTCAGCGAGGACTGCATTGATGCGTTGGTAAAGAGTGCGGATCAGGGGTTGTTGGCTGATGACCAGGTTAGCTGCCAACCACTTCTGCAGGAACTCAACTTCACTGTGGTTCAGATCACCGTCTGCGGCCAACCCTCGCGCGAGACCGATGAGCTCATCGATTTGACGGGACGTGATCCGATCGTCACCGAGCGTGTTGAAAACTGCTTCTTCCATCCAGTCACCGCCGACATCCCCGCCAATCGAGCTAACAGAGAGCTATTGGGGCCATACTGCAACCATGTCCGGCTATTTTCGCATCGGTGGCGGCTCCGACTGACACGGGGTTAGGGTACGCCCCGCGCTGTCATTGATGTTGCATTGTGGCGGCCGAGAGCGCTTCGGTCCCGGTCACAGAGGCTGAGGCGAACGGCCTCGATCAACCCTCATCAGATTGGGCCTTTCTGTCGATCAAGCTTGCCGGTGGAGAGACAGAGACGGTCAAGCTGCTCAAGTGACTGACCGCGCCCTCATGTCGTCGCGCCCACAGTCTGCGTAACAGCGAGGGAGGGGCGAACCTGTCGTACTTCGCCTTCTGCAAGTTGGCGACAAACTCACTGAGATCAGCCGCCGTGAGCGCTCCCGGCATTTTCTTCACAAAACCAGCCACCTCCAAAGGGGTTGTGCCGGACACTGTCACGCCAAGGTCGTGGGCCTCGCAGTCGAGTCCGGCAGCCGCCAGACAGACCGCGAGGACATCGTTCATTGCCGTGCCCCTCCAGGTCAGGATGTGGGTGTCGGTGCCGCTGGCGACGAGGGAATTTTCGGCTAGGTCGAGCGCGCGGAACACCGCCCGCCCCTCTTTCAACAGCTGCAAAGCGGTCTCGTCCAGAAAAGCAGGAAGATCGTCGTCCAAATAGACAGAACGGATTTCCGCCGCGAGCCGATCATCGATCGGCTCTACCGAATGACGGTCGAACTTAGGCAAGCGCCCGGCAGGGTGCGGCGCAACCGTCAACACCTTGGCGCGATCATCCACATCCGTGACCCGCCACCGTCTGCCCGCGAAAGCCAGAAGACTGCCGACCGCCAGGACATTGGAGATCGGGATGGAGCCCAGGGCGCGGGTTCCGTGGATCAGCCTCCACTCCTGATCGGTCTCGAACACGGCATAGAAGTCGCGGGCAGCAGTAAGCTCCTCGCCCACTGCGGCCAGCATCAACGTTCCATCCGGAGCCTGCTCAATCAATCCAACCTCCGGCCCGGAGATCCACTTTAGAAGCTCGACGAAATCGCCGGGCGTCAGCGCTGCCAGCGGGCCAGCGCCGCAAATCGTCTTGTAGAGAGCATCCGCCCGTGCGCCCCCCTGTTCGGTGATAATCGACAGGATCTGATGGATCGCCACCGTCAGGATGGCCGGATCCTCACCGGGCGTCTCGACAAAGCGACCGAGGAGCAGACGGACCGCAGCGACCGCCCGCACGACTTGGGGCCGCAGGCGGTCGATCGGGTCCGAGACCCGACCGAGGTGCCGCTCCCGCGTGTAGATGCGGAGAATGGCTGGTGTGTCCTTGCGCCGACCGCTTCGGCCGAGCCTCTGACGCAGCGAGGCCAAGGATCGCGGGGCACCGAGCTGAGCCACCGACTTCACAGATCCGAGGTCGATGCCGAGCTCGAGGGTCGTGGTGGCGATCGCCGTCGTCGGCAGGGTTCCGACCTTCAGGCGGGTTTCGAGCTCCTCGCGCAGTTCCTTCGACAGGCTGCCGTGGTGGGGGAGAAACTCGTTGGGCACGCCTGCTTGTTCTGACCGGCGCAGGAGCCGGTCCGAGAGGGCCTCGACGTTGCGGCGCGATCCTCCGAAGAACAGGGCGTTGTCACCCCGGAGAACGGAGAAGGCATGGTCCGCGATCCGGTCGAGGGCCTCGTCGCCGCCATCGACCTCCAGATCGTCGCCCGAAAGGCCGCTTTCGGCGGGCTCAAGGTAGCCCCGCACTTGAAGCCTCAACTCGGGCGCGGCACCTTCAGGCTGAATGATCTCCACCGACGTCGGGGCCTGCGCGTTCAGCCAGGCGGCCGCGACGCCCATGTCGCCCAAGGTGGCGGACAGGCCAATCCGTCGGGGCCGGCGCGCCGACATGAGTTCCATCCGACGCAGAAGGCTGAACAGATGAAGCCCGCGCGGCCCCTGAAGGAAGGCATGCAGTTCGTCGACGACGATGGCGTCCAGAGACCCCAAGAGCCGACGCGCGTCCGTTGAGCGGCGAAGAAAAAGCGCTTCGATCGACTCCGGAGTGATCATCACCACACCGCGAGGCGCCTTCAACACCCGTTGCTTGGGCCCCTGAGGCGCATCGCCATGCCAGCGCACGAGGCCGACCTCCATGCGCTCGCACAGAAGGTCAAGCCGCCGGTGTTGATCGTTGATCAGGGCCTTGAGCGGCGCGACATAGAGGATCGAGACGCCCCTCTCTTCGCGGCCGGCGGCCTGGGTGAGGAGCGGCAGGAAGGCGGCTTCCGTCTTGCCGGCCGCTGTCGCCGCCGCGATCACGACATCCCTGTCGCTTCCCAGGATCGTCCGGATCGCCACGTCCTGCACCGGCCGCAGTTCGCTCCAGCCTTCGTCGCGGATCCAGCGGCGGATCTCCGGATGCAGCCGATCGAAACTCGTCTCGGTCAAAGCCGCAGCGTCGCCAGGTCGTGGTCTCCTTCGCCCTCGACCTCCAGGTCCGCGCCGCCGTCTGTGTCGTTGGCGATGTCAACGGCGCCGATCAGCTCGCCCCACCCCTGACCAGGATTCTGTTCGAGCACCGACAGAAACTGCACGAACGCCTTGATGGTGTTGCGCGGCGTCCGGAAATACGCCTCGCCGATCCGCTTGTTACAGTGGGTCATGAACAGCGGCAGGGCCTCGTCGGGAACGAGGTACTTTTCCGGGTCGCCCAAGGCGAATACGGTCCTCAGATTGAACAGGAGGATCAGCAGATCTTCGGGGGTCAGGCTCTGGAGCCGAATGACCGGTCCCGACAGATCAATCAGCCCATTGGTCGCAAAGGCGTTCTCGATCAGCCGCGACTGCAAGGCCTGATAGCTGTACAGGCCGCGCCGGCTGTCCATCAGGAACTCCGGCGTGCCCCCGAAGACGAAGCCGATGCCGGAGGCGTTACCCTGCAGGACGTCGTTCACGATGCGCAGGATCTGCTCGAAATTCTGGTTGCGCGCCTGGGCGCTCTGGAGTTTGTACAGGTTGACCATCTCGTCGAAGACGATGACGAGCCCGGCATATCCGGCCAGCCGAACGAAGGCCGCGAGCAGTTTGAGGCTGTCGTAGACGTCGCCGTCGTCGATGACGTTGCGGACGCCGAGTGCCTGCCGGGCCTCGGTCTTGGTCGTGTATTCCCCGCGCAGCCAACGCAGAGCCGCCGCCATGCCGCCGGCGTCGCCGTCTTCGCTCGCACGCCAGTAGGCTTTCAGCACAGCCGCGAAATCGTAGCCGCCGTTGTGATCCTGCAGAGGGGCGAGACGCGCATCGATGACCGCCTCGACGCCCGCTCCACGCCCTTCGGCGTCGCGCACACATTCGGTGACGAATTTCTCGACGATTGAGGCGAGCGCATTGCCGTCGGGCTTGGTCCGGGTCGCCATGTTGCGGACAGCCTCGGCATAGAGCCCCCTCGCCTGCCCGCCGGTCGCGTGAATCCGCCTATCCGGCGCCAAATCCGCATGGATGGTCACGCATCGCCGTTCGAGAGCAATCAGTCGGACGAGATTAAGGAAGAAGGTCTTGCCCGCGCCGTACTCTCCGATGACGAACCGGACGGCCGAACCGCCGTCGGCGATCCGGTCCACGTCGCGCACTAGGGCATTGATCTCAGCCGATCGGCCGACCTGGATATGCGGCAGGCCCGACCTCGGAACGACGCCGGCTGCAAGGGCCTGGAGGATGATGTCGCGATCACGCGGCTTGAGCGTCGGTGCGGAGGTCATGCGGCCAGATCCAGGGCGAGGAGTTGAAGTCGGAGACGTTCAGGGCAAGTGAGGCCATCATCGCCCTCTAGGACGGGCTCATCGAAGCGGTCGAAGGCCCAGTCGTTGATCGTCTCGATCGCGCCGTCCGGGAGTAGCTTCAAAGCCTTGGCGCGGGCGTCAAACGTCCCGCGGTCAAGCCCGCCGCCGTCGACGACGGCCCCCAGGAGTTCCGCGTGAGCGACATCGAGCCCCTCAAAGCGCGCCGAAGTCGTCGCAACGACCGCCGGCGGAGCGATCGAGGCCTCCTCCTCCGCGAAGATGCCAGCCAGGAGACTGGACACCTCCGCCGTTTCCAGGCGCAGGCGGGCCAGGCGGGCGGGATCGATTTGCACGTTGGTCGAAGCGATCGGTTCCTGGGGAATGGCGACGCCGTCCTGGGCAGCGACGCTGGCCTCGGCCACGGTGACCGGTTCGTCGCGCGATGCCGGGCCCCGGTGGAGGGCGGCGTAGACCTCGTCCTGCGGCAGGCCCAAAGCCTTGTAGAGTTTCTCGAGAAACCGAATCTCGGCGGGCTGGACGCGACCGTCGGATAACACTGACGCCACCGCGACGCGCGCCGCCTCAGTCCTTTGCGGCACGGGCAGTTTGGACAGTTTGGTAATCGCCGCCAGCTGGCGCGGGCGATCCTGGAGCAGCCACATCGCATAGGCCGAGAGCCGCGTGCGCTCTTCAGGCCGGAGGTCGATAGCCGCGCGAATCACGGCCTCGATCTGGTCGAGCTCGGCCGAGACCACTTCGCTGTCCGAACTGGCCGCGATCGCTGAAATCTCCGCCATTGTGCGGACCGATCGGTAGGCAGGCTGTTCGCAGTCGATCGGACCGCCGCCCGCCGCTCGGTAAAGGACCACCTGGCTATCCGACGTCAGGCCGGCGTCTCCGTACCGGCGATCCGGTTCGAACGCGATCTGCAGGCGATCCAGGACGACGCCGAACTGGCGATGGATGCCGACCGGCACCTTGCCCTCGACCTGATCCATTCCGATAAGGTCGCAGAGCCGGGTGACCGCCATCGTGACGATAGTCTGGTCGCCGATGATGGCGTCGAACTCCGCCTTGAGGGCCCGTGCGCTCAGCCCCCAATCGGTTTCGATCAGGTCGTCCGGCAGGCACAGCGCAGCCTCTAGTGTGCCTCGAGCCTCGGGCTTCCGACCCAGAAGCCGGCTGTAGGGCTCGAGATCGGTCTGGCACTGCGACAGAAGATCGCGAAGACCGCTCAGCGGCGCGGCGACGGCCGAGATGTCGGGCAGGTCCCCGAGATCAAGGGTCAGTTCGAACGCGCTGCTGGCGCTACGATACTGGCCCGTAAGCCTGCGCTTGGGCGCACGGACCTTCAGCCCTTCAGGGTGGCGCCTGTCGAAGCGGAGGCGCCACAGCACCCCGAGTTCCTCGAAACATCGGGAGCCGGGCGTGCGAAGATAGGTGTCAGGCAGACAGAGCGCCCAGACCAGGCAGTCGTCGGCGTCGAACGGAATCTGTTCCGCGAGGCGCGCGCCGAGATAACGCCTCGCCGGAAGCGGGATCTCAAACTCTCCATTGCCTATCCTCGGAGACAGGATCGGCCGTTCAACCACGCCGGATCGCACGAGCTCGGCTGCTTCGAGAAAACGGCGCGCATACCCATCGAAGGAATAGTTATCGCCGTAGGCGGCTCTGAGCCGGGCGACCTCGGCGATGATGCTTTCAGCCTCCTCGAACGCCTTATCGACGAACAACCGGCGTTCCAGGCCGTAGAAGAACAGGAAGACATAGCCGATGCCGACGGGATCGACCCGCCCGGCGGCCAGCCAGTCGAGATAGGACCGGCGCGCGTTCGGAGTGAGGTCTCTGTAGGACGGCCAGTACGGTAGGCTTGATCCGAGCGGATCGTTGCCCGACAAGCTTACCTGCAATGACGGGTCCACCAGACTGCGTTCGTTCAGCCACTCGGCGGACGCTCCGGCCTGGCCTGCGTAGAACATTCCTCCCGGCACGCACACGGGCCCGATCTGAAAGCCATCGCCCGCCGCGATCCAGCCCGGGGACCGCCGTGCGTGAGCCGCTGACGGGGCCAGTGCCCGTGCGGGCATCGGCGCGACCGTGCAGGTTTCCACTGAGGGTGACGGGTCCGGCCGCCCCTCTCCCTTCCGGCTCGCGAAGGCTACGGCCTGATCAAGGGTCGAGAACCCGTAGGTCCCGGCGACGTAGCGGCCATCGTGATAGGTGACTCCATGTTCCGCCATGCGCGCGGCATCCGGCGATGGCGCTAGGATCGAGGCGCGCGAAGCGGACGCCGTTGCAACCGGTAGAGCGGCGAGTGAAGGTGCCGACACCGCGGAGACGGAGGCCCCTCCTCTGGGATCGGCCTCACCGTGGGCGGCCAGCCTCCGGGCGTAGGTGACTGCCTGGGATAACTCCGAGAAGCCGTAGCCCTTCACGACGTAGCGCCCACCAGTCAGGGCGATGCCGTGGGCGTTCATCAACTCACCGCGCGGATCCGGCGGGACGTCCGGAGCCGTGGGTGCTGGCATCGGCGGGTCCGACGACGGACAGGGCTTGGCGTCCAACCGCACGAGCGGCAGTTCAAGCCGGATATGCCGGGTTGGGAAGACTAGCTCATCGTCGTAGAGCGGTACCCGCGGCGGCGGGCTTGCCGCAGTGCGTTTTCGTTTCTGCGCCTGGGCGTTCAACGCCAGCCAAATGACCACGACGAGAACGCAGATTATGATCAGTGCCAACAGCCCGTTCCCCCGGATTAACAGACCCTACCGCACGTGCATCGCGCGAGCTAGGCACACGGGAAAGATGCAGCAGCGAGAGGCCTGGCAGACATTCCAAACCATTACTGCGGGGCGCGGCGGACATTGTCCCTTTTGGTCGGCAGGACGCAGGAACCATCCGTTGGACTGCGGGCGGTCGGCCGCTTGTACGTTCAGAGCACGACCGAGCGTTCGATAACTACCTTCATGGCGCTTCAGCCGGTTTCACCTAGATGCGTGAACGATCGCCCCGCATTGTGACCAAATCTGTGACCAAATCAGATTTTGAGAGAATGCAAGGGGTCAGGCTCTCGCCTAACCCCTTGATTTCCCTGGTCGGAGCGACAGGATTCGAACCTGCGACCCCTTGACCCCCAGTCAAGTGCGCTACCAGGCTGCGCCACGCTCCG
>JAIEQA010000118.1 GCA_019748095.1 Caulobacteraceae bacterium | reverse complement strand
GGGCCATAGACGATCTGCATCGCCCCGAAGCCGAGCAGATAGGCGGTGATGACCCACTGCCGGCTGTTCTCTTCGGCCACGCCCAGGGCCGTGCCGATGTCCGGCAGGGCCGGCAGCATGGAATCGATCGCCAGCGCATTGAGCGCCATCATCAGGGCGATCATGCAGACAAACTCGGGAAAGCCCGGGCCTTTCGGCTTTTCGACGAGATCTGGGGACGGCGTGCTCATGGGACGCAGATGAACGTCCCGCGCCGGGCCCGCAACCTTGCCGGCGGATTATTTCGCAACTGCGAGATCGCCGGTGTCTTCGGCAGCAAACGCCGGATCCGTTGGAGCGAGGGTCGCGTCACGCGGCCCTGCAATCGGTGTCGAAATTCATGGTGCCCCGGGCCGGGGTCGAACGCATCCCCACCCGGCGGAACGAACGGTGAAGATCGCTGTGTAGGTTCGTACGCTGTCTGGCAGGTCTGTTTTCGGGCCCGGCACCACTCACCGCTTTCGATCCGGTGCGGGCTTCGCCAAGGGGGGTTGGCAGGACTGAGGGATGGTACAGGGTCCGCGCCGGAATTAATTCCTCTCGTCCTCTTGAACAGGGCGCGCGAGGCCCCACGTCCGGCGCGGTCTTTGACAGGTTGAACCCGCGGCGCAGTCCGATTCAGGACGCACGAAATTTCCGATAATATCGTCACGGTGACTCTGGCGCTGTTAGCAAGGCCTTGAATTCCTTGACTACGCCTCGCTTGAGTCACCCTGAGTCACCCTGAGTCACCCTGTTTTCAAGGGGGTGACTCAAACGCCCTCCCGCCATCCTCAAGCCGGTCACGAGGACTCTGTGGCCGCGTGAGGGCCCTCGCTCTGGACCGACGCAGGCGTCTACCCGGTCGGCCATCTGGACATGAAGGTCCGCTTGCCAGACGGTGGCGCATCGCTGATCCCGACCCAAAGCAGACTTTTCCTATCAGACGGCCTAGGCTGAACCGCCATGGCGTTCCCTGCATCCGAAGACGTTATCGCGTCAGCCGAACGAATGATCGGTAGGTCGTTTCCCGCGACGATGAGAGCCCATCTGGCGGGCTCGAACGGAGGCGAAGTCTCGGCGGGAGAGGACGTCTGGCTCCTGTTTCCGGTCCGCGATCAATCGGACCGTGCCCGCCTGAAAAGAACATCAAATGACGTAGTCTACGAGACTACCCAGGCTCGGCGATGGGACGGCCTTCCGGAGAACGGCACAGCTATCGCTGCTAGTGGCTCAGGGGACTTTCTCGTTCTGTTACCTGGCAGCGACGAGGTGTGGCTCTGGAATCACGAGACGAGGGCGGTCAACCTAATCAACGTCGATTGGAAGTAAGTCGGGTAACCACCCATTGCGGGGAAACTCAGAGAGTCCGCTTTCGGCCACGTCGGCTCACCTTCAACGCCACATAGCGTTGGTCTTTGTGGTGCCCCGGGCCGGGGTCGAACCGGCACTCCTCTCGGAACCGGATTTTGAGTCCGGCGCGTCTACCAGTTCCACCACCGGGGCCCGCACGACGCTCTTTAGTCGGCAATGATGCCGCGCGCTACGCTGACCGAGAATTTTCGCGCCCCTCTTGCGTTCCATCATGGTGTAACGCATCTGCCGTCCATGACTGACAACTCTCCATCCGGCGACCTGCCCGACCTCGCCATCGTCTATGAGCATCCCGAATGGTTCGAGCCGTTGTTCGCGGCGCTGGATCGGCACGGGGTCAGCTATGTGAAGGTGCCGCTGGCGGGCCACCGGTTCGATCCGGCGGGGAGCCCCGCACCGGCCACTGTGGTCTTCAGTCGGGTGGCGATGTCGTCTTTCCTGCGCGACCCCGAGCATCCGATCTTCTATGCCCAGAGCCTGTTCGAGCATTGGCAGGGGCAGGGGACGCGGGTGGTCAACGCCTCGGCCCTGAACATCGATACGTCCAAGGCCCGCCAGATGTCGCTGATTGCGCGTCTGGGCCTGAAGGGCCCGGCGACCCGTGTGGCCCACCGTCAGGCGGACATTCCGGCGGCGGCCGAAGGGTTGCGGTTTCCGGTGCTGGTCAAGGCTGACATCGGCGGGGCCGGGGCCGGCATCACCCGCTACGAGACCCCGGAGAAGCTTTCCGAGGCGGCGGGCGAGAAATGGTGCCCCGTCGGGGTCAACGGTCTCTCCCTGATCCAGGAATACGCGCCGCGCCGGGACGGGAAGATCACCCGGGTCGAGACCCTGAATGGCCGATATCTCTACGCGATCGATATCGAGAGCCCGGGCGACGCCTTCGATCTCTGTCCGGCCGACGCCTGCCTGGTGCGGCCCGGCGCGCCGACCCTGACCATGACGAGGACCACACCGCCGCCAGGGATCATCGAGGCCGTCGAGCGGCTGGCTGTGGCCGGCGAACTGGAGGTCGGGGGGATCGAATATCTGATCGACGACCGGGACGGGTCGGTCCTGTTCTATGACATCAACGGCCTGTCGAATTTCGTGGCCAAACCCCATGAGGTTCTGGGGTTTGATCCCCATGACAATCTCGTGGACTGGCTCAAGGGCATCGTGGCGCAAGAAAAGGCGAAACAGGCATGAGGTACGGATACTGGGCCCCCGTGTTCGGCGGCTGGCTTAGGAATGTTGCCGACGAGCGCGAGGCGTCATGGGAGAATGCGTCGCGTCTGGTGAAGCGGTCGGAGGCCTTGGGCTATGACCTGACCCTGATCGCCGAGCTGAATCTGAACGACATCAAGGGGATCGAGGCGCCGGCGCTGGACGCCTGGTCGACGGCGGCCGCGCTGGCAGCGGTGACCGAGACGATCGAGCTGATGGTCGCGGTGCGGCCGAACTTTCACCAGCCCGCCCTGTTCGCCAAGACCGCCGCCAACATCGACCGGATCTCGGGCGGGCGACTGGCCCTGAACGTCGTCTCGTCCTGGTGGGCCAAGGAGGCGGAGAGCTATGGTCTGCAGTTCGACCAGCACGACGACCGCTATGCGCGGACGACCGAATGGCTGCAGGTGCTCGATCGTCTGTGGACGGAGAAGCGGGTGGATTTCGAAGGCCGCTACTACACGCTGCAAGACGCGATCGTGGAGCCGAAGCCGACCTCGAGCCCTGAGCGGCCGCGCCCGGTCATCTACGCCGGCGGCGAGTCCGAGGCTGCCAAGAGCCTGATCGCACGCCACTGCGACGCCTATGTGATGCACGGCGACGAGCCGGAGTTCATCGCCGCCAAGGTGGCCGACATGCGGGCGCGCCGCGAGGCGCTGGGTCTGCCCCCCATGTCGTATGGCATGGCCGGTTACGCGATCGTCCGCGACAGCGAGGCGGAGGCACAGCGCGAGCTGGAGCGGATCACCACAATTCCCGGCCTGGCGGACGGCACGCCTCCGGCCGGGTTTGCCAATTTCGACCAGTGGCTCTCGGGGACGGAGCTTGAACGGGAGCTGAAGATCCGGGAGTACAGTGTCTCAAACCGGGGCCTGCGCCCGGGCTTCGTCGGCACGCCCGAGACGGTGCGGGCGCGGGTCGAGGAATTCGAGGCGGCGGGGCTCGATCTGGTCCTGCTGCAGATGTCGCCGCAGGAAGAAGAGATGGAGCGGTTTTCCGCGCAGGTGATGCGGCCGAACTGACGGGTGCCACTATTCCCGACGCGACAGGCTGGGTGGCAGGTTGCGCCGGAGGCGGCTGGGCGGCACGAGGCTTTCAGACTCGGTCTCCAGCCGAAACTGGGTCCTGTAGAGAATGCGCCTGAGCGGCAAAGCCGCCCCGGGGGCGCTCGAGTCTTCCAGCCTTGCACGCCGGGTAGCGCGCAGCGCGGCAGCCCCGAAGCCTCCGTCCCGCGGGTGTTCAGTCTCAATCTCGCAGGCGCGCAAACGGCCATCCGGTTCAGTCAGGCAACTGATGACAGCGAAACCTGCCTGATAGACCGCGGGCGACGGAAAGCTGGGTCGCGGGAGCGAGGCCCAGCTCACGCCGCCGGGCAGGCCGGTGTCACCCAGCGCCGCCAGCTCTGCGTCGCGTGGATCAACGAGGGGTTTGTCGCAGGCCTCAAGCGTCCGGTCGATGGACGCACCGGACACCGGCAGGTCCAGCACATAACGCAGGTTGCGTCCGCCCTCCGCGGCCCCCGGTGCCACGATCTGAAGACGACCGCCCTCGCGAAGGTCACGAGCGAACGGAGCAGGTCTCTCGCTGACCGCAATGGCCGGGTCCATCGCCACATTCCATTGGGTCGGCGCTGGCTGATCGTCGCCGAACTGAATCGTCAGCGGCCGACGGTCGAGGTCGGCCGCCGGCGGCAGGCCGGCAATAATCGCTTCATACCCACCATCGACGCAGCGCACGGCGAGGCTGAGGCCGTTGTTGAAGTCGGTGTAGGCCATGGTCAGTTTTTTGGCCGGATCGACAAGGAGGTCCCAGTCGGCCGGAGCCTCCTGGGCCGACGCCGCCGTCGAGACCAGCAGTCCAACCACCATCATTGAAACAGGCAAACGCATCAAACTTTCCGGCTGAAGGACTGCGTCACCCTAAACTCTCGCAGGTCAGTCGCAAGCACAGCCGTTCACACGGGCTGCACGACCTGTTCGATGGCCCCGAAGATCGAATGGTGGCGGTCGTCCAGCATCTCGATCCGGACCGTGTCGCCGTGCTTCAGGAAGGGCGTGACGGGCGTGCCGCCGGTCAGGGTCTCGACCGTGCGGATCTCGGCGATGCAGGAATAGCCCAGCCCGCCCGCGCTGACCGGCTTGCCGGGGCCGCCGTCAGCGTCGCGGTTGGAGACCGTGCCCGAGCCGATAATGGACCCTGCGCCAAGCGACCGGGTCTTCGCGAGATGGGCGATCAGGACACCGAAGTCGAAGGTCATGTCGACGCCGGCGTCGGCGCGGCCGAAGTCCTGGCCGTTCAGCTGGACCGACAGGGCTCCGTGGAGCTTGCCGTCCTGCCAGCGGTCGCCAAGGGCCGAGGGGGTGGCGAAGACGGGCGACAGGGCGCTGGCCGGCTTGGACTGGACGAAGCCGAAGCCCTTGGCCAGTTCGCCGGGAATCAGGTTGCGCAGGGACACGTCATTGACCAGGCCGACGAGGCGGATGTGATCCCGCGCCTGCTCCGGGGTCACACCCTGGGGCACGTCGCCGGTGACGACCACCACCTCGGCCTCGAGGTCGCAGCCCCAGCTTTCGTCGGCGAGCGGGATGGGGTCACGGGCCCCCATGAACTGGTCCGACCCACCCTGGTACATCAGCGGATCGGTCCAGAAGCTGGCGGGCATCTCGGCACCCCGGGCCTTCCGGACCAGTTCGACGTGGTTCACATAGGCCGAGCCGTCGGCCCACTGGTAGGCGCGGGGCAGGGGGGCTGCCGCTTCCCGCTCGTGGAAGCGGCCGCGCGGCACGGCCTCGTGGTCGAGGCTTTCGGCCAAGGCGCGCAGCAGGGGCTCGCAGCGGTCCCAGTCATCCAGCGCCGCCTGCAGGGTGGGCGCGATCAGGAAGGCGTCGGTGAACCAGTGCAGGTCGGTGGAGACGACGACGAGGCGGCCATCACGGCCGTGTTTGAGTGAGGCGAGTTTCATGGCGCGACCTTACACGCCGGGGCGCGGGAGGCCAGACATCGCATCAGTGCGCGGGTCCGGCGGGCGCGCCGTGAAGGGTTTTGGGAGCAGGCACGAGGGTGGTCAGCTGGATCGCCGCCGCCTCCAGTTCGTCGATCCGGGCGCTGGCGGCGGAATCGGACGCGGTCGTGCCCCAGTGGACCGCGAAGGCCTCGACTGCGGCGCGGACGGCCGCCGTCTGTTCTGCGGCCGTATAGGGGGCGGGTGGCACGGCCGGCGGAGGGGGCGGAGGCGACAGGTTCACAATGGCCCCGACCAGACCGCCCTCCGTCGTGCTGACTTCGGCCACGGCTGCCGCAGCGCCCCCTGCTGCGGCGCTGGCCGCCGAACTTCCGGCCTGACCGGGAATGGGCACAATGACCGCGTGCGGGGAACAGGCTGGCGGTGTCGGCGGGGACGGTGGCGCTGGCGGGGCCTTGCGCTTGCCGGCCAGGGCGTCTTTCAACGTCCCGCTGGCCTTGCCGAGATCGCCAGTCAGCCTGGCCACATCGCCAAGCCGGTTTTCAATCTCGTCTACCAGGGCCTGGGCAGCGTTGGAGGTGGCTCCGCCATGGGCGGCGAGCGCGCCGTTCAGCTTGCGCTGGATGGCGGCGTGAATGGACGTGGCGACCACGCGTGGCGACGGCTTGCGGTCGCGCTCTCCCAATCGGGCAAAGGCGTAGCCTGCGGCGAGAGCGAGACCGATCAGAAAAAGACCTGCGAGGATCATGGGCAGGTCGATCACCGGGGTGAACCGTTCGACCGGAAAGTCCTGCGGATACATCGGAAGACCCCTTCACGGCTTGTACGGTCGATCATGGCGCGCCTGCCACGCTTGGCAATGGAAAAGGTTAACGCCGGTCTGTGAAGGTTGTGGGTTGCCGGACCTAGGGGGCGGCCAGAAGGGCCCGGGCCTCGGTCCCCTCGCGGGCAGCGGGGTCACGCACCTCCACCTCCACCACGATCGCACCGGCCGGATCAAGAGCCCACAGATAGCGCCGCTCGACCTCGACGGTACGACCGGAGGGGGAGAACCCCTCGAAACTGTCGCCCCAGGGCGTGATCCGTTTCAGCTCCGGCCAGGTCAGGGCGCAGGCGGCGGCGAGTTCCTCCTCGGCCATGGTGGTCAGTTCGTCGGACGCGCTCACAGCCATCGGCGGACCCTTTGGCGATAGCGGTCATAGTCGGCCCCGAACCGGGCCTGCAGATAATGTTCCTCGCGCCGGATCACGAACCGGTCGATGACCACGAGGCAGGGGATCAGGAGGATGAGCGCCAGCGGGCTGTCGAGGCCGATGGCGAGGCCCAGATAGGTGATGGCAAAGCCCAGATAGATGGGATTGCGGGTCAGGCCATAGATGCCGGTGGTGACCAGGGCGGTCGAGGGCTTCCACGGCTGGACCGCAGTCCGGGCCTTGCGAAACAGGCCTGCGGCCCAGCCTTCGATGCCAAGGCCGACGAGCAGGCCCGCAACGGCCAGGCCGCGCCGGAGGGTGTCCGCAAAGCCCAGGCCGGGCTCGGCGATGACCTCGCCCAACCCCCAGCCCAGCAACAGGAAGCCGAGGAAGATCAGCGGGGGCGGCGCGATGACCCCGGGATGGTCACGCTGCGGAACCGGCCGGCCCTGACTCATGGACGGGCCTCATCGGCATAGATGGCGACCGTGGCCGGCGCGTCGGACGCGACCGATCCGCGATACATGCCCGAGGTGGTCATGGCGAAGGCCGGCCGGCCCTGCGTATCCATTACGATCACCCCACCCGTGCCGCCGATGGCCAGGGCGTCGTCGACCTCGGCCTGGGCGGCGGTCTGCGCCTCGGCTCCGGTGGCCATGCGTGCGCAGATGTCACGGGCCACCGAGGCCCGGATGTAGAACTCGCCATCGCCGGTCGCCGACACCGCGCAGCCCTCGGCGTTGGAGGCATAGGTGCCCGCGCCGATCACCGGCACATC
>JAIEQA010000102.1 GCA_019748095.1 Caulobacteraceae bacterium | reverse complement strand
ACGGCAACTACCACGAACCCCGCGCCCTCAAACCCACCGCAAAAGCCCTCGCCAGAAAATTCGCAGCAGCAAGGTAGGCCGTGTCCGGTCCCCCGTAGCAGCGTGCGGCCGGAGATCGGTCGCGCAGAGGAAATGGAACGCGACTGTATCCGGACACCCCGGGCGGACGTAGCTTGGGCAACCGACCCGCAGCGGGTCGGCGCAGCGGAGTTTTTCCATGTCCTTCCTGTCCCGGCTTTCGGTTGCGTTCGCCCTCGGTCTGGCGGCCTGTTCGCCGGGTGAGCCCGCCAAGAGCGCTCCGGCGGTGCAGACCGGGCCCGACAGCGGCCGGCGCGAGGTGGCCCTGTTCGCGGGGGGGTGTTTCTGGTCGGTGGAGGCCAATTTCGAGGCCATGCCGGGGGTGGTCTCGGCCGTGTCGGGGTTTGCCGGCGGGACCGTCGCCAACCCGAGCTACGATCAGGTGGTGCGCGGCGGGACCGGGCATCTGGAGGCGGTGCAGGTCACCTATGACCCGGCAAGGATCAGCTATCGCCAGCTGGTCGACCGGTTCTGGCGCACGATCGACCCGACCGACCCGACCGACCCGGACGGCCAGTTCTGCGATCAGGGGGCGCCCTATGTCACAGCGGTCTTCGCCACCCCGGCCCAGACCCCGATCGCCCGGGCCTCGCGCGCAGCGGCCGTGGCGGTGATCGGGGCCGACCGGTTCACCACGCCTGTGCGTCCGGCCGCCCGCTTCTGGCCGGCGGAGGCCTATCATCAGGATTTCGCGCGGCTGAACCCGGTGCGTTACGGCGGCTATACCCGGTTCTGCGGGCGGGAGGCGCGGCTGCGGGCCGTCTGGGGCCGCTGAGTCCCTTCGGTCGCAGTGTGGCTCCGGGGTCACCCTCGGGCGGCGTCACATCACTGTCACATCACTGTCGTCCAGCGTTCGGAGAGCGACCGTAGAGGGGTCTGGATTTTTGACAGTGGCGACTCCTTCTCGCCACCTTCCGCACGGGCGCCGCCCGCCATCATCCGGGGATACCACCTATGAACTTCCGCACTCGCGCGCTCTGGGCGACCACCGCCCTGGTCAGCGGCATGATGCTGGCCGGCGCCGCCTCGGCCCAGTCGTCGGGCACCGACGCCGCCGAAGCCACCACCGTCGAAACGGTCGTGGTCACCGGCCAGCGTGGCCCGCGAACCATCTCGGGGGCCGTGGTCGCCCAGACGGTCGACAAGACCCGTTCGACCATCACCCAGGAATATATCGAACGCCAGGTTCCGGGTCAGTCGATCATCCAGACCCTGAACAATGTCCCGGGCCTGAACGTCACGAACAACGACCCGTACGGCAACTCCGGTTCGAACATCCGCCTGCGCGGCTTCGACGGCAACCGCGTCTCCCTGACCTTCGACGGTATCCCGCTGAACGACAGCGGCAACTATGCGGTGTTCTCGAACCAACAGCTCGATTCGGAACTGATCGAGCGCGCCTCGGTCAACCAGGGCACGACCGACATCGACAGCCCGACCGCCTCGGCCACCGGCGGCACCATCTCCTACACCACCGCTCGCCCGCTGAACGAGCGCGGTGCCCAGATCGTCACCTCGATCGGCAGCTTCGAGTTCGGTCGCGTATTCGGCCGCTTTGACACGGGGGCCTTCGGTCCCTGGGGTACGACCGCCTATCTGACCGGCTCCTACACCGACTATGACAAGTTCAAGGGCCCGGGCACGCTGACAAAGCAGCAGTACAACGGCCGCTTGTTCCAGGACATGGGCGACGGCGACTTCGCCAGCCTGGCCTTCAACTGGAACGTCAACCGCAACAATTTCTACAACAACTTCAATAACCTGACGACGTTCAACGCCGGGCTGAAGCCCGAGAACGACATCGCCTGCTTCCGCCCGACCCCGGGGACCGGCACCGTCCAGAACGAGGCCACCGGCTCCAGCATCATCACCTATTTCGGTGGCAACGCCACGGGCAGCTGCACCAACGACCACCGCACCCGGATCAATCCGTCCAACACCGGCAACATCCGCGGCCAGTTCAGCTATGGCCTGACCGACAGCCTGCGGATCACCATCGACCCGTCGTTCCAGTATGTCATCGCCAACGGCGGCGGCTACACCCTGACCAGCGAGCGCGACGACCGTCTGGACCAGAATGGCCTGAACAACGCCACGGTCGCCACGGCCGCCCAGTGCGCCGCTGTCGGCATCCTGAACACCGGGGTGGACCTCAACGGCGATGGCGACAGCTGCGACAACGTCGGCCTGTACACCCCGTCGAACACCAACACCCGCCGCTATGGCGTTCTCAGCTCGCTGCTGTGGGACATCAATGACGATCACCGCGTCCGCCTGACCTACACCAACGACTATGCCCGCCACCGCCAGACCGGCGAGGCGACCCGCTACAACGCTGACGGCTCGGTGCCGGAAGTGTTCGGCGGCGAGAACACCTGGGGCAATGAAAACCTGCGGGTCAACGGTCGCGACGGCTCCTTCCTGCGCAGCCGTGACCGGTTCTCGATCGCCCTGCTGAACCAGATCTCGGCGGAATATCGCGGCCAGTTCCTGAACGACGCCGTTACCGTCCAGCTGGGCCTGCGCGCGCCCTTCTTCACCCGCGACCTGAACCAGTTCTGCTTCTCGCAGAACGGCTCGTCGAACGTGCGCTGCACGACCGAGGCCGTCGCCTCGACCCTGGCCAACGGCAATGTGACCTTCGCCTCGACCGGCACGACCCAGTTCATTCGTCCTTACCAGACGGAGATCAAATACGACGCCGTCCTGCCGACCGTGAACCTGAGCTACGCCTTCCTCGATAACCACAAGGTCTACGCCAGCTACGCCGAGGGTTACTCTGTGCCGCGGACGGACAACCTGTACCAGCCGGTCCGCAATGCGGCCGGGGGCCTGGACTTCAACGGGGTTCAGCCGGAAACCACCCAGTCCTATGACCTGGGCTATCGCTACACGTCCTCGCGCATCATCGCGACGGCGGCGGCCTGGTTCACCAACTATGACAACCGCATCGTGACCTCGTTCGACAACGACCCGACGTCGGAAACCTTCAACCTGTCGGTCGACCGTAACCTCGGTGAAGTGAAGCAGCAGGGCTTTGACGCCTCGGCCGAGTGGCTGGTGCTGGAAAACCTGTCGATCTCGGGTTCGGCCTCGTGGAACGACAGCGAAGTCCAGACCAACGTGCCGCTCTCGCTCACGACCTTCCTGCCCACCTCCGGCAAGAAGCTGGTCGAGACGCCGGAGTGGACCTACAGCCTGCGCGCCGCCTGGGACATCACGCCCTACTGGTCGGTCGGCCTGCAGGGCAAATATGTCGACGAGCGGTTCACCACCGACGTCAATGACGAGGTTGCCCCGTCCTATACGGTCGTCGATTTCGACACCCGTTACGACCTGACCGACACCTTCGGCATCCGTGACGCCTTCGTTCAGTTCAATGTCACCAACCTGTTCGACGAGGAATATCCGGCCTCGATCTCCTCGGGCAACAACGCCACCACGATCAATGTTGGCACCGGTTCGACCATCGTGAATCGCACGGGTCAGCTGCGCACCTTCTCGCTCGGTGCCCCGCGGACGATGGTGCTGACCCTGGGCACCAGCTTCTAGGCTGAAACCCGTAAGCAAAACGATCAGGGCGGCCTCTTGCGAGGCCGCCCTTTTTCGTTGTCGCGGGCCGGTCGGGACCCCGGGCCATTGAAGTCGGGGGAGGGGGTGTCTATCTGGCGCGATCCCCCGTCGCCCGAGGAAATGCCTGCGCCATGACCGTTGCTCCGATCCCTGCCGAATGGTCGCCGCACCGGGCGATGTGGGTCGGCTGGCCCAGCCACGCGGACCTGTGGGAAGACAATCTGGAGCCGGCCCAGGCGGAGGTCGAGGCGCTGGTGCGGGCTCTGGCGGGGCCGGGGCGTGAAACGGTGAAACTGCTGGTCGGCCATGAGGACGCGCTGTCCGGGGCGCAGGCCCGGTTCGACGGGGTCCCGGGCGTGACGGTTGTGGACGGGCGGTTCGGCGACATCTGGCTGAGGGATACCGGGCCGATCTTCGGGGCGGGCTCGGCCACGGCGCGGTCGTTCCGCTTCAACGGCTGGGGCGGAAAATACAATCTGCCGTTCGATGACACGGTCGCCGACCAGATCGCAGGGGCGGCGGGCGTCGCGCTGGGCCGGACCGATGCGGTGATGGAAGGCGGGGCGCTGGATCACGACGGGGCGGGGACGGTCCTGACCACGCGCCAGTGCCTGTTGAATCCGAACCGGAACGCCGGCTGGAGCGAGGCGGTGGCGGAAGACGTGCTGGGTCAGGCGCTGGGCGCGACGCGGGTCGTGTGGCTGGGCGACGGGCTGATGAACGACCATACGGACGGCCACGTCGACAATCTGGCGCGGTTCGTGGGGCCGGGCGTGGTGGCGTGTCCTGTGGCGTTCGGGACCGATGATCCGAATGCGGAGGTTTATGACGCCTGTGCCCGCGATCTGGCCGCGGCCGGGTTCGAGGTGGTGCGGATTCCGTCGCCAGGGCTGATCGCGGACGAGGACGGGGAGGCGGTTCCGGCCAGCCATATGAATTTCCTGATCGCCAACGGGGCGGTCGTGGTGCCGACGTACGGCAACGACACGGCGGCGCGGCTGGCGGGGGAGGCGCTGGCGGGGGTGTTTCCTGGGCGGGAGATCGTGCTGTTGCCGTCGGTTGCGGTTCTGTCCGGGGGCGGATCCTTCCACTGCATCAGCCAGCAGGAACCGGGCTGAGGGGTTGGTGGTTAGTGATTGGTGAGCCGTGCACGGGCGGCCGGCGTGAGCGGGGTCGGGTGAAAAGTGCTGGTGCTCGTGAGCAAGGCGAGATCGGCCAGCAGGAGCCGGGCCGGGTGAAAAGTGCTAGTGCTGGTGAGCAAGACAGGCGCGGAGATGCCTGGTGCCCATGCCATTCCGGTGAGCAAGCCATGAGCGGTGAGATTCAGAGCCATCGCGACCTGAAGGTCTGGCAGATCGCGCTGGATCTGACCGAGACCTTCTATCGGTTGTCGGCGGACTGGCCGAAGCACGAACAGTTCGGGCTGGTGAGCCAGATCCGGCGGGCGGCGGTCTCGGTCGCCGCCAACATCGCCGAGGGGGCCGGCCGGCGAAGCACCGGTGAGTTCATCCAGTTCGTCGGCATCTCGCGTGGCTCTCTGGCCGAGGTGGAGACGCTTTTGATCGTCGCCCGCCGGCTGGACTATG
The DNA here is from genome assembly GCA_019748095.1 of Caulobacteraceae bacterium. GTDB lineage: Bacteria > Pseudomonadota > Alphaproteobacteria > Caulobacterales > Caulobacteraceae > Brevundimonas. Next base: position 2,209 of record JAIEQA010000102.1, on the reverse strand, counting down.
TCGAGGAGACCGTGTGTCGAACGCTGCTTCAGGAAGTCTACGAGCTCGGTCGAATGCTGACCGGGTTGATCCAGTCTCTGGAGCAGCGGAAGGCGCAGAGATAACCTGCGCGCGCCCCTTGCTCACCAGCACCAGCACTTTTCACCCGGACCACCACCACCCATGACCCGCACGATCACTGTCGCCGCCCTGCAGTCGTCCTATGGCGAGGATATGGACGCGAACATCGCCCGCACCGTCGACCTGGTGCGCGAGGCGGCGTCGAAGGGGGCGCAGGTGATCCTGCCGTCCGAGCTGTTCCAGGGGCCGTATTTCTGCGTTTCGCAGGAGGAGCGCTGGTTCGGGACGGCGTATGCATGGCGCGAGCATCCGGCGGTGATCGCCATGGCGGAGGTGGCCAAGGCTCTGGGCGTGGCGATCCCGGTGTCGATCTTCGAGCGGGAGGGGCCGCACTATTTCAACACCATGGTGATGCTGGATGCGGACGGGTCGCCGATGGGGATCTATCGCAAGAGCCATATTCCCGACGGCCCCGGCTATCAGGAGAAATACTATTTCCGCCCGGGGGATACCGGCTTTCGGGTGTGGGACACCCGGTTCGGGCGGATCGGCGTCGGCATCTGCTGGGACCAGTGGTACCCCGAGACGGCACGGGCGATGATGCTGATGGGGGCCGAGGTGCTGATGTACCCGACGGCCATTGGATCCGAGCCGCACGACACCGAACTGGACACCGCCGATCCGTGGCGGCGCGCGATGCAGGGCCATGCCGTGTCCAATGTGGTGCCGGTCGTGGGGGCCAACCGGACCGGCCACGAGCAGGTCACGGCGGCGGGGCAGGTGTTCTATGGCTCGTCCTTCATCGCCGACCACCGGGGCGATCTGGTTGAGAGCTTCGGGCGCGAGGATCAGGGGGCGCTGGTCCACACCTTTGACCTCGATTTCCTCGATCGGCACCGGGCGGCCTGGGGCTTCTTCCGGGACCGGAGGACCGACCTGTACGGGCCTCTGGCGGCACCGCGCCCGGCCTGAGGCCGGTCAGGGCAGGCGGATGGCGAGGGCTGAGCGTTCGGCGGCGCAGGCGGGGCTGGTCAGGCCCCGGGCGCGGGCGGCGGCGATTTCCTGACGGGCAGCCGGGACATCGGCAGCGAAGGCCGGGGTGGCGGCGATGGCGTCGAACACGGCCAGCCCCAGCTGTTCGCCCGCCGCGACATCGGACGGATAGTGCATGGCGCAGACCATGCGGCTGACGGCGATCTGGTGGCCGACCTCGTTCAGGACCTCGGCCTGTTCGGGAACAAGGGCGGCGAAGGCGGCACCATAGGCGGCTCCGACCGCGGCGCTGCCTGAGGGGTGCGACGGGCTGGCCCGGGCGGCGGGTGAGGCGACCTGACAGGCGGGCCGGTCGGGGTCGACCGCGACGGGGCGGGGCCGGTGGGTGCGGGCCTTGGCCAGCTCGGCTGACTCATTGGCGTCGTGCAGGACCCGCTCCAGCAGGGCGACCAGTCGGGGCGAATCAGCGGCGGTCAGGCGAAAGCCGAGGGCACAGTCGAAATGGGAGAGGGCCAGCGCGGGACGCAGCTCGGCATGGCGGGTGGCCAGAAGCCAGCGGTCGGTGTTCTCGAGCGTCCGCAACCGGTCCGAGGCGGTGATGTCGGCCCGGGCGGCGTCAGACCCCTCGGCGGGGGGCGGGGGCACGGCGGCGGCCAGGGCCTGACGTCGGTCGGCGGGCAGATAGGCGGGAGCCGGGGCCTGCGTCGTCCCGGCCATGGGGGCGGTGGGCCGCACGGACGGGGCGCAGGCGGAGAGCCCCAGCACAAGGGCGGTGGCGGCGAGGACGCCGGCCGGCCTCACGCCCCGGCGACCCAGGTCAGCTGGACCGAGGTGGCCCCGGTCTCCGTGGGAGAAGCCACGACCTGAAGGGAGACCCCGCCGTCGGCGTCGGCGGCACCATAGGCCCGGGCGTCGCCCTGGTTCATGGCCATGACGGGCAACAGACCGGCGGCCGCTGCGCGGTCTTCGTAGAAGGTGATCACGGCGGCCGGATCGGCCTCGGTGGTGTAGGTCACCAGCCCGCCGGGGCCGGCCGGGCCCGAGGCCGAGAGCGCGGGCTCGTCCAGCGTCGCGCCGGGGTAGAGCACGGCAAAGGCAGGTGCCCCCGGGGCCGCCGGCACGCCGGCCGAGCCGGGCCCGGAGGCCGTGGCGGCGG
>JAIEQA010000050.1 GCA_019748095.1 Caulobacteraceae bacterium | reverse complement strand
CGCAAGATCCGACGAGCAACCTACCCGACCAAGCCCGCCCGATCCTGGAGATCGTCGCCCAGAGCCTGCAGCAACTTGAAGCTAAGATCGCCCTGCTCGATCGCGAGATCGCCGCACGGTCGAAGGCTGACCCTGTCGCCAAGCGCCTGATGACGATCCCGGGGATCGGACCGATCGTCGCCACCGCCTTGGTCGCGCTGGCGCCGCCGGCGAGCACGTTCAGGCGGGGCCGCGACTTTGCTGCCTGGGTCGGGCTGACGCCACGGCAGCACTCCAGCGGCGGGAAGGAGCGGCTTGGCCGCATCTCCAAGATGGGCGAGCGCAGTCTGCGACGACTGCTGATCCTGGGCGCCAGCTCGGCAGCCAAAGTCGCGGCGCGAGAGCCGTCCCGGGCCAGCCCGTGGCTGGCCGGCATGCTGGCCAGGAAGCCGCGCATGCTGGTCACCGTGGCGCTGGCCAATAAGATCGCGAGGATCGTCTGGGCGCTGATGGCGCACGGCGGGTCCTACAGAGCTCCGGCCGCCACAGCCTAAGCGCTGTGACAGCCTGAGGCGTCAGGAGGAGGCAGGAAGGTCAGACGAGACGTATGGCGCAACGGTCCATGAGACGGCGCCGGGAAAACCAGAAATGTCCGATGCGCCTCGAGCGCGCAAAAGCGACGTGGACCCGGTGCGCGAACTCCATACAGGCCAGCGGCGTGTGAACAGCCGCATCAACAGGCCGGACACACGGAAGCACCTGAACCTGCGCGCATTACCCTCGAAAAACCGCTTGCTTCCGAAGGGGCGTCCACACACGGACATTGGCATGCCGCCGGACTCCGGACATTCAGCTGAGCCTGTCGATGTCAGATACTGAGATCGCCTCGTAGCCAACAACCGAGACCGCACAGCCCTCAGCATAACTTCAGCTCGGGTTGGCCGCTCTACAGATTTTATGAACTACCTTGACCGACAGCGCGCACTGCAGGAGTATTAAGCAGCCCCCGGCGCTTGCGCTTCCAGATACTTGGCCAATCAGCACCTGCATCGGGAAGAGAACAGCCAGGCAACTGGCGAGCCGCGTCTCAGTCCCGGACCTCACCGCTTTGGTCGGTAAGCTTGAACGCCAGAACTTGTGCGTCTTCGATCTTCGGGAGGCCGTCGAGCAGTTCCGGTGTCTTGGCGACGAGTGCACGGCCAACCTTTCCTGCCAGATGAGCCAGCCTCCCCGCGTCTCCCGGAAAAGTGTCGAAGATGGCGAAGTCGTCGTGACCGAAGCGGAGCGCATACCATGTCGTCGTGTCCGGCTCCTCCATCACGGCAGCCAGTCCGTCGCGCAGGAAGGCCTCGACATCAGCCTCCTTGCCGGGCTTTGCGCGCAGTCGCACGAACAGGGCCTTATTCACGGGTGAGCGGGATTCAGCATTGGCCATCACGGTCTCCTTTCGAGTCCAGAGCGACATGCAAACGCTCCACCGCAGTATTGGCTGCGCCTGAACCGCACAGCGTCTGCGTCGCACAGTGGGGGACGACTACCCGTCCGACACGTCTCTCCCGCTCGGCTCCTCGCCCGGATGGTAACGAGGCCTCGGCTGGGGCAGGAAGAAGAAGGCGACCGCGAGGAGGGTGACGGCCACGCCGATCCGCGGCGAGAAGGCTGAAATCGGAACCGCGACGATCTGGGTGCTTGCGGGAGTACGGCCTGGATAAGATCGTTCAGCAGGTGGGCGACAGCGACCGCCGCCACCACGCCCACGACAAAGCGGTTGGACCCGACAACGGGCGGTACCGGTTGAACGGCGGTTAAATCGGTCGGAATGGTCAAGGTTGGGCCCCGGCGCGATACCTCAGCAACGAAAGATCGACGTATTCGATGTCGGGCGCGGTCGCACTGAGGAGGTCGGAAAGGAGCTTCGCCGACCCGCACGCCATGGTCCATCCGAGAGTGCCATGCCCCGAGTTGACGAACAGGTTAGGTATTCTTGTGGCCCCGACGATTGGGGTGCCGTCAGGCGTCATCGGCCTCAAGCCCGCCCAAAGCTCGGCGTCTTCGGTGCTTCGCTGGTCGCTGAAAAGCGTGCTGAACGCATGCCATAGCGTATGCGCTCGACGGCGATCGAGGGAGGGATCGTAGCCCGCGATTTCCGCCAGTCCGCCGATGCGGATGCGATCGCCGAGCCGGGTGATCGCTACCTTGTAGGTCTCATCGAGAATGGTCGAAACTGGCGCATCTGACGGATCGATCACCGGGAGCGTCAGGGAATACCCTTTCACCGGCACAACCGGCATGTCCAAACCAACGCTCTGGAGAAGCTTTCGGGATCCGTTGCCGGCGGCGATGATGCATGCGTCGGTCTCCAGGTCGCCGGCGGTCGTGCGGACCCGGCGGACCTGGCCCTGATCGAGAACGCACGCGTCGACACGGGTGTCGAACCTGAACCGAACGCCAAGATCCCGAGCCATTCGGGTCATCGCCTGGGTGAAGACGAAACAATCACCGGTCTCATCATCCGGAAGCCGCAATCCTCCGACGAGATCGACCGCCGATCGACCGAGGCCTGGCTCGGCCGTCTCGCAGCCTCGGCGGTCCAGAAGCTCGAAAGGAACTCCGTATTCCTTCAGCACTTCAATGTCCTTGCCCGCGGCGTCCATTTGCTGCTGGGTCCGGAAGAGCTGAAGGGTGCCGCGGGCCTGGTTGTCGTAGTGGATCCCGGTTTCCGCGCGTAGCTGCCTCAGGACATCGCGGCTGTAGTTCGCCAGCCGAACCATTCTCGACTTGTTGATCGCATACCGTCGCGGCGCGCAGTTCCTCAGCGTCGCCAGAAGCCAGGCAACGGTCTCCCGCTCCAGGGGCCGGGAAAGGATCAGGGGCGCGTGGCGCATCAGCAACCAGCCGGGGATCTTCGAAGGCACGCCGGGAGCGGCCCACGGAGAGGCATAACCGGGCGATATCTCTCCGGCATTGGCGAAACTGGTTTCCAAGCCCGAGCCGGACCGGCTCTCGACAACCGTCACCTCATGCCCGGCCTTGGCCAGAAAATACGCCGTCGTGACGCCAATCACGCCTGCGCCCAGAATCACCGTCTTCACGCTACTGCCTCGTCCACGTTGATGTAGGATCGCCGCACCCTCGGACCGAACCGGACCAGGACTTCGTAGGGGATCGTTCCCGCCTCCTCGGCGACCGCCGGGAGAGATTGCGAGGATCCTATCAGCTCGACCATGTCGCCTTCGGACAGGGTGTCGGCGCCCGGGTCGCTCGCGTCGACCGCGAAACTGTCCATGGAAATAGCACCGACGATGGGCAATCGCGCTGCTCCGAACCACACGCCTCCATGATCCCTCAGATTCCGGGCCCAGCCGTCGGCATATCCGATGCCGATGGTGGCGATCCGCCGGTCTGCCGTTCGGCCCGACGTCAGGCCGTAGCCGACCCCCTCGCCCCCCGGAACACACACGAGCTGCAGAACCGGCGCTCGCAGCTGCACCACCGGCCTAAGCAGGGTCGAGCCAAGCCGACCCATCCCTCCGAACAGGGCGATACCCGTCCGGACGAGCGCGTCACGCCGATGCGGGACGAACGTTGCGCCCCACGAGTTGGCCAGCGACCTGACGGCGGGAAACGTCCCGGCTCCGAGGGCGTCGTCGAACAAGCGGGATTGCGTTCTATTGGCGGGGTGGTGCTCGTCTTCCGCGCACGCCAGGTGGGACAGGATCAGGACGACGTGGACCGTGTCACCGAGAGTGGCGATGGCCTCGTCCAGTCTGTCGGGGGGCAGGCCCAGACGGTGCATGCCGGTATCAAGCTGGATCGCGACCCGGGTTCGGCCCTGCCCCGGTCCTGCCAAAAGGCTCCAGCGATGCACCTGCTTCAAGGTGTTCAGAACGGGGATAAGGTCTGCCGTCACGAACGACGGCTCCTCGCCCTCCAAAGGACCGTGGAGGACGAAGATCCGGGCGTCTGTGTCGACTTGGTCGCGAAGTGCGATCCCCTCGTCGAGCTGGGCGACGAAGAAGTCCCGGCATCCGGACCGGCAGAGCGTCCTGGCCACGGGGGCCGCGCCAAGACCGTAGGCATCCGCCTTAAGAACGGCGCCGACTCTGGCCGGGCGCACATGCCGGCGCAGCACCTGGTAGTTCTCACGAATGGCCGCCAGATCGACAACGATATGCGCTCCGCGCAGGTTCTCAGCTTTCACACGGCTCGTCACGCAAGAATCCACTGCTTCACGGGATGGCGGTAGCGGATCATACGTCGTTTGCAGTGGAGGATGTTGGCTTTATGCAGCGTAAGATGCTGTGCTGAGTTCAAATTCGGAAGCAAACCGCGATTCATGGCATATGCGTGCACATCATCTAGACGACATCGACCAGAAACTTCTCCGCCTGCTTCTGCGACAGGGACGGCGATCGAACGTTGATCTGGCTCGCGACCTCGGCATTTCCGCCTCCGCGTGCTCGCGTCGGATCCGTCAACTCGAGACGGGCGGCGTTATCCGCGGATACCAGGCGGTGCTCGGCGAGACCGCGCCGACCAGTTCGCTTGTCACGCTCGTGACCGTGACTTTGGAGAAGCAGACGCAGGAGTTTATGCGGCGCTTCGAAGCCTCCGTGCGGCACCATCCCGAAATCGAGGAGTGCTATTTAATGACGGGGGCCGCCGACTACGTCCTCAAGGTCACCAGTGAAGACACAAAGGCCTATGAAGCTCTCCATTCGACCGTGTTGTCGCGTCTGCCCGGGGTAGCCCGCATCACATCGAGCATCGCTCTCAGGAACGTCGCCATGACCGGGGAACCGGGACGATGACCCGTCTTTCTCGCACCCCGCCTGAGATCGTGATGGCCGAAACAGAAGTTCGGCGATTGTCTGTCCTTGCCAGTCAAGCCCACGCGGACTGCGTCTTCGGAAGACTGCTCCATGCCGAGATCAATCGAGCTCAGATCCACAAAGACAAGCACGTGCCGCCGCAGTTCGTCCGCATGCACTCCATCATACGGTTCGAGGACGCCGGAGTCCGGTCGCCAGATGTTCTGCTGGTGTACCCCGATGAAGCCGACCCTGCGGCCGGACTCATATCAGTACTGTCCAGGGAGGGAGCCGCCTTGATCGGTCTCCGGCTCGGGACGACGATTTGGTGGCCCGGTCGGGACGGCGCCATCAGCCCGATGTCCGTCGCTCGCGTCACGCCTCCTGTCGGTCTCCAATTCTAGCCGAGCACTTTTGCTGAGCCCCTCGCCTCGGCGCCGGTGACCATATGGACGCGAGATTGTAACTCCGTCGCGGTGCGCACCGAATGACGACGAAACGCTCGAACAAGATGGTTTCGAGACCTCACGAGGATCATGCTGTCGGTTTAGAAAGAACGCTCACGGCGGTCCGCGGAACGTCGTCCTAGGGGAATCCCGGAGGCGCTCAGGCCGCTTAGCCGTGGCAAGGGATATCGATGCGAGCCCTTCAGTCCCCAGAAACAGCGCCCTCAGCCCTCATTCGCCCCGCTTCGCCCTGGATGGCGTTCGCGGCGGCGGTGATCGTTGTTGTGGCCGGTGCGGGTTTGCGCGCCGGACTTGGCGAGCATATCGGCGATCACGGAGCCTTCCTGGTCTTCGTGCCGGCCGTTGTGGTCGGCGCCGCCTTGGGCGGCTGGCTGCCAGGATCCACGGCGGCCCTGATCGGCCTCGCCGCGGGCCTGCTGCTTTCACCTCTGAGCCCGGCGCTGTGGATTGAAGCCGCCCTGTTCGTCGGCGTGGCGGCTGCAGTGACGATGGGTGGCGAGTGGTTCCAGCGGGCGCATCGGGAGCTCTCGTCCCGCGAGACCCATCTCCGGCTCATCCTGAACACCATACCGGACGCCATGATCCTGATCGACGACGGCGGCCGGATCCGCGCCTTCAGCCCGACGGCCGAGCGCCTTTTCGGCTGGTCCCTCGACGAAGTTATCGGCCAGAACGTGAGCGCCCTCATGCCTTCGCCGCATAAAGAGGCGCATGACGGCTACCTGCAGCGATACTATAGAACAGGCGAGCGCCGCATCATCGGCCTCGGTCGGATCGTTGTCGGTCAACGCAAGGACGGCTCCACATTTCCGATGGAGTTGGCCGTAGGCGAGATGCGGACGGCCGAGGGCCGCTTCTTCACGGGCTTCGTTCGCGACCTGACCGAACGCCAGCAGGCCGAAACCCGGATGCAGGAACTGCAGAGCGATCTCGTGCGGGTTTCCCGACTGACCGCGCTCGGCGAAATGGCTTCGGCCTTGGCTCACGAGTTGAACCAGCCGCTGACGGCCGTTTCCAACTATCTGAAAGGCTCGAAACGGCTGCTGGCCTCGAAAGGGCTGGGCGATGACCGGATCGCCAGTGCTCTCGAACAGGCGGCCGAACAGACGATGCGCGCGGGGGTCATCATTCGGCGCCTACGCGAATTCGTTTCGCGCGGCGACACCGAACGTCGGATTGAGGACCTTCCAAAGCTCATCGAGGAGGCCAGCGCCCTTGCGCTCGTCGGCGCGCGCGAACACGGCGTTCGGGTTCGGTTCGAGATCGACCCTGCTGCCGATCGGGTGCTGGCTGACAAGGTCCAGATTCAACAGGTTCTGCTTAACCTGATCCGCAATGGGATGGACGCCATGGAAGACGCGCCGGTGCGGGACCTGGTGATCGGCGCGGCGCCTGTGAACGATGATCTGATTCAGGTCTCGGTGTCGGACACCGGGGCCGGCGTGGCGGCAGACTTCGTGGAGCAACTATTCCAGCCATTCGTAACCAGCAAACGGACGGGGATGGGCGTGGGCCTGTCAATTTCGCGCACCATCGTCGAGACTCACGGTGGGCGGATCTGGTTCGAGGCGAACCCGGCCGGCGGTGCAGTCTTCATTTTCACGCTCCAGCGCGGACGTCTGGAAGAGGAGGCCAACGGTGACCACTGACACCATTATCCACGTCATCGATGACGACGCAGCCGTGCGCGATTCCCTGGCCTTCCTCCTGGAGACGGCAGACCTGACGGCGCGGACCTACGAGTCCGCGATCGCCTTCCTTGCGGAACCTGAGCGCCCGGCAGGCTGTATCGTGACCGATATCCGCATGCCGGACATGACCGGCATCGAATTGGCCCGTCGGCTGCGCGAGAGCGGATTGACGTGCCTCTGAGTTTTCATCCAGCGGCGACCAGAGTCCTTGGGTTAGTTACGCCTCGCAGCGTGGGTTGAGCAACAGGCCGAGCCGCGCAGCTTTCATACTGCGCAGCGGGTCGGCCTGTTGCGGTCAGACTGGCGGCAAAGGCCTCCGGGGTGAGGTAGCCGATCGACGAGTGCGGCCGGCGGGTATTGTAGTCCAGCGCCCAGGCAGCGACCTTCTGGCGGGCGTGATCCAGACTAAAGAACAGGCTCTCGTTGAGCAGTTCGTCGCGCATCCGGCCGTTGAAGGATTCCACAAACCCGTTCTGGGTCGGCT
>JAIEQA010000059.1 GCA_019748095.1 Caulobacteraceae bacterium | reverse complement strand
GAGTCCAGGAACAACCGGACCGTCGAACGCATCCTGAAGGACGAGCTCAGCTTCGACCGGGCGCGGATCCAGATGGGTCGGATCTCGGGCTTCGGCCTGATGGAAATCAGCCGCCAGCGTCGCCGTCTGGGCGTGCTGGAAGGTGCCACCGAAATCTGCCCGCATTGCCAGGGGGCCGGCCGCGTCCGCTCCGCCGAAAGCGCCGCCCTGATGGTGCTGCGCGCCATCGACATCGAGGCCGGCAAGAACGGGGCCGGCGCGATCAATCTGAAGGTCTCCTCGGCCGTCGCCCTCTACATCCTGAACCACAAGCGTGACTATCTTCAGCGCCTGCTGGAGCGCCGGGGTCTGGCCGTCGTCATCCAGATCGACGATCGCCTCGGACAGGGCGACAGTGCCATTGAGCGCACCGAGACCAATGAGGACTTCACCCCGCCCGAGGCCGTCGTCTCCCTGGCGGACCTCGAGGATGACTTCGACGACAACGCATGGGTCGACGAGGACGAGGCCGACGACGAGGACTTCATCATCGATGAGGATGACGAGGATGCCCTCGATCGCGAGGACTCCGACGACGACGAACCGCGCGAGCGTGCGGAACGCAGCGAGCGGGTCGAGGGCGAGCGCGGTCGTGGCCGCGGACGCCGCCGTCGCGGCGGACGTCGCGACGAGGAGGCGGCTCCGGTCGCAGCAGAGGCAGAGGCCGAGGGCTTCGCCGATGACGACGACAGCGAGGCCGGTCGCCGCCGCCGTCGCGGCCGTCGCGGCGGTCGACGCATCCGGGAAGACGGGGATGCCCCTGCAACCGGGACCGGCTCCTTCTTCTGGGTCCGGGGGCGCACGCCGTCGCTGGATGACCCCTATGTCTGGTTCGACCCGATCAACCCGACCCAGCGCCCTGAACGCGCCGAGCGCCCCGCGCCGGTGGCCGGCACCGCACCGGGGGTCACTGGCGAGCTTGAAGAACGGATCGGCGAACGCCCCGAGGGCGAACTGGCCGGCGATCGCGAAGGTGGCCGCTCGCGCCGCCGTCGTCGCGGTCGTGGACGGGGCGGTGATCGCACCACGCCACAAGATCTGAAGGTCGAGGGTCGCGCCACCAACGAGGGCATGCCGGTCGAGGGCTCGCCCGACACGCCCATGGCTGTCACGCTCCCTGAGGACACCGACGGGCTGCCGGCTGGCGCGACCGTGGCCGAGGCAGCCCCCGAGCCCCAGCGTCGCCGCGTCCGTCGCAAGACGGCGACGGCGACGGCGGGAGCCGTGGCCGAAGCCGAAGCCGAAGCCGTTCCGGCCGTGGCCGAGGTCGAACCCGAGACGTCTCTGGAAGAAGTCCTGTCCGAGGTCGTCGCTGAAACACCGGCGGCCGAACCGGTCGCGCCGGAACCCGTCGTCCTGGACGAGGTGACCGTCGCGCCGAAGCCTGAGGCCGATCTGACGGCGATCATCGCCAACGATCCGGCCCAGATCACCGCGCCGCCGGTCAAACCGAAACGCGGATGGTGGCGTCTTTGATCGGGCGCGCCTAGATTAACCGAACCACGCGGCGGGGGCGCCAGCCGGAGGAGTTTGCCATGGTGAGGCCGACCCGTTTCCCGTCCCGTCCGTTCGCGCGCCTGTTCGCTGCGGCTGCTGCCGTCGTCCTTGTGACGGCGGCAGTGCCGGCTGCGGCCCAGAGCACCATCCGCGACACCGAGATCGAGGGGATCATCCGCGAATGGTCCGATCCCGTCTTCAGCGCCATGGGGCTGGAGCCGTCCGAGGTCGAGGTCCTGCTGGTCAATGATCCGACCCTGAACGCCTTCGCCACGCGCGGGCGGATCATGGGGATCAACACCGGCCTGATCCTGCGCACCGAGGATCCCAACCAGCTTCTGGGCGTGATCGCGCACGAGGCCGGCCACATCAAGAACCGCCACACCCTGCGCGACGGAGCCCAGAGCGCAGGCATGCAGCCCTTCCTGATGTCCATGGCGCTGGGGGCCCTGGCCATCGTCGCCGGCGAACCCGGGGCCGGGGCCGCCCTGTTGGGCTCGGGCCAGTATTTCGGCACCCTGAACGCGCTTCGCTACATCCAGAGCCAGGAGGGCGAGGCCGACATCACTGCCGCCCGCGGGCTGGACGCCGCCGGCCAGTCGGGGCGCGGCCTGGTCGAATTCTTCGAGAATTTCCGTAGCCAGGAGGTCTTCTCCGACGCGCGGCGCTTACCCTATTTCCGCAGCCACCCCCTGTCGGGACAGCGGATCGAGGCCTTGCGTCGCCCCGTCGAGGCCATGCCCAACTATGGCGTCGTCGACAGCCCCGAGCGTCTGGCCCAGCACGCCCTGATCCGGGCCAAGATCCATGCCTTCATGGACGCACCGACCCAGACCCTGCGGACCTATCTGGACAATGACCCCTCGTTTCCGGCGCGCTACGCCCGGGCCATCGCCTGGTATCGCGACGGCCAGACCCAGCGCGCGCTGGACGCCACCGACGCCCTGATCGCCGAGGACCTCGACAACCCCTATCTGTGGGAGCTGAAGGGCCAGATCCTGTTCGAGGAAGGCCGGCCGGCCGAGGCCATCGACGCCCACCGCCGCTCGGTCGAGCTCCGGCCCGACGCCCCCCTGCTGCGGATCAACCTGGCCCACGCCCTGATCGAGACCAATGATCCGGCGCGTCTGGCCGAGGCGGTTGACCAGCTGAAACGCGCCACAGCCCGGGAGGATGACAACACCCTGGCCTGGCGGCTGCTGGCCCAAGCCTACGCCAGCCAGGGCAAGGAGGGCGAGGCAAGGCTGGCCTCCGCCGAGTTCTATTTCGCGGCCGGGGGCCAGGAACAGGCCACCCAGTTCGCCCTGCGCGCGCGTGACATGCTGGACCGGGGCTCGCTGGAATGGCGCCGCGCCATGGACATCGTGCTGGCGTCGGGCGCGACCATGGACGACATCCAGGATCTGGACCGGCGTCAGGAACAGCGGCGCGACCGCCAGACCGTCGTCACCCCGCCCGGGGCCTGATCCGTTTTCAACACGAGAGACCGTATGACCGACGAGACCCCCGCCTCGCCTCCGCCTGCGCCCGCGCGCGACCCGTTCGGCTGGCTGGCGTCCGGCCGCGGCGGGGCGGCGGCCCTGGCGGTGTCGGTCGTGGCCCTGGGTCTGGCGGCCGCTCCATATCTGGGCGGCGGCGATTTCGGCGGGCGGGTCCGGGCCTATCTGCTGGCCAATCCCGGCGTGCTGGACGAGGTGGTCCAGGCACGGCAGCAGGCGGAAGAGACCGGCCGGGTCGAGACCATCAACCGCGCCGTGGCCGCCAATGCCGCCCTGCTGGCCCCCGATCCGCGCGATCCGGCCTTCGGGCCAAGCGACGCCCGGGTCACCGTGATCCAGTTCTTCGACTACCGTTGCCCGGGCTGCAAGGCGGTCGCACCCGGGGTTCTGGCGCTGGTCCAGGCCAATCCGGACGTCCGCTTCGTCTTCAAGGAGTGGCCGATCCTGGACCGGGGCGGTGAGACCAGCTCCAACCATGCCGCCCGGGCGGCGCTGGCGGCCCATCAGCAGGGCCGCTATCTGGCCGTGCATCAGGCCCTGATGGCCGAGGCGGCCCTGACGCCGGAAAGCATCGACGCCATCCTCGCCGCCAACGGCGTCGACATGGTTCGGGCCACCGCCTCCATGGCCGACACCGGCACGGACCGTCAGCTGGCCGACATCCACACCATCGGGGCGACCCTGGGTCTGGTCGGCACGCCCACGTTCCTGATCAACGGCCGGACCACCGCCAGCATTGACCCTCAGGAGGTCCAGGCGGCGATCACGGCGGCGAAGGCGGGTTAGCCCGAACCCCCTCCCCCTTTGAGTCACCGTGACTCAAAAACAGGGTGACTCAGGGTGACTCAAGGCTGGCCCCGCACGCGGTCGCGGTGCCCGTTCACGACCCGGGCAGGCTGTACGCCAGGTCATAGTGGTGGATCCCTCCGGTGATGGTCAGGGCAAAATCCCCGGTCAGCCCCGTCAGGGCCCCGGTGCCCGAGTTGGGCACGACCGTGATCGACAGGCTGAACCCGTCGGGGCTCATGTCGCCGCGATGGGCCAGCAGAAACGCGCCCTCGCGTCCGTCCAGCGTGCCCACCACCCGCTCCAGCGCGATATAGGTCTGTGTCCCGGCCGAGACCCCGCCGGCCAGAATCTGGCCCGTGCCGGTCCCGCTCAGCCCGCCCTCGAACGTCTTGGCCAGGGTGTAGCGCGACAGGCCCAGCCCCGCCTCGACCACCTCCGGATCGGCCGGGGTCATGGTGACGGTGAAGGTTCCGTTGGCGTGGTGCATGTGCGTCTCCTGCGCCCGGGCGGTCCCGGCCGCCAGCGCCAGCGCGATCATCAGGCCGAGGGCGATCAGGAGGACATAGCCTCGAAAGGTCAGGATCCGCATGTTCTCCCCCGGCATCAGGAGAACATAATGGGAACATCAGGGCGCGCCGTCAATCCCGATGCGTGCCGACCCTAGATCAACCCACCCAGCGGCGAGGACGGATCGGCATACATCCGCTTCGGCATCCGCCCGGCCAGATAGGCTTCGCGGCCGGCGATGACCGCGTGCTTCATGGCCCGGGCCATGCCGATGGGATCGCGCGCCCCGGCGATGGCCGTATTGGCGATCACGGCGTCGCAGCCCAGTTCCATGGCGATGGTGGCGTCCGAGGCCGTCCCCACCCCGGCGTCGACCAGCACCGGCACCTTCGCCTGTTCCACGATCAGCCGGATATTGACCCGGTTCTGGATCCCCAGACCCGAGCCGATGGGGCTGGCGGCCGGCATGATGGCGGCGGCGCCTGCGTCCTCCAGCCGTTTGGCCATCACCACATCGTCGGTGCAGTAGACCATCACGTCGAAGCCGTCGGCGACCAGCAGGTCCAGCGCCCGCAGGGTCTCGATCATGTCGGGATACAGGTGCGCCGAGTTCGACAGCACCTCCAGCTTGACCAGGTCCCAGCCCCCGGCCTCGCGCGCCAGTCGCAGGGTCCGCACCGCGTCCTCGCCGGTGAAACAGCCGGCGGTGTTGGGCAGGAAGGTGAACCGGTCCGGCTTCACATGGTCGACCAGCATGGGCTGGCTCGGATCGGACAGGTTCACCCGCCGCAACGCCACGGTGACGATATCGGCCCCGGCTGCCTCGGCCGCGGCGGCGTTCTGGGCATAGTCGGCATATTTGCCGGTGCCCACGATCAGGCGCGAGGTGAAGGTCCGGCCGGCGACGGTCCAAGGATCGGGATGCGAGGTCATGGCCCTAGGTAGTCGGTCCCTCCCGCCGACGGAACCCGCCGCCGTTCAAACATTGTCGCCAACAGACCGGTCCGCCGCGACGTGCTACCGCGGGGCCGTCGTCGCGGCGTCCCGGCTTTCGATCAGCTGGGCCAGATTGACCCCCTGACCGATCACGCAGGTGCTGGCGCTGAGGGGGCACAGGCCCAGGGTCCGTTCGATCTCGCGCAACCGCACGACCTCGGGGTTGGAGCGGATGGATTCGGCCAGCAGCCGGTTGGCCTCGGCCTGGCCGCGCGCTTGGGCGATCCGCGCCTCGGCATTGGCCCGCTCCAGATTGACCCGCTCCAGGGCGGCGCGGGTATTCTGTTCGGCCGTGGTGCGGGACTGGATGGCCAGCAGTACGCTCTCGGGATAGCGGATCGAACCGACCCATTCCATGCGGATGATCTCCAGCCCCTGCGGTGCCCACTCGCGCTGCAGGGCCTGCATGGCGCGCTGCAGGACGATCTGGCGACCGGGCCCGATCAGCTGGCCGGGGCAGTCGGCGGCATCCGGCGTGCCCGCGACGACGACAGCGACCGGTGCGGCCGTATCGAGGCCGAGCGCCGGTGCCGGGCCCGTCCCGATCTGCTGGGCATTGCACGCTACGGGCAGTTTTTCGGTCTCGCGCGCGATCGCGGCCCGGACGGAGGTGCGCAGGGGGCCGTCGATGAAGGCGTCGAACTCCTGACGCCACGTCGCGAACAGGTCCGCCGCCTTGTCCTCGCGCACGCGGAAGGTCAGGGCGACATCGGCCGTCATGGGCAGGCCCAGAACGTCGGAGAAGGTGATCTCCTCATTCTCGCCGCCGTCCGAGTTCGGCTCGCGGGTGTAGCTGTAGGTGCGCTGGAGCGTCTGGTAGATGCGGATCTTCTCGCCGATCCCCTCCCAGTGGAAACCGGGGCCCAGCTCCGTGGGCTGCACGCCCGGGTTGGGTCCGAACTTGGTCGTCTTGATCCCGGCATAGCCGCTTTCGACCGTGACGCTGCACGAGGTCACCGAGAGGCTGGCGATCACCAGCAGGGTCAGGATCGCGGCGATCATGCCGATCGTGCGACCGATCGAGGCCCCGCCGGACGGCATGGAGACGCGGGGCATTCCGGGCCGGTTCATGAAGACCTCCTGTTCAGCGGTTGAAAGAACGGACAGCCCAGATCCACAGCCGCCACGCGGCCCAGACCAGAGCCAGAACCCCGGTCACAGCCACGACGACGGCCGCGATCAGGGCCGCAGAAAAGGGCGCACCCAGCACCGAAGGCACGAGGTAACGGACCAGAAACACGAAGGCGACGATCAGCCCGACCAGACCGGCCGCCGCCCCCAGGGCGGTCCTCACTTCCCGGTTCATCGCCCCTCCCGACACACGCCAGAAGCGAAGCATGGCCCGGATCGACGGCTCACCGCAAGCCGGTCGCTCAGCCGCCGCCGACGAATTGAACCAGCTCGATCCGGTCGCCCTCGGCAAGGGCCGTTTCGCCGTGCAGGGAGCGGGGCACGATGCTCAGGTTGCGTTCGACCGCCACCTTGCGGACGTCGAAGCCCAGCTCCTCGACGAGGGCCAGCACGGTCGTGGCCATGACCGACCGCTCGTCTCCATTGACCTGAATACGGGGCACGCGACCGTCCTTGAGTTCCGACGGGCCCTCATACAGCGTCCCGGACGGGCCTCGCTACCCCCGGGTCGGCAGACGGGCTGCGAGGTCGCCGATCGAACGCCGCAGCTCGGCGATCTCTCCCCGCAGCGCCGCCATATCGGCGACCTCCTCGGCATGGACCTGCTGGCGTTCCTCGCTGGCCTGACGCAGGTCCGCGTCCAGCTTCTGGCGCTCGGCCTTCGCCTCCTCCTCATGCTCGCCCTGCATGGCGTTGACGACGATGCCGATGAACAGGTTCAGCATGGTGAAGGTCGTGCACAGGATGAAGGGCACGAAGAACAACCAGGCATAGGGGTAGACTTCCATCACCGGCCGCACGATGCCCATCGACCAGCTTTCCAGCGTCATGATCTGGAACAGGGAATAGGCCGAGGCCGG
>JAIEQA010000095.1 GCA_019748095.1 Caulobacteraceae bacterium | reverse complement strand
CCGGGGCGCGGCCTCGCGGCGGACGAGGCAGAGCGCCCGGCGCCCCTCCGTCGCGGCCTCGGCGATCATCGCCGAGGCGGTCTCCACCCCGGCATGGCTGGCCAGATGCAGGGGGGTCAGATCGGCCACATCGCTGAACGGCTCGACCGCCCGGGTCAGGGCCGCCGCCGCCCCGTCGATGTCCGCGAGGATGGCCTTCAGGCAGTTCGGGGCTCCGGGCCAGCCGGCCAGATCGCGATGACCGAAGACATGGGCCGTGGCCGTGGCCACCTCTTCGGGCGAGGCCAGCATGGCCAGAAGGCCGCCGCCGGTCGCTGTCTCCCGATCGACGCCGAGGACGTCGCGGATGAAGCCAGTCTCCAGCACCGGGGGGGCGAAGGCTTCTTCCAGACGCGAGGCCCAGGTCAGGGCCCCCTCGACGGCCTCCAGCTCGGTCTCGGTGAAGCCCCGCGCGGCGAGCGCCGCATGATCGAGGGCCGGTGATCCGGCGAGGGTTCGGCGGCCCATCAGCCAACGCTCGGCGTCCTCGACATCGCCCCGATGGGCGGCGATGGCGGACGCCAGCACCGGATGGAGCCGGCGCACGGTCTGGCCGTCGCGGGTCTGGAACAGGTCAAGGGCCGTCAGCGGCGTGACCCCCAGCCTCAGGTCGCGCTCGGCGTCGCTGGCCAGACAGGCGATCACGGCGTTGCGCCGTCCGGACGTCTTCGCAGCCGCATGGGCCTGGGCGGTGCGCAGGGCCGCCGCTCGGCCGAGGTCGCCGTCCAGCCCGGCCAGCCGCATCTCGCGGGCCTGAAGGGCAGCCAGCACAGTGTCGGCGGCGTGCGACCAGTCTGCGGCCGGGCGCAGGACGCCGGCCAGTTCGCTGGACGCCAGTGAGGCCGAGGCGGCCAGAAGGCCGGCGGCGGCGACGCATTCTTCCCGTGCCAGCGGGCTGCCGGCCCCGGTGACGACCCAGTCGAGGCGGTTGAGCAGGGTCAGGGCGATGGGGCGGACCGCGTGC
Source organism: Caulobacteraceae bacterium (assembly GCA_019748095.1). Classification (GTDB taxonomy): domain Bacteria; phylum Pseudomonadota; class Alphaproteobacteria; order Caulobacterales; family Caulobacteraceae; genus Brevundimonas. Next base: position 6,078 of record JAIEQA010000095.1, on the reverse strand, counting down.
CGACGGCGGGCGGCGCGTCCGTCAGCCGCGAAACCGCAGGCGACCTCGATCTCCAGCGCCGTGGTCCAGAGCCGGGCGAGGGCGTCGATGGCCGTGACCGGATTGGGCAGGACGGCGGTGATGGCCGACAGGGAGATGGCGCAACCGGGCGCGAGGCCCAGATCGGCGGCCGCCTCGGCGTCACGCACCGAAAAGCCCACGATCAGTTCGCCGGTCAGACAGCCCTCGGCTGCGGCCCGCAGCGGGGCGGAGGCGATCGCCGACGGGTCGGGCACGGCCACGACGCGGGCCTGCCGAACCGGCTCGGGCTCGGGGGCGGAAAACAGACGACCGGCGATGGCGTCCAGAATGGCCGCGTCGTCCGCTCCGGCCTGACGCGCGGCAAGGGCGGCGCGGGCCAGGGCCGGATTGGCGGCCGGGTCGGCGCACAGGGCGGGAGAGCCCTCGCAGCGGGCCACCGCATCGGTCACGGCGGCGAGGGTTCGGGTCACGCCGGCCAGGGCGTGGGCGGTGACCCGGGCGGTCCGCCGCCGCGCCGTGTCGCTTTCGAAACGGGCCCGACCTCCGGGATCGGCCAGGTCGATGACGATGGCGTTGCGGGTCGCGCCGGGCGGATCGGCGGTCACGGGCGGGGTGCGGGCCCCCTCGCCGAGCGCCGCGGACGGGGCGGCCAGACCCAGAAGGACGCTGGCGACCAGATCGTCGGCGAAGACGTCGGCATCCTTCTGGTCCGAAAACACCCCGGTGGCCCGGCCCCAGGCGGCGAGCCGATCGGCCCAGCGTTCCAGCCCGCCGTCCAGCACGGACCCTTCGGGCGGAAGCGCCGTCCGGGGCGTGGTGCCCTCCGGACGCGGCAGGTCGGTCGGGCAGCGATCGGCCCAGTCCAGCCACGCCTCGACCCGGGCATCGCTCCAGTCGACGGGGGCCAGCACCTCGACCACGCGATCGGCGCGCTCGATCTCGCGCGTGTCGCAGGCGACGGCGTCGGCGAGGTCGGTCAGGAAGGGGGTGAAACGCATGCACGGGCCCGGACAGGATCGGTTAACCAGCCTAGGGCGGTTCTGCCGTTATCCGCAATAGATGTGGGGGCCGCTCGCGGGGTTACCCCCAAGATGTTGAAGCCACCGAAATGCTCATCGCGCTGGACGGACGGGTGCGCGGTTTCTATGATCCCGGAGACTGGATCGGCCCGTTGCGCCGGTCGGATTCTGGACTGGACTGGCCCCGTGCTCGGCAAAATCTTCGGTTGGACGTCAGGCGCGACCATCGGCACCCTGTTCACCATCGGCAAGCGGGGCACGCTGGTCGGCACCGACGAGCTGGGCAACCGCTACTACCAGTCGCGCGACACCATCAGCTATGACGGACGCAAGCGGCGCTGGGTCGTCTACAACGGCTATGCCGAGGCCTCCAAGGTGACGCCCGACTGGCACGGCTGGCTGCGCTACACCTATGACGAGCCGCCCACCGAGGCCCCGCTTCTGCGCCGCCGGTGGGAGCTGGAGCATCGCCCCAACATGACCGGCACACCGCTGGCCTGGCGTCCGCCGGGCTCCCTGGCGGCCGAGGGCCAGCGCCCCGCCGCGATCGGTGACTATGAGGCGTGGAAGCCCGAATGACCCGCACCCGCCTGCTGATGATCGGCACGGCCGCGGTCGCCCTGGCCGTGTCCGGCGGCGTGGTCGCCGGCGGCTGGCAGGACGCGCCGGCGCAGAATGCGACGCCCGTGGTTGAGCCCGCGGTGTCACCGCCCCCGCAGGCGGAGGGCGCGCCCACCGGAGAGCCCGCGCCGGCCGTGCCGATCGCCATCACGCCCCCTTCCGAACCGGGCGCGATCGAGATGGCTGTGGTCGAGGACGGGGATGCTGCAGCCGACGGCCTTGCCACCGATGAGGATGCCGGCGAGGACGAGGGCGAATCAGAGACCGAGAAGGCCGAACGGCTTGCCGATGAAACGCCGGCTCCGCGCCAGCGTCGCCGTGTGGCGATCGTCGAGGCCATCGACAAGATCACCGCCGAGAGCATGCGGTTCGAGGTCGAGGTCGGGGGGCGGCCCGTCCGCTTCAACCAGGCGCTGATCTTCACGGCCCGCGCCTGCGAGGTGTCGGCCGATGCCGAGCTGGTCCAGGATTCCATCGCCTATCTGGACATCACCCTGCAGCCCAAGGGCACCCAGGTGTCGGCCCCGCGCCAGATTTTCCGGGGCTGGATGTTTGCCTCGACCCCCGCGCTCAGTGGCCTGCAGCACCCGATCTATGACGCCTGGATCGTGGGCTGCAAGGCATAGGTCACGGCGTCGCTGCCCGACAGGGGCCGGCTGAGGGCCGTCAGGTCCGGATGCAGCCGGACTGCCGGTCCCAGCATCTTCAGATAGGCGGCCTGGGGGGTCTCGACCGCGCCGAAGCGGGACAGGTGGTCGGTCAGGAACTGGGCATCCAGCAGGCGCCAACCGCCCAGTCGCAGCCGCGCGACCAGATGCACCAGGGCGACCTTTGAGGCATCGGTGGTCCGGCTGAACATGCTTTCGCCGAAGAAGGCCCCGCCCAGGGTGACGCCGTACAGGCCGCCCACCAGAACCTCGTCCTTCCAGCATTCCAGACTGTGGGCCTGACCCCGGCCGTGCAGCTCCAGATACAGCCGCCGGATCGGCCCGTTGATCCAGCTGTCCTCGCGGCCGGGCCCCGGGGCCGCGCAGGCATCGACCACCGCAGCGAAGGCGGTGTTGACCCGGACCACGAACGGCTCACCCCGCACCGTCCGGCGCAGGCGGGCCGGGATGTGAAAGGCCTCCAGCGGGATCACGCCCCTCTGGTCCGGCTCGACCAGAAAAACCCGCGGATCGTCGCGGGCCTCGCCCATGGGGAAGACGCCCCGGGCGTAGCAGGCCAGCAGGGTCTCGACATCGAGCCGGCCCGGCAGCGGAAAGGCGGAGGCGGAGGGGTCGGTCATGGTCCTGATCCTGCCCCGACCGGCCGGGCTACTGGCCCTTCTGCCGCTTCGCCCAGTTTTCCAGCCAGTGGATGTCGTAGTCGCCCGACAGGATATCCGGCTCCTGCAGCAGTTTCTGGAACAGGGGGATGGTCGTGTCGATGCCGCCGATGACCATCTCGTTCAGGCTGCGCCTGAGGCGGGCGATGCACTCCGCGCGGTCGCGGCCATGCACGATCAGCTTGCCGATCAGGCTGTCGTAATAGGGCGGGATCGAATAGCCGGTGTAGATGGCGCTATCCAGCCGCACGCCCAGACCGCCGGGGGCGTGGAAATCCGTGATCGTGCCGGGCGACGGCGCGAAGGTTTCCGAGTTCTCGGCATTGATCCGCACCTCGATGGCGTGGCCCTCGAAATGGATGTCTTCCTGGGTGAAGGACAGCGGCAGGCCGGCGGCGATGCGGATCTGTTCGCGCACCAGATCGACGCCGGTGACGGCCTCGGTGACCGGGTGTTCGACCTGCAGACGCGTGTTCATCTCGATGAAGAAGAACTCGCCGTCCTCCCACAGGAACTCGATCGTGCCGACGCCCAGATAGCCGATGGCGGCGATGGCCTTGTTGACCGTCTCGCCGATGGCGACCCGTTCGGCGGCCGACAGGGCGGGGGAGGGGGCCTCTTCCAGCACCTTCTGGTGACGACGCTGCAGCGAACAGTCGCGCTCGCCCAGGTGAACGACATTGCCGTGGCTGTCGGCCACGACCTGGATCTCGATGTGGCGCGGCTTCTGGAGGTAGCGCTCCATATAGACCGCGCCGTTGCCGAAGGCCGCAAGGGCCTCGGTCTGGGCGGTCTGGACGGCCTCGACCAGATCGTCAGGCGTCAGGGCGACCTTCATGCCGCGTCCGCCGCCGCCGGCGGCGGCCTTGACGATCAGGGGAAAGCCGATGGATTTCGAGGCGGCGATGGCGTCCTCGACCGTCTCGACCTCTCCGGGTGAGCCGGGCACGCAGGGGATGCCAGCCTCGAGCACGGTCTGTTTGGCGGTGATCTTGTCGCCCATGACCCGGATATGCTCGGGCTTCGGCCCGATGAAGGTCATGCCATGGGCCCCGACGATCTCGGCGAAGCGCGCATTCTCGGACAGGAAGCCATAGCCGGGGTGGATGGCCTGGGCCCCGGTGATCTCGGCCGCCGCGATGATCGAGGGGATGTTCAGATACGACTTGGCGGCCGGGGCCGGGCCGATACAGACGCTCTCATCCGCCAGCCGGACCCACATGGCCCCGCGGTCGGCTTCGGAGTGCACAGCGACGGTGGAGATGCCCATCTCCTTGCACGCCCGGTGGATGCGCAGCGCGATCTCGCCCCGGTTGGCGATGAGGACCTTGGTGAACACGGCTCAGGATTCCAGCAGCACGAGGGCTTCACCGAATTCGACCGGCTGGGCGTCGCCCACCAGGATGTCGGCGACCACGCCGTCCCGGGGGGCCTGGATCGGGTTCATGGTCTTCATCGCCTCGATGATCAGCAGGGTCTGGCCCTTCTTGACCTTGTCGCCCGGCTGGACGAACGGCGCGGCCTCGGGCGAGGCCTGCAGATAGACGGTACCGACCATGGGCGACTTCACCTGTTCGCCGGCCTTGGCAACGATGGTGGCGGGGTCGGACGGCATCGACAGGGGCGCGGCGGCCGGAGCGGGCGCAGCGGCCGGGGCGGCATGGGCCGGGGCGGCCGCATATTGCATCACCGGGGCGGCGGTGATCTCACGCGCGACGCGGATGCGCAGCTCGCCGCGCTCGACCTCGATCTCGGTCAGGCTGGTGTCGTTCAGGATGTCGGCCAGCTGGCGCACCAGACCGGCGTCGATCTCGGTCGACGGTTCATTCTTCAGCGTCTTTTCGGTCGCCATGGGAAGCTGTGCCTTCAGGTCAGGGGTCAACGGGCCGGCGAGGCAGCGCGATCGCGCACCAGCCGGAGGGCGGCCTTGACGGCCAGGTCATAGGAGTGGGCACCGAAGCCCGAGACGATGCCGGTCGCGGCCAGGGACACATAGGAGGTGTGCCGGAAGGCCTCGCGCGCCATCGGGTTGGACAGGTGGCACTCGACCACGGGGATGGTCAGGGTGCGCAGCGCGTCCAGCAGGGCGATCGAGGTGTGGGTATAGCCTGCGGCATTGATCACCAGCGCCGAGGCCGACTGGCGAGCCTCATGCACCCAGTCGACCAGTTCGCCCTCGTGATTGGTCTGGCGGAACACCACGGTCGCCCCGTCAGCGGCGCGCACACACAGTGCCTCGACGTCCGCGAGGGTGGCGTGGCCATAGACCTCGGGCTCGCGCGTCCCCAGCAGATTGAGGTTCGGGCCGTTCAGGACATGGACGACAGGAATGTCGGGCATTGCGCTCGCGGTGAAGGCTGTTCCGACCGGAATCGGACCGGCCTTTTAGCTGAGGCGTCGCGGTTATCAAACCGTGCGAACGAAAGAGTGACCCAGGGGCATTCCGGAGCCTGTCTGTCAGACAGCATCTGGCGCCGGTTGCGGGATTGCGGCAAGGGGCTCGCTCAAATTCCTGTGGAGACCTGCTTTGGAACGGCTGAGACAGCTGGTGACCTCGCCGCGCACCGAGCGGTTCATTCTTGCGCTCATCATCCTGAACGCGATCACGCTTGGACTTGAGACCAGTCCCTGGGTCATGGCGCGGATCGGCTCCGTCCTCCAGGTGCTGGATGCAGTCGTGCTGGCGGTCTTTGTGGTCGAGGTGGCGGCCCGCATCCTCGTGCATCGCGCGGCCTTCTTCAGGGACCCGTGGAGCCTGTTCGATTTCGCTGTGGTGGCCATCGCCCTGGTGCCGGCAGCCGGACCCTTCTCGGTGCTGCGGGCCCTGCGCATCCTGCGGGTGTTGCGCATGATCACCCTGGTCCCGTCCCTGCGCCGGGTTGTCGGGGCCCTGATCAGCGCCCTGCCGGGTATGGGATCGATCTCCCTGTTGCTGGGGCTGATCTTCTATGTGGCGTCGGTCATGGCGACCAAGCTGTTCGGCGGCGACTTCCCGCAGTGGTTCGGCTCCATTCCGGCCTCGGCCTATTCCCTGTTCCAGATCATGACGCTGGAAAGCTGGTCGATGGGCATCGTGCGGCCGGTGATGGA
>JAIEQA010000087.1 GCA_019748095.1 Caulobacteraceae bacterium | reverse complement strand
ATCACACCTCTAAGCAACAATCAGCCCGACCACCAACGTCCGCTTCCGTGGACCACGCCGTTGTCTGCTCCTGGCTCTAAGGCGAAGTTCGGAATGTCCGCTGTCGGCCGCGCGCCGGGGTCAGCCCAATGGATCGTCGTCCTCAAGCGCGCTGAAGATTAGTGAAACATTGGCGTTGGTGATCTTCTCTCGCACCGTCGTCCAGTCGTCCGTGGCATCGCGGGTCAGAAGGGGCGCGATCGCGGCGTACTCGCCATAGACCGCCATGCGCGAGAGCGCAGGGGAGGAACGGCTGAGCGCGAAGTGGTAGGGCGTCTGGTAGCCCTTGCGCATCAGCTGCGGCAGGGCCGTCACCATCGGCGGCGGCTCGGCTCCCAGGCCGGCAAGGAGGCCAGTAGAGACCTGGTTGAGGATGCCGCACAGATAGCCGAGATCCGACGCCAGCCTCTGGGCGAATCGTCGGGCGCGTTTCGCCTTGGGATCGGGGCCGGTCGGCCGCCTCACGTCGCGCTCCGTCGCTGCGATGAAGACGGCGATCCTCGCCTCGATCGTCAGAAGGGGCTCGCCGGCGAACCAAGCCGGAAGGACGATCCGCAGCCCGTCCAGACCGGCGCGTCGGCGCGCGATGTTATCGGGCTGGGTGGAAGAGGCCCGTCCGAAGACCCGGTCCAAGGCTTCGGGCCGGAGCACGGTGTCGAAATCCGGCTGTGCGGGATCGAGTTGATCCAGCAGCCACAGCATCCAGGGTAGGGCGTCCGGCTGGTCGTGCGGGGCTCCCGGATAGGCCTGGGCCAGGGCGGTGATTAGCCGGCGACTGACGCCGGTCTTGGCGGCGAGCGCCTCCTCCCACGGCAGGGCGGGGGGCTCGGCGCGAGCCCGGATCGCGGCGACAAGGGTTGCGCGCCGTCCGGCGATCCAGGCGTCGGCTTGGGGGGCGTTGAGCGTGGCGCGCCGGTAGAAACCCAGGGTGCGCCGCGCCAGGGCCTCGAACGCCTCGCCGTCGTCGCCCAGCACGTCGGAAAGGCGCCGAAGCAGATAGTCCGTTTCGGGCGTCGGGACGCCGGCGACCTCGATCTGATCGAAAAGGGTCGCCAGGGGATCGCCAAGCGGCAGGCACTGATCGCCGTCAGCGAAGACGACTGGAAGGTCGATGTTCTCGTCGAGGGCTTTCGTCAAAGGGTCGAATCCGATGGGCTCGCCCGGAACGATGATCGCCACGCCGTTCGCGGCCTGCCCCGCACGTCCTGCACGGCCCAGGGCGTTCAGAATCTCATGGGGTGCGAGAGGCTTGCGGAAGGTCTCGCTGTCCTCGTCATCGTCGAGCCGGTCGGTCCCCGCGAGGATGACCACCTCGCAGGGCAGGTTGAGGCCCTGGGCCAGGGTCGAGGTGGCGGCGAGAATGTTCAAGCCGCTGTCGCGGTCGCGGAACAGGGATTCGACCAGCCTCCGCTCGTCGGGGAGCAGGTCGCCGTGATGCACGGCCGCCCGACGATCGCCCGCGTCGTAGACGCCCGAGACGTCGCCCAGCTCGGAAATGGCCGCGTCGCGCCAGGCGGTCTGGCTTTCGTCCCGGTTCGGCGGCAGGTCGGCCTGTCCGAGGTTCAGGCCGTTGGCGACGCTGACGCAGAAGGTGATGCTGTCGCAAAAGATAATGACCTTCTGGCCGCTGCGCGCGAAGCGTTCCGCGATGGCGGCCGCTACCTGAAGCCGGTTGGCGGTGATGCGACGGCGGCCGACCGGCTTCTGGCTGTGACTCAACGCAACCGGCTGAGGCGCGAAGGGACGGAAGGTCAGCTTGTCGACGGCGGCCGGGTTCCATCCGCTTGCCAGAGAGAACAGCCCCCAGGGCGTGGCCTCGGGCCTGCCGCGCGGGGTGTTGGCGGCAATGTGTGCGGCGATGAGATCACGGCGGGCGTAGGTGACGCAGGCCCGCAGCTGGCGGGTCGGCTTCCATCGGTCGTCAAAGGGATGAACGGGGCGGCCAATCAGGGCGGCGAGCCATCGCGCCAGCTCGGGCGCGTTGCTGACCATGGCCGACAGAAGCAGCAGGTCGGAGCCCTGCGATACCGACAGGAAGGTCAGCAGGCACAGCATGGCGTCGATCGCCCGACGGTCCACGCGCGACCGGACACCAATGGCCGGCTCGGGAGCCCCCATCAGGTGGAACTCGTCGAACACCATCAGCCCGACGTTGGCGAAGAGCTCGGGTGCGAAAGTCAGGAGGGCGAGACACCGTTCCGGGGTCAGGACGGCGAGGGCGGGCAGGACGCGAAGATCCTCGATAGAGTCGGCGTCCTCAACGCTCTCGGCCGTGACGATGGCGCCGATCCGTTCGTTGAGGTCTCGCTCGACCTGGCCGACGAGGGCGTGCGTAGGGGCCAGATAGAGCACGGTCTTGCCGGCCGTGATCGCGGCGGCGATCTTCAGGGCCGCCAGGGTCGTTTTCCCCGAGCCGGTCGGAGAGGTCATGATGAGGGACCGTCCGGCCGCGAGGTAGCCGGTCGCCACCGCGCGCCTGTGGTTCTCCCAGAGATAGGGCCATCGGGCGGCCTCGGTCCGGATCCAGCCGGCCCAGGCTCCGGGATCCGAGCCAAAGGGTGCCGGTGTCGTGACGAGCAAGCCTTCGCCCAGGATGTCGGCGGCGCGCAGAAGCAGGCTGGCCAGATGGTGCGGCCCGCTGAAGACGGCTGCCGAGCGTCGAGCGGACGGCGCAGCGATATCTCCTACGAGGGCCGGCGCCAAACCTTCGGCGTCGATGGCCAGATCGCGGACCCGCACAAAGCGCGCCCGGGCGTCGTTCAGACCGTTTTCCGCTCCCTCGCGGCCCAAGCCGAAGGCGGCGAGCTCGACGACGCCGGAGAGCAGTTCGCGAAACAGGAGATCGACAGCGAAGCCGGAAAGATCGGAACCGCGAAGCGCTTCGGCGGCCGGATCGATTTCGAGGATGTCGGCGAGCTTGCCCCGGGCGAGGCGGCCCACCGCCAGGATCAGGGCGCGCCGGATCGGATCGGGCTCGCCGGCCGCGACGACGTCGCGGGCGGCTTCGAAGGCGTCCGACGAGCGTTCGGCGATCAGGAACAGAAGGGACGCCGCGAGCTCGGGCCCGATCGCATCCTCGTCGAGCCGGGTCGTCCCGGCGTCAGCGACATCCTCGCCGTCTGCTCCCCGCGCCAGCCGTGCCGCCGTCGCTATAATCTGGCGCGCCGAGGCCGCCACAAAGGCGGTCGCGCGGCTTCTGGCGGGATCGAGGCCGAGAACGATGCGGGCCTCATAGGCATCGGCCATGCGTCCCATGCGCAGGACGACGCCGTCGAGCGCGGCGCGATCCTCAGGGTTGGCGCCCATGGCGAGGCGCGCGGCGGCGATCTCGACATAGGCCGAGGTCAGCTCCTCGCGCAGATCGGCTGGCTGCAATCCTTCTAGGGGCGGCGCCCCGGCGATGAGACGGCTGGTGACCTCGTCATACATCAGGCCATGGCCTGCAGTTTGAGGATTACGGCGTTCGCGAGGGCGGCGAGATAGGGGCGTACGGCCTGGACGGGCATCACTTCCGCCATCCGGCTTTCAATCGCACCCCCGGCGACGCCGTCGAAACCCGCGAAAAGGTGGGCGTAGCTCGCGTCTTTCGCCTGCGCGGGGTCCGCGGTCAGGGCCACGCGAAAGGCGCGGGCGCCCTCCCAGGCCGTGGCCGCGATCACGGCTTCGCTGTCGACGCCGGGCAGGGTCGCGAGGATGGCGGTGATGGCAGCCAGGATTTCCCGGTCCTTTCCCGCCGCCTGTATGGCCGTGATCTCAGGCCAGATGCTCTGAGTGACGAGGTTGCGGGGATTGGTCGAGGCCTTGTCCTCGCACAGGATGATCCGCGACAGGCCGGGTGCGGCGGGGTCGAGGTCGAGGATGACGCCGTCGAAGCCCTTGTCGGCGGTGCGGACGTGGGGTGGCGCTGAATGGGTGTTGGGCAGGGCCAGATAGGCGGCGATCCAAGAGACGTGCTGGAAGAGGAGGCCATCACGGTGCACGATGCGGACATTCAGCTTGTCCTGCGCCGACTTCCGTGTCGCGTCGTCCGCCGACTGCAGGTCGACCACCAGATCGGCGGTCTCGACCGTAAGAGCCCTGATGGCGTCCTGAACCACACTGCCGGGAAGGGCGGCGGCGCCGGGCTCGAGAGCCTGGATGATCCGCGCCGCATGGTCGCGCTTCTGGACGTAGAGCCAGGCAATGGCGTTCGCCAGTTGGTCCGCGTCCGCCACCGACCATTCCGTCAACATTGAGACGGGGGCATTTAGCGGAGACGCGAAGTGGAGGGGCATCAAGGTCTGTCTTTAGAGATTTGGGTGGCACCGTGCGCTGTGAATTTGAGTGATCCACAGGAGCGAGGGGCGGTCGAGGACAGGGCCCTAGGTCCGCCTTTGATCTAACGCCGATTGCTCGAAGTTCAAGCGATGGTTGCGACCCCATCGGGACTGGGATGGGTCACCACTGTGCGTGTCCTCGCCGCGCTTCAAGGCGCTGTTCGCAGGATCGATATGAACGGCCCGAGCGCCTATCTGACGTCAAAGGCGGGTCGAGTCTCACCATGGCGTTCCATGAACTTGGCACCAATGGGTGAGGTATGGCTCGCTGAGCGTACCAGACGGGCGTGTCAGCCTGGCTTGGGCGTTTGACCCTGCTGACCCCCAACAAATTGAAATCCGGTGGGTAGAAATAGGTGGCCCGGACGTGGTCGCGCCGACGCGGCGCGGCTTTGGATCGCGCCTGTTTGAACGGGCGCTTGCGTCCGGGCTCAGTCGCCGAGTCGTGATCGACTACGACCCGACGGGCGTCAGGTGCATCATCACCGGCCGAATGGTTGAGGCTGTTCCCAGCCTGAATATGCCATTGGCGTAGTGCGCAACGACGTTGCGCAGGTCCGCAAAGAGTCGGGAGCAATCAGCGCGACATGTCCAGTTCGCGGACGCCACCCGATGTCCGCTTATGGCGCATTTGCGACTTTGTGGGTCGCCGGTTGGCTCTTCATCAATCGCTTCATCGCTCCAGCGTCGGCTGCCCTCGATCGGGGATGCCGAGCCTCGCGACCCCGCGATCGGTGCCAAGGATCTCGACGGCCTTGCCGACTGCGGGTGTGGTCGTCCCTGGGGCCAACCTCGCGTAGTGCTCCATGCCCGCGCGATCCCTCACGACCACGAAGGGTGACGCCCCGACCTCGTCATGCCGTCCAGCCTGAACGACCCGACCGCGCACCGTATCCGCCCCTAACGGTCGAACGTCCCGTGCTCCTGCCATCCGCCTTTGGTTCAGCGTCCGGATCACATCCCGCCGGATCTGCAAGGTCCTGAGCTTTGTCTCCATCTGCGCGTCCAGTCGGTAGCGAGCGCCGGTGCGTTCCGCCAACCCCAGCCGCTCCAGGTGCCGAAGCCGGCCCCGTGACAGTGCCGCCCAGGCGTCGGTCCCGCCGACGCCGTCGTCAACCAGACCGTCCGCGTCAGCCGCCTGCACCAGCCGCCGGTCGAATCCCGTGAACCGTTCCGCCTCGGTTTCCTTCCAGATGCGCCGCTCGGCATCGGCCCGCGCCAGATCGCCCAGCCGCTCCTGCGCCACCTCCTGCGCCCGCGCGCGAAACCCGTAGCCGATGTAGTCGCGCGGGATCACCAGGTCGCGGCCGTCACCTCGCTTGCCGCGAACGATCAGATGCGCGTGCGGCTGGTCGGTGTCGAAGTGGCAGGTGCCGATCCACTGCAGTCCCGGCTCGCCCAGATCGGCCGAGACTCGCGCCATGACCTCGCGGGTGTACCCCCTCAGATCGGCGATCCGGTCCCCATGTTCGGGAGACACGATGAACCGGAAATGATGCCGGTCCGCCCCCCAGTCCCGGGTCGCCTCCGCCGCATCGACAGCGTCGTCCGTCCGATCGAAGAACTCGGCCGGCTTGCCTTCCACCCCGGCTCCGGCCCGGCCAAGATAGCCCACATGCGCCGCCAGAGCCGCCGCCCGCGCCGCGCCCTTGCCGGCGTGCCGCGACACCAGCGCCTTGACGATCACCTTCTGCTGGACGTCCAGACGGAAGGCGCGACCTGAACGTTTCTGCGCCGTCCTCAGCACCCCTGCGCGGTCGCCATAGGCGAACAGGCGCGACGCCGCGAGCCGCTGGAACATCGCCGTCCGCACATTGATCCGGTCGCTTTTCAGCGTCGTCGGCAGACTGACCCGACCGGCTCCGGATTGGTCGTCCCCGCGCGCTTCCAACCGCGTCTGGATGCCGCTTCTGACCGACATAGTCTCGTCTCCGCAGAAACAACGACCTCTGAATCCGCCTAACTCACCGCAAGTCGTGGAAGGGTTTCAAGGTCGTCGTAAGGTGCTGAGACCGTACAACAAAACAGACACCCTCTCATCTTCTTTTATCTTGCCCTAAGACATAAAATACGATCACCCGTCTATGATCATCATACACGATCAACACCAATCAACAGTAATGCGTAGATCGGTGATGAGATGAGGTATCCTGATTCGCCTGCCGTTGTGCGGATGCCTCCACAGCGGCCAAACGCAGAAAACCCGCCCGGCCGAAGCCGAGCGGGTCTTGCCGTCTGGGGTTTGATCTCAAGCCGCGCGGGCTCGAATGGAGACGTGCCGCAGCCCGGTCTCCGTCGCCTTCTGACCCAGGTTCAACGCGGGTCCGAACGGCCGCTGATCCGGCGACCGCGACCGATCCAGTGAATGCACTAGGGTGAGGCAGCAAGTGGGCTCAAGCGCGATCAGTTCGTCGTTGGCCCGGAACGGTGCGGCCTTGCCGTGGGCGTCGAAGTCGGCCCGGGCGAGGATCAGCTTCACCCCCTTCTGCTTGGACCATTTGATCGCCAGCTTCTCGGAGCCCTTCGCCCCGGTCGTGGCCAGAGCCATGTCGGGCCATTCCTTGAGCGCCCAGTTGAGCGCGTCGAACACCCGGCCCGCATCCTCGGCCGTGTCCGC
>JAIEQA010000037.1 GCA_019748095.1 Caulobacteraceae bacterium | reverse complement strand
AGAGCCATGTCGGGCCATTCCTTGAGCGCCCAGTTGAGCGCGTCGAACACCCGGCCCGCATCCTCGGCCGTGTCCGCCGTTGGAGCCCCTCTGAAGGCGATCACCGGACCGCCCGGATCCGCCTCGCCCGCCCGCCGTGCCTTGATCGCCCGGATGGCTGCCTTGGCCTCCATCTGGGCTGCGGTGAGGTGTGTGCCCCGCCGGCTGCCCCTCCAGGCCGTCCAGACCTCTCCGGTCGCGACCGTGTAGCTTTCGGCCGCCGCGTCCCGGATCAGCTCGGCCGCCTGGGTGGCCGCGTCTCCGGCCCGAGCCTTTGCTGTGGCCTCCTGGAGCTCTGTGTCGGCGGCTTCCGAACCGTCGAAGTCCCGGTCCAGGCTTCGCATCGTGTCGCGGGCGCGGTCGGCGTCGCGTTCGATCCGCTGGGCGGCCGAATGAAATGCCCCGATCAGGGTCTCGGCTAGGATGGTCTGAAAGTCTTCGAGCGCGGTATCGGCGATCACGTCCAGAAGCTCGGTCATAAGGGCTCGACCGAGTTGCGACAGCGCATCCTCGCTGGGATGCGGACGTTGATCGCCCAGGGAGGCGGAGAGGTCGTCGAAGGCGGAGTCGGACTTGGAGAAGACGGAGTGTGTGGAGGTGTGCATCGGGATCATCCTTGAAAGTGTCGAGCGCCCCATGCGCAACGACCCCGATTTTCGGCACATTGGGCCCCGGAAAGTCACCGGAGCGGACCGCCCTTCGCGGGCCGTGGAGGGGATAAGGCGAAGCCGTTGACTTTCAGGGTGATGTGACAAAATCGGAGGGCGTTGTGTGGGGGCATGTCGTCGTCGCCCTTCGCGACGACGACCCCGTTCGGCGCCGTCGCGCCGATACGAACGGACGGGCATCGATCTTCCTGACAGTCGTCGGCGGCGAGCCGGCGCGTCGCTCGGTCGGGGATCAGTCGGTCCAGCCGTTGGGCCGCCACCCGCTGAGCAGGGCTTCGACGGCGACCTGCACGGGGCCGCTGATATCGCGCTGGCCCGCCTCCATCGCGAGGACCCGGGCCGCCATCTTCTCCGGCGTACCTGCAAGCCGGAGAGCGCGCGCCATGGTCAGCGCATCCCACCCGAGGATCTGACGGGCGACTTTGAGTTCAGCGGCGGGCGTTGCCATCAGGAGTCCGTGCGGGCAGGCGTCATCAGCAAAGGGTCGGGGGCGCACCCGCCCAAAAAAAGAGAAGCGGCGACCTCATCAAGGTCGCCGCCCATCGCCACGCTAAATCGAAAACCCTCCGCCGTCATGATGTCCGTCGGTCGGGAGGAACATGTCTTTCAAAAAGAATCGCCCGGAGCGCGGGCGCTCCGGGCGAAGGGGAGGGGATCGGATTGCTGGTCAGAAGGGGATGTCGTCGTTGAGATCGTAGCCGCCGGCGGGCTCCTGCACCGAAGGCGCGGGTCCTTCCTCGTCGGTCGAGGGTCGATCCCGCCGGTTCTTCAGGCGGATGTCGGCCACGACCAGACGCAGGTCGTAGTGTTCGACCCCGTCCTTGCCGGTCCAGGTGTCGTTCTCCACATGGCCCTGGATGACGACGCGGCTGCCCTTACGGGCGAACGGCTCGATGTATTTCTCGGCCGTCGCCTCGTTGAAGCACACGCAGTTGAACCCGGTGGTGCGCTCGCCGGGCGTGCCGTCGGCGCGTCGGAACCGGGTGGTCTCCAGTACACGGAAGCTTGCCCGCTTCTTGCCCGAGCCCTGGGCTGAGAGAATGGACGGATCGGCGGCCAGATAGCCTTCGAGGGTGAGGGATTGCATGTCAGTCTCCTGAAAATGAAAGGTGAAGGGGAGGGGGTCAGGCGGCGGCGCGGTCATCGAGGCCGGTGTCGGCCTCGCGATCCTCGGCCCAGTCGAGGACGGTGAGCCGGTTGATGACCAGCTCCTTGGCTGTGCGCTCGGCCCCGTCCCGCGCCTTGTAGGCCGTGTCGATGAAGGCTCCGATCACGACCGCCTCGCACCCCTGAGCCAGGCCGCGGGCGATGACCTTCTCGTTCAGGCCTTTCGACCAGCTGACGCAGTTGACGCCGACGAGCCGGTCCTTGCCGGCGCTATCCACACCGCGTTTTTCGATCAGTCGGAACACCGCCTTGGCGAAGTCGTCGCTGATCTGGGGGTCGGCCGCCAGTCGGCCGGTGAACACCATGGTCTGCATGTCAGTCTCCTCTTGATCCGAAGCGCCGAGAGAGCTGATCTCCCTCATCCCGCCTCACCCGAGACCTCCCTTCCTCCCGACCTCCTCCTGACCGGGCGGGGCCTTCGCCCCGCCCGGCAATCTCAAGCCGCCGCGCCGTCGAGGACGGTCTGCACCGGATGGCGACGCAACACCGCCTCCAGCACCTCCGGCCGATCCACGGGCACAAAGACCCGGGGCGTGAAGGCGATGATCTCGACAAAGCACCCCAGGGCGACGAGCGCATCTCGGTCCGTCCGGCCACCCACCACCTCGATGCGCCAACGGTCCATCACGCGCGCCCGCTTGAGCCAGAGCCCGCCCGCCAGCGACAGTTGGACACTGCGATCGAGCAGAGTGGCGAGGGTTTGCGCCCCGTCTGACCAGGCCGCGCTGACCTCGGTCAAACCCAGCGCCGCCTTCAGCGTCCGGGCCTGAACGGGGTCAAGCACTCGTCCCAGCCAACGGCGCCCGTCGGGCGCGCGGACGCGCCGGACGGAACAGCCCCGCGCCGGCAGCTGGCCCCAGATCGGCAGCAAAAGGCCGGTCGCGAGGGTCAGTTCGCGCGTTCGCCAAGGGTCGATCCCAGCCACCTCTTCATCCCAAACCCGCCGCCAGTCGGCGACCGCCGCCGGCTTCCAGGCGGATTCCTCAAAGGCCTTCTGCGGCATCGTTTGGCGGTCGTCGGGACGCACGAGCCGGACCGCGCTGACCAGCCGATCCTCGTCCGTCGCCGTGGTCAGCCCGAGCGCCGCGATCGCCGCCCGTCCCGACTTCTCGTTGACGACCAGCTGGTGCGCGATGTCCTCGGCTTGGCCGAGCGCGTCCTCCGAGGTCAGGAGCTCGCGCCGGACCTTGAGCGTGAAGGTCACCAGAGCGGTCTCCGGTCCGGTCGAGACGTCGGTGCGGATGGCCTCCTGACCCAGCACCTCCAACTCTTCGGCCTCGATGTCCTCCAGACCCCGGTCCAGATCGCCCGAGACGGCGGCGCGTTCGAGGATGCCCGACAGGATGCGGTCAAAGTCCTCGAACAGGGCGTTCTGATCGGCGATCCGAAGCGCCAGCAGCCGGTTCAGGAAAGTGTGGATTGGCGGCAAGTCGTCCGTCGGCTTTAGCCCCCCGTCGGCGTCGAGCAGCTTCAGGCCCGTCTTGGCCATGAAGGTCTCCAGCGTCATCGACGCCAACTCGCCGAAGGCGAGGGCACCGTAGAACACCAGCAGCGCCCGGCGCGCCCAGGGGCTCTCCAGATTGTCCTCGGCCCGGAACAGACCGGCACCGGCGGTGCGACGCTCCCCGCGTGTCAGCGCACCCAAGGTATCCAGCCGCCGCGCGATGGTCGAGGTGAACCGCTTCTCGCCCTGGATGTCGGTGGTGACGGGCCGGAACAGCGGCGCCGAGGCCTGATGGGTCCGGTGGCTGCGGCCGAGGCCCTGGATGGCGGCGTCCGCCCGCCATCCCGGCTCGACGAGGTAGTGGACCCGCCGTTGCTGGTTCGGAGCCGAAAGATCGGCGTGATAACTGCGACCGGTCCCGCCGGCGTCCGAGAAGATCAGAACCCGCTTCCGCCCCGACATGAAGGCGTCGGTCTCGGCGCGGGCGGCAGAAGCGCCGCGCCGTTCGACCACCCGGCGACCGTCGCGCACCACGACCCGTCGCGACCGCCCGGTGATCTCAGCGACCGCATCGGTCCCGAACGCCTCCAGCAGGGCGTCAAGGACGCCCGGCACAGCGGGCAGGCATGCCATCCGCTCGATCAAGGCCTCGCGCCGCGCCAGGGCCTCCTGGCTGACAACCGGCCGGCCCGCGTCCATCACCGGCACCAGGGTGACGTTGCCGTCACCGTCCTCGATCGCCTCCATCAGATGGACGGGAAAGGCCTCGCGCAGATAGTCGAGGACGTATTCGCGCGGGGTCAGGTCGATGCACAGGTTGTTCCATTCCTCCGGCGGGACTGAGGCGAGCCGTCGCTCCATCACCGCCTCGTTGGTCGAGACGATCTGCACCACGGCCGATCGACCCTGCGCCAGGTCCTCCCGGATCGCGGCGACCAGGCTCGGGGCCTTTAGCCCCGCCAGCAGATGGCCGAAGAAACGCAGCTTGGCCCCCTCGAAGGCGGAGTGGACGGCCGACGCGGCCTGGCCGCTCCGAGCCTTGCCGTCCTCGTCGTTCATCCCTGTGGCCTTGAGCGCCTCGGCGAGGTTGGCGTGGATCAACTGGAAGGCGTCGGCCCAGGCATCCCAGATGGCGATGTCGTCCGCGGCCAGCGGATGGACGAGCGGCTCATACTCCACGCCCTCGAACGACAGGCTCCGTGCCACATAGAGACCGAGCGCCTTGAGTTCGCGGGCGACCAGTTCCATGGCCGCGACCCCACCCCGGTCCATGGCGTCCAGGAATTCGGCGCGCGACATGAAGGGCGCATCCGGCCCGCCCCACAGGCCCAGCCGTGCTGCATAGGCAAGGTTCTCCGCCGTGGTCGCGCCTGTAGCCGACACATAGAGCACCCGAGCGTTCGGCAGCCGGTTTTGCAGCGCCAATCCGGCCATGCCCTGGAGCGAGGCCTTCTTCGTCCCCCGCGCGCCCTTTCCGCCCCCCGCGGCATTGGCCATGGCGTGGGCCTCGTCCAAGGCGATCACCCCATCGAAGTCGTCGCCCAGCCAGGCGACGATCTGGTCGAGCCGAGATGGCCGGTCACCGCGGGCCGGTTGGCGCAGGGTGGCGTATGTGGTGAACAGCACGCCGCGATCCAGCCGGATCGCCTCGCCCTGTTTCCAGCTCGACAGGGGCACGATGTCATGGGCCCCGCCGCCGATGGCGGCCCAGTCCCGGCGGGCGTCTTCCAGCAGGGCGTCGTTCCGAGACAGCCAAAGCGCCCGCACCCGGCCCTGGGCCATATTGTCGGCGATGATAGCCGCGATCTGGCGGCCCTTGCCGCAACCGGTGCCGTCGCCGAGGAAGAAGCCGCGACGGAATTGGATCGCCTCGTCCAGATCGTCGCGCATCAGTACGACCTCGTGCTGGGCCTCGCCGAGCCGGAAACGTCCGGGAAGATGGGCGGCATGCGCCTCGCCTGCATAGATGACCGTCTCGGTCTGGGCGTCGGAGATCCGGCCCTCGTCCCGCATCATGGGGTGCAGCATCGGCCGGTAGGTCGGGGCCGGTGGCGAGACCGACGCCATCGGTCCGGACTCGACCAGCGGCGATGGATGCGGACGGGGATCAGGCAGATCGATCCGCGCGAGGCTGTGTGCCTGGTAGAGACCGACGTCTCGGCCTTCGCCGCTCCATGACGTGACCTGATAAGACAGCGGCGTCGCGCCCGCCAGAAAAGCGAGGCGGCCAGAGGGCAGGGCGAGGCCGCGTTCGCGCGGTCCAAGTAAGGCTCCCAGCGACAACTGCACGCGGGCGCGGGGTCGGGCGCCGATACGGGCGGGAAGGGCGGCGACGAGCCGGGCCGCTCCCATCAGGTCGTCTGCACTCAGCACCGCCGGGATCTCGGCCAGCTCCGCCGAACGATCGACAACAAGGAGGCCGGTCTCGACGGACGTCCCATGTTTGGCAAAGGCGCCGGTCTGCAAGGCGATGCGCGAGATGATCGCGCCAACACCGCCCAGACGCCGCAGCAGGGCGTCGTTCGCCAGGGCAGTCAGCGGTACGATCGCGGCGAGACGTCCGTGATCGGCCAGGGCCCTCACGGACGCCAGCAAGTGGTCGGCGAGGTCCGAGAAGGGCGGATTGGTCACCGCAACGTCGAAGCCGCCCGCGCCCCGGCTCAGGTCGTGGATATGGCGCGCGTCGTGACGGGTCCGCTCCGCCGAAGGAAACAGCCCGTCCAGCAGGTCTGCGCGCCCTGCCGCGATCTCGTTGAGCGCGAGCGCGCCGCCGCAGGCCTCGGCGACGACGGCCAGCAGCCCGGAGCCCGCGGAAGGCTCGAGGACGCGGTCGCCGGGCCGGACCTGGGCGGCCAGGACCACGAGGGCGGCCAGTTCCGGCGGCGTCGAGAACTGGTCGAGCGCGACCTGTTCCTCGCTCCGGCGCGTATGGGTCAGGCCCAGCGCGGAGACCGAAGCCAGGAGCGCGGCGATCTCCGCCGGCGCATCCTCCAACCGCGCGACCTGGGGCGCGAGACGCCGGATCTGCAGCACGGTCGCGGCCTCGATCGCGTCATAAGCGTCGCGCCAAACCCAGGCGCCTTCGGCGTCAGAGGCCCCGAAGGCGGTGGTCATGACCTGGGCGACCAGCCGCCGGTCGAGTGGCCGCGATCGCGCCAGATGGGTCGCAAGGGCGCGGGCGGCGGCCAGCACATTGGCGCCGGCATCCGCGCTGGCGGGATCGGCGAACAAGCTGAGGGTGACGGTTGGCGGGGTGGAGGACGTGCGGATGGAAGGCATGAGACGGGTTCCGGTCGCCTGGAGCGGAGGGCGCCTCCCTCTCGGTCCTCCAGGCTCGCCTCGCCCCGCCCTTCCTCCACCTCCTGACCCTTGGAACAGCACAACGCCGCCCCGGCTGAAGCCGGGGCGGCGCGTGGTCGTGATCACGAAGGCTCAGGCCGCTGCCGGGGCGAGCGCGGCCTCGCCCGCCTGAGTGACGACGAACGCTCCGGCCCCGTCGTCCGGCGCGTCGTCCAATTCGTCTTCCGGATCCGCCTCGTCGTCCACGTCAGACGTCTCCGGATCGTCTGACGCCGCCCATGACAGGCCGGCCGGAGCCCAGGAGCGCGACGCCGCCTGTTC
>JAIEQA010000083.1 GCA_019748095.1 Caulobacteraceae bacterium | reverse complement strand
ACCTCGCCCAGCGTCGTTTCCGGCCGGATGGTCACCGGATTGATGACCATGCCGCTCTCGAACCGCTTCACCGTGCGGACCTGATCGGCCTGTTCCTGCGCCGTCATATTGCGATGAAGCACGCCCAGACCACCGGCCTGGGCCATGGCAATGGCGAGCCGGCTTTCGGTCACCGTGTCCATCGCCGACGAGGTCAGCGGGATGTTGAGCCGGATATCGCGCGTCAGCCGGGTGGAGACGTCCGCATCTGCGGGCATGATCTCCGAGGGACCGGGTTCAAGCAAAACATCGTCGAAGGTGAGTCCTTCGCGAATCTCCATGGGAGTCTCCGTTTTGCGGGCCGCCTATCCTCTCTCGCGGGTGCGAAGTCAACCGTTCCCCGTCGCCAGAGGCGCGCCCGCCCTCCAAGATTTTTCAGCCCCACTTGAAACTTTCAGCCCAGCCTAACATTTAGGGGATCGATGGTCGTTTCACTCGCCCGGTCCGTGCGGAGCCTCGCGCTCAAGATCGCCAGCTATGGCGTGATGCACCTGATCGTGGCCATGCTCGTCGCCTTCGCCATCACCCGCGACTGGCGGCTGGCCCTCGCGATCGGCGTGGTCGAACCCTTCTTCCAGACCATCGCCTATTCTTTCCACGACCGCATCTGGCACCGGATTGAACGTCGCCGCATGCGCAGCGGGATGGAAGAGACGGCCGAGGCCTTCACCGCCCGTCTGGACCTGATGAATGCGGGGGAGCAGGCCCGGGCCCACGGCCACCACAGCCACACCCTGCCGTCGCTGAAGAAGATCGCGGTCAAGACCCTGACCTATGGCGCGATGCATTTCGTCGTCGCTGTCCTCGTGGCCTTCGCCATCACCCGTGACTGGCGCGCGGCCCTGGCGATCGGACTTGTCGAGCCTCTGGTCCAGATGGTGTTCTTTGCCGTCCACGACCGGATCTGGTCCGCCAGAGAGGCCCGTCGTCAGGCGACCCAGACCGCTTGACCGGGCCGGCCTGACGGCGGCTTATCGCTTGTTCAGCGCCACCAGATAGACCTCCGACGAACCCTTCCGGCTGGCGGCCGGCTTGACGTACTTCACCTCTTCGAACGCAGCCCGCAGTTCGGCCAGGACCCGCCCCGCATCCCCGCCCTGGAAATTCTTGGTCACGAAATGGCCGCCCGGCTTCAGCGTCCGGATGGCGAAGTCCGAGGCGATCTCGATCAGGGCGATGATCTTCAGGTGGTCCGTCTGGCGATGCCCGACCGTATTGTGCGCCATGTCCGACAGGACCAGGTCGGGCGCGCCGCCCAGCAGGTCGAGCAGCTGCTGGTCCACGCCCGGGTCGGTGAAATCAGCCTGGACGAGGATCGAGCCCGGGATCGGCTCGATCGGCAGCAGGTCGACCCCGACCACCGCCGCCGCGCCGCGATTGACGCACACCTGCACCCAGCCGCCCGGGGCCGCCCCCAGGTCGATGACCCGCGAGCCCTTCTTCAGCAGATGAAACCGGTCGTCGATCTCGCTGAATTTGAACGCCGCCCGGCTGCGCCAGCCCTCGGCCCGGGCCTTCTCGGACCAGGGATCGGCCAGCTGTCGCTTGATCCACTGGATCGAGGACATCGACTTCTTGTCGGCCGTCTTGATCTGGGTGCCCATGCCCCGGCCGGCCGCGGTGCCGCCCGAGGGGGGACGCACCATTTTCCGGCGTGCGGGTTCGGCAGGATCCTTGTCGTCGCTCATCACTCTCACATAGCCGCGACTGCGCGCTCAGGCTATGACCTCGCGAAGAGCACAGCCGCTACGGGATGACCTGATGCGAACCATCGTCGCCTTGTGCGGACTTGTGACGATCGTCAGCGCGCACCCGTCGACCGCGACGGCACAGACATCGGCGGCGCAGACATCGGCGGCCGTCCCCTGGAGAGCCCCGGCGACCACCCAGGTCGTCGTCGAGGATCGACGGTTCAGGAACGGCGACACCGAGCTTTCCGGAACGCTCTTCCTGCCGGTCAGCGGCACACCCGTCGCGGCTGTCGTCGTGACGCACAGCGCGTCGTCGCCGTTGCGGACCGCCCCCCTCTACGACCACCTCAAAATGGCCCTGCCCGCGCTTGGGATCGCGGTCTTCGTCTATGACCGGCGGGGTTCGGGTCAATCGGGCGCGGTCAATGCCGGAGGCGATTTCGCGGTCCTGGCTGATGACGCGATCGCCGCCGCGACGGGTTTGAGATCGGACCCCCGTATCGACCCGCAGCGGATCGGCAGCTGGGGGCTCAGCCAGGGCGGCTGGATAGCGGCCCTCGCGGCGGCGAGAAGCCCCCGGATCGCCTTCGCCGTCTCGGTCTCGGCTCCGGTGGTCACCGCAGACGTGCAGATGATGTTCTCATCAACCAACCATCTGCGCGCCAATGGCTATGCCCAGGCCGACATCGACCAGATGATCGCGACACGAAGGGCGGTCGACGACTACATGCGCGGCACCGCGAGCCGGGAGGCGGCCCAGACGATGATCGACGCCGCCAGGGGACAACCCTGGTTCCGCTACACCTATATGGGCGAAACGGTACGCGACCGGGAGGTCTCCGGCTGGCGCAGGGAGATCGAGAACGATCCGCTGGCGAACCTCGGCTCGGTCGCGGCACCCATCCTCTTGCTGTTCGGCTCGGATGACGCGGTCGTGCCGGTCGCGATCTCGATTGAGCGTCTGGAGACAATCGCCGCACGGATGCCCGGGATGGAGGTGCACGTCGTCGCAGGCGCGGATCACGCGATGGAGATGTCGGGCGATGCCGGCGTTTCTCTCGATCCTCGGAACGACGGCGCGGAGACGCCCGATTCGCCAGAGTATCTGGCGATCCTCGCGAGCTGGCTCACCCGACAGGGTCTTGTCGGGAACTGAGACGAAGCAGCCGCTTTCACCGGCGGGAGCGGCGCGCTATGACGCCCGCCACTCTTCAGAAGGAGCCATGATGGCCGACCAGACCCTGACCCTCACCCTCGAAACCGGCGATGTCGTCATCAAGCTGCGGCCCGATCTGGCCCCAGGACACGTTGAACGCATCACCGAACTGGCCGGTGAGGGCTTCTACGACGGCGTGGTCTTCCACCGCGTCATCCCCGGCTTCATGGCCCAGGGTGGCGATCCGACCGGCACCGGCACCTCGGGTTCGAAGAAGCCCAACCTCAAGGCCGAGTTCTCGAAAGAGCCCCACGTGCGCGGCACCTGCTCCATGGCCCGCACCAACCAGCCGGACACGGCCAACAGCCAGTTCTTCATCTGTTTCGACGACGCCGGCTTCCTCGACGGCCAGTACACCGTCTGGGGCGAGGTGATCGAGGGCATGGACCATGTCGACGCCCTGCCCAAGGGCGAGCCGCCCCGCAATCCGGGCAAGATCGTCAAGGCGACGGTCAACTGACAACGCCGGGGCGGTTTTTCGGGACCGCCCCTTTTCGTATCCGGCCTCAGTCGCCGCCGGTCCAGTTCAGCTTGACGCCGGAAAAAGTCTGGTCGCCGATCCGGACCACGGCGGTCACGGCCGCCGCCTCCCCGCCCCCCAGATTGCGCCGCGCCGTCGCCAGGGCCCCGGTGTTCATCTGCCCGTCGACAGTGACGCGAACCCCGTCGACGGAGGTCCCCGACATCCGGATCCGGCCGTCACTGATCGAGTAGCTGTCCGGCAGGACCCGCTCCGTCGTCTCCCCGGGCGTGAGGAACTCCAGCATCACGGGGGCGTAACCGGCCGGTCGCCGGCCCGCTTCCCAATTCACGAAATCAGGGACCTGGCCGACAAACAGCGACATCAGCCGGAAATCGTCCGGCCCCACCTGCGCCTCGCCGGTCGAATAGTAGCCCGACAGGTCCTCGGTCTGGCTGTGACGGAAATCTCCGCCCCTGGCCGATGCGTCGCTCGCATCCGTGTCCGGAGCAGAGGGTACCGTCAGTCGGTCGCAGCCGGCCGCGGCCAGGGCGACGAAGGTCAGCACCATCAGGGATCGTCGCATCGTCGGGCTCCTGCACTCGGCCGGACAGGACCATGGGTCGCGGTCCGGGTCCAGTTCAGGGCAGTCGAAAAAGGATGGGCAACCAACCCGCCGTGTGCGCCCATTCGACTGTCTCGAAGATCGGGACGGCCAGCAGGAACACCAGACCGTCGCGCAGCGTCGTCAGAAAGAACCGCGGCCGGATCTGCAACTCCTCCTCGTCGCGCCATTTGGAGAAGTCCGGGCCGCAGCGCGGAGTGCGCGCCACATAGCCTTCATAGACCGCGCCGAACCGGGCCGAGAGCCAGGCCTCCTCCTGCGCGATGGTGAAGTGAAAGACCACCACGGCGATCAGGACGAACAGGGCCGCCAGCGTCAGGCTGCCCGTCTGGGCCCCGACGCCGAACGCCCCCGCATAGCTGAAGACGTACAGCGGATTCCGGCTCAGCGAATAGGGGCCGGTCGAGACCACCTCGGCCTTCTTGCGACCCCCGATATAGAGCGAGCACCAGGCCCGGCCGACGATGCTGATGACAATGGCCCCCAGCCCGACCGATTCGATGGCGTTGTGGAACGTCCCCTCGCCCCACCACGTCGTGCTGATCATGGCCAGGATCACGGCACCCAGCAGGGCGAGCCCCAGCGCCCACTTGCGGATCCTCTGGACCCTTTGCAGGTCGAAGGCCTCGGTCGCGGCTGTCATTGTTTTTCATCTCCCCCCGGATCAGGGGAGCGATGGAAGCGCCGCCGCAGGCTTCAGTGCAAGGACTATCTTTGCGACTGAAACGCGGGCGCTATCAGCGGTCCAGACCGCGATCCAGCGCCCGGAATGAAGCGACCGACAACTCGGTCGCCGCGGCGAACACCGCCGGTGTGATGCGCTCGAAATCATCGGTCGGCCGGTGATAGTCGGCGTGGTAATCGACGCCCAGATACAGGAACGGCACCCCGGCCCGGTAGAAGGCGGCGTGGTCGGACGCCTCGACCCAGTTGTTGTTGCCCGTGTCCTGCGGCGTGTCCTTGCCGAAGGCCAGCGATACCCCGCCCTGGGCCGGCAGGGTCTCCAGCAGCGGCCGGAAGGTCGGGTTCTGGTAGGTGCCCGTCACCCACAGCTTCATGTCCGTCTCGGCCCGGGCGGTCATGTCGAAATTCAGGTTCATGGTGATGGACGACAGCGGCACCGGCGGGGCCTCGACGAAATGCTTCGCCCCCAGCAGACTGCGCTCCTCGCCGTCGAGGGCGACGAAGATGACGCTGTGCTCCGGCGGGGCGTCCCTCAGCCGGGCGGCCAGTTCCAGCATGGTCGCCACGCCCGAGGCATTGTCGTCCGCGCCGTTGAAGATGTGGCCGTCATTGACCCCGACATGGTCATAGTGGGCGGTGATGACGATGTAGCGATCCGGAACCCGCGTCCCTGGAACCAGTCCGAGAATGTTGATCCCGTTGAAGGTTTTGGGTCCCTCGCGGGTCCGTCCGACCGCTTCGAACGGCTGCAGCCGGCCCACGGGTGGCGCGGCGATGCCCAGGGCCTCGAACCGCGAAACGATATAGGCCCGGGCCCGCTCGCCCCCCGGAGCCCCCGTATCGCGTCCCTCCATGTCATCGGCCGACAGGATCCGCACATCGGCCAGAAGCTGGTCGTAGGAGACAGCGGCCACGGCAGCCGGCGGCGTGGCCGGCGCGGTGGTTTCACTGACTCCCGCACAGGCGCTCAGGACCAGGGCGGCGACGCAGGACAGGGCGACGGTACGGAACGGACGGGACATGCGGACTCCTTGGACGGACACTTTCGTGCATAGCCAACCCCCGACCGGTCGTCCGCTTAATTTCGCGTCATTCCGACAGGCCGCGGCTGGCCCGGCCCGACGACGATGCTAAACCGGGCCATGGCTGAACCGTCCGTCGACACCCTGACCCTCGCCGAGGCCGATGCCGAACTGGCCCATCTGGCCGCCGAAATCGCCCGCCACGACGCCCTCTACTATGTCGGCGATGCGCCCGAGATCAGCGACGCGGACTATGACGCCCTGAGACGTCGTCATGCCGCGCTGGAGGCCCGCTTCCCCGATCTGGTCCAGGCCGACTCGCCCTCGCAACGGGTCGGGATCACAGGCTCGGAGGCCTTCGCCGAGGTCCGCCACGGCGTCCCCATGCTGTCGCTCGACAACGCCTTCGACGCCGGCGAGGTCCAGGACTTCGTCGCCCGCATCGCGCGCTTCCTCAAACTGCCGGGCGACACGGCGATCGCCTTTGTGGCCGAACCCAAGATCGACGGCCTCTCGGCCTCGCTGCTCTATGTCGACGGCGTGCTGCAGGTCGGGGCCACGCGGGGCGACGGCCGCACCGGCGAGGACGTCACCGCCAATCTGCGCACCCTGGGCGAGACCCAGATCCCTTCGCAACTCCAGGGGACCGGCTGGCCCGCCCGGGTCGAGGTGCGCGGAGAGGTCTATGCCCCGACCGACGCCTTTGCCGCCTTCAACGCGGCGGCCGAGGCCGAGGGGCGGCGCACCTATGCCAACCCCCGCAATTTCGCCGCCGGCTCGCTGCGCCAGAAGAACCCGAAGATCACCGCCGGCCGGCCCCTGAAGTTCTTCGCCTACGCCTGGGGGGAACCGGTCGAGGGCTTCAGCGACACCCAGTCAGGGGCTCTGGAGGCCCTTGCCGCCTGGGGCTTTCCGACCAATCCCCGCTCGGCCCGCGTCACGGGCGCAGGGGGCCTGCTGGACGTCTATCACGCCCTCGAGACCGACCGCGCGACCCTCGGCTATGATATCGACGGCGTGGTCTACAAGGTCGACCGGCTGGACTGGCAGACCCGCCT
The DNA here is from genome assembly GCA_019748095.1 of Caulobacteraceae bacterium. Lineage (GTDB taxonomy): Bacteria > Pseudomonadota > Alphaproteobacteria > Caulobacterales > Caulobacteraceae > Brevundimonas. Next base: position 56 of record JAIEQA010000083.1, on the reverse strand, counting down.
CGGCTTCGTCGCCCGCAGCCCGCGCTGGGCCATCGCCCACAAGTTCCCGGCACAAC
>JAIEQA010000139.1 GCA_019748095.1 Caulobacteraceae bacterium | reverse complement strand
GCCGAGGCCCCCGGCACCCCCGGCTACAAGGCACCGGAGATGTTCGCCGGCAATCCCGGCGACGCCCGGACCGACCAGTATGCCCTTGGCGTCACCCTGTACCGCGTCTTCACCGGCGACTATCCCAGCGGTCAGGAGACCGACTTCAACCGCATCCGCTTCGACCGCCCGGTGCGCCCCGTCACCCACCGCCCCGACATGCCCGCCTGGCTGGAGGCCGCGATCCTGCGCACCCTGTCGGTCGACCCCGCCGACCGCTTCGCCGATGTCGAGGAACTGATCCATGTGCTGGAAAGCGGCAGCGCCGCCGCCGTCCCGCCGCGCCGCGACCTGTCCCTGATGGAACGCGACCCCGCCCGCTTCTGGCAGGCGATCAGCGCGATCCTGTTCGTCCTGCTGCTGGCGTCATGGATGGTGAAGTGACCTGCGTCCGGTTCAGCATAGCGCTTGAGCCCGACATCGCGGACCTCACACCGGGTTCGCCCCACCCCAGTTCAGATACATGTACCAGGCGATCAGGAGCACCAGTCGCGGCGCCGTGGCCGATCGTGTCAGGGTGCCGAGCAGGATGGCCGTCCCGGCGGTCGCGGCCCCGACAGCGGCGGCTTCCAGCAGGATGCGGGGGTCGCCCGCCATCAGGCCCCTCGCGCCGGCCGGGGCGGCCATCACCAGGGCCAGGACCGTTCCGGCCAGGACGAAGGCGATGCGACGCGCCACAGGCGAAAGGGCGGCGGTCGTGGTCAGGGCCAGCAGACCCTTCTGCTCGCTCCGGCCCGCATGGGCCGTGGTCACGAAGACCAGCAGCAGCATGGCCGCCGGGCCGGCGATGGCGTAGGGCGCAAACAGGCCCAGCACCGCCACCCCCGCCATGGCCAGCAATCCCTTGCGGCTGCCGGCCATCAGGCGGGCCTCGGCGATGACCAGCGCCACCCCCGGCAGTCTGCCCGCCCCGGCGGGCCGGGCTCCCGGGTCGGCCGGTCGCGCCGGGCCGGGCTCGAGGAATTTCAGCCAGGGGGCGGGTTTGCGTATCTTGCCGCTGACGTGCGGCGCATGGATCAGGCCCGCCAGCAGCGGAATGAGGGCGGCGATGGCGAGCCAGGTCAGACGCGAGGCCAGATAGCCGTCGGCCATGATCCCGCTCAGGATGTCCAGCCGGATCGGGGCACTGCCCGCCGCGATCGGCGACCCGCCGATCGAGAAATTGTCCGTCCCGCCCTGGCCGTAGCTGATGGGCGACATGAACCCGGGCAGGTCGAACATGTTGGCGGCGTACCCTTGCCCCGGGCCGCCGGCGGCGGCCGCGACCAGCGACCCCATCCAGAAGACGAAAAACATTACCTCGCCGAGCGGTCCGCGCGTCCAGCGGCGGGCGTCGAAGAGCAGGCGCAGGGAGGCGACCATGGCGACGGGCGGCGCGGCGATGACCCACAGGGTCAGGATGATGCCGGGCAGGTCCACTTCAGCCAGCGGCAGCAGCAAGTAGGCCAGAAGGCAGCCCGCTGCCGTCGTCGCCGCAAGCACGGCCGCGAGCACGGCGACATCGGCCAGCCAGCGGCCATAGGCGATGCTGATCCGGCTCGCCGGGCTGACCTCCTCGACCTGCCAGGGCTGGCACCGGGTGACGTTGGACCGCAGGTAGATGAAGGCCACGGGCAGCAGCAGGGTGGCGATGACGACGCCCAGCGCCATGCCGAGCACCGGCGAGGTCAACCACGGCACCCGGCCGTCGACGGCGATCAAGGACTGATCCGCCCCGCGCTCGGCGATCATGAAGCGGGCCCCCACCGGGGCCACCAGCAGCAGGATCCACAACCCCGTGCTGCGGCCATAGCGGGCGAGCGTGGTGGTCAGGGACGACGCGACGACAGCCACGCTCATGCGGAGGCTCCGGCGGCCGGCGTCAGCTTGCCGCCCTCGACCCGCAGCTCCGTCATGCCGCCGTCGATGGCGTCCGTGAGGTGGGATGTCATGATCACCACGGCGGTCTGCGCCGCCCGACCGATCAGGGTCCCGACCCGGTCGCGGGATTCGGCGTCCAGCTCGGCGGTCGGCTCGTCCAGTGCCAGCAGTCGCGGCGACCCCAGCAGGGCCTGGGCGAACACCAGCCGTCGGCGCATGCCGCCGGAGAAGGTCGAGATCCGGCCGTTGGCGTCGCCGCTCAGGTTCAGCGCCTCGAGCAGCATGCGGAACTGGGCGTCGGCTTCGCCGGCCTTCAGGCCCTTCAGCGCCGCCATGTGCAGACCGAACTCGCGGGCCGTCAGATCCTCGGGCAGGTCCACCGCCTGGGGCGCATAGCCGACGCAGCGCCGCAGCCGACCGCGCGCGCCGGGCAGGGCCTCGCCCTCCCAGAACAGCCGCCCGGCGCTGGGCTTCTCCGCCGTCGCGCAAAGCCGCAGCAGGGTCGACTTGCCCGCGCCGCTGGGCCCGGTCAGCAGGGTCAGCCCGCGCTCGAAGGTGTGGCTGACGCCCTCCAGCACCAGCTTGCGGCCATAGCGCCTTGAAACGTCCTCGAGACGCAGGGACGGGGAGGAGGAGTTCATCAGAAATTCGAGCTATCCGCGGGACCCGGCCGATCCCCCGGGGCGGCTGTATGGAGGGTGAAGGGACAGCGCCAGTTAATCCTCGGTCATGACATCCCGGTAAGGCCAGCCTGCGGGTGTCGTGGAGGGTGAAGGGACCGAGCCTTGCCCGGGGCGCCGCTTGCGGGCAAAAGGCCCCATCACCTCGGACCCGCCGCTGTTCGCAGCCGGCGGGTGGCTATCCTGACCGCCCATCCGTCAGGAAATCGAGCGCCCGGTGCGTTCACCCCGGTTGAATCCCCCATGTCCCTCATCGCCTCGGCGCGCCAGCAGTGGCTCGCCAACCCCCGCCGTGACCTTCTGGCCGGCACCGTCGTCGCCCTGGCCCTGATCCCCGAGGCGATCGCCTTTTCCATCATCGCCGGGGTCGATCCGGCCGTCGGCCTGTACGCCAGCGTCATCATCGCCGTGACCATCGCCTTCGTCGGCGGCCGGCCGGCCATGATCAGCGCCGCCACCGGGGCCATGGCCCTGCTGATGGTCACCCTCGTGCGGGACCACGGCCTCGAATACCTGTTCGCCGCCTCCCTGCTGTGCGGCGTGTTCCAGATCGTCATCGGCCTGTTCCGGCTGGGGCGGTACATCAAATTCGTCAGCCGCAGCGTCATGACCGGCTTCGTCAACTCGCTCGCCATCCTGATCTTCCTGGCCCAGATGCCCGAGCTGATCGGGGCCAACTGGCAGACCTTCGCCCTAGTGGCCGCCGCGCTCGCTATCATCTACGGCCTCCCGCGCCTGACCCGGGCCGTGCCCTCGCCGCTGGTCGCCATCGTCCTGCTCAGCGGTTTCGTCATCTGGACCGGGCTGGATGTGCGCACCGTCGGCGACATGGGCCAGATGCCCTCGACCCTGCCGATGTTCCACATCCCGGCCGTGCCCCTGACGTGGGAGACGCTGATGATCATCGCCCCCATCTCGGCCACCCTGGCCTTCGTCGGCCTGCTGGAATCCCTGCTGACCGCCAACCTGCTGGACGACATCACCGACACGCCTTCGGACAAGGACCGCGAGACGCGCGGTCAGGGCATCGCCAACATCGCCTCGTCCCTGTTCGGCGGCATGGCCGGGTGCGCCATGATCGGCCAGTCGATCATCAATGTGACCAGTGGGGCGCGCGGGCGGCTGTCGACCCTGTGGGCGGGCCTGTTCCTTCTGTTCCTCATCCTGGTGCTGCAGGACTGGGTCGCCCGCATCCCCATGGCGGCTCTGGTGGCGGTCATGATCATGGTCTCGGTCGGCACCTTCGACTGGGGCTCGGTGCTCAAGCTGCGTTCCACCCCGGTCCAGTCCTCCATCGTCATGATCGCCACCACCGCCACCGTCGTCCTGACCCATGACCTGTCGAAGGGGGTCGTTCTGGGCGTGGTCCTGTCGGCCATCTTCTTCATGCGCAAGGTCGGCAAGACCGTGGTCGTGGAGGAGATCCCGACCCCGGAAGAGGGCGTGCTGCGCTACCGCGTGACCGGCAATCTGTTCTTCGCCTCGGCCGACGTCTTCGCCGCCACCTTCGAACATCACGGCCACCCCACCCGCGTCGAGATCGACATGACCGGGGCCCATCTGTGGGACCTGACCGGCGTCGCCGCCGTCGACAAGGTCGTGTTCCGCTACCGCCGTCAGGGTGCCGAGGTCGAGGTGATCGGCATGAACGCGGCCGGCCGGACCCTGATCGACCGCGTCGGCAAACACGACAAGGACCACCTCCCCGCGAGCGCTTCCGCGCACTGAAGGGCAGGGGGGCAAGGGGGTGTCGGGCGACCGTTGACGTTCATGCGCGACAAGTGTAGCGTACGCTCTACAGATGCGGAGCCGCCATGTCCCTGCCCGACAGTCCCAACCCCACTGACGCCGAGCTGGAGGTCCTGAAATGCTTCTGGCGCGACGGCGACCTGTCCGCGCGGGAGGTGCACGACCGCGTCGCCGCCCGGCTGGACTGGACCCCGTCCACCACCCGCACCGTGCTGGAACGGATGCGGGCCAAGACCCTCGTCTCCCGCCGCGATGTCCACGGGGTCGCGGTCTATTCCCAGACCCGGCCCAAGGTGGAGGTCCTCGGCGGCCTCATGCGGCGGTTTTCGGCCCTGCTGGACATGGACGGCAGCCTGCCCGCTGCCGCCTTCACCGGCAGCCAGCTGCTGGATGATGCCGACCTGGCCGCGCTGGAAGCCATGCTGGCGGCACCTTCCTCGAAGACGGAGGCGGACGATGGTCGCGGCTGAGATTCTGGCCCTGTCGCTCGGCCTTTCGGTCCTGCTGGCCGGGCTGGCCTTCGTCGGAGTCCGGGCCTTCGACGCGCGCTGCCCCGATCCCGGCCTGCGGGAGCGGGCCTGGACGCTCGTCTTCCATGTGCCGGCCGCCTCCCTCGCCCTTATCGCCATCGCGCTCCTGGCCCCACCACCCCGGGCCCGGCCGGCAGTGGCAAACATCGAGATGGGAGCACTCACTGTGACCGATCTGACCGGCACCGCCGGAGGCTTCCCCGACCTGCCGGGCCAGACCCTCGCCCTGACGGTGCTCGCGTGCGCCGGGCTGCTGGCCGCTGTGCGGGCGGTCGGGCTGGTCCGCCGCCTGATCCGTCTGCGTCGTCAGCTAGGACAGTCGCACCCGGCGTCCCCCGCCACCCTCGACGCCGTCCGGACCGTCGCCCGGGACCTCCGTGTCCCGATGCCCGGCGTCCGGGTCGATGACACGGCCACCCAGGCCATGGTCGTCGGCCTGTTTCGACCGGTTCTGATTTTGCCCCTAGCCCTCGCGGAGACGACCGACGCCCGCGCCCTCCGGGCCGTCTGCGCCCATGAGCTGGCGCATCTCAGGCGGGGGGACCACCGGGCCCTCTGGATCGAGGAGGTGTCGCTGATCCTCCAGGCCTTCAATCCGCTCCTGCCTCTCATTCGGGACCACCGCGCCGCCGCCCGCGAAGAGGCGTGCGACGCCGTGGCCCTGTCCCTTGTCGGCGAAGACGCGCGGCCGCTCTACGCCCGCGCCCTTGTCGATGCCCTGCGCGCCCCCGCCATCGATCGGGGCACGCCCGTCCTCACGTTCACCAGCCGCCGAAGGAGTTTCGCCATGCGTCGCCTGAAAGCCATCCTGTCCCCGGTCCCCACCTCCGGAATCCGGCCCCGACTCGCCGTGCTCGGTCTCGGGGTGGCCCTCGCCGGCGTCGCCGGCGCCGGGTCCTTCGCCCTGGCCGCCCAGCGCGCCCCGATCCCGGCTGCGGTGGTCACGGCCACAGCGCCCGCCGCCGCCGTCGCGGGCCTGCCGACCGAAAGCCTGCCGGACGTGGAGATGCCGGCGATCGCGGCCGCGCCCCCGGTCGATGACGTCGCGCCGGTCGAGGCGGTGGCGAGCGTCGCGGCCCTTGACGTCCCCGTTGCAGCCGTCGCGCCGGTCCCGGCCCCCGCTCCGGTCCAGACCGCCGCCCCGGCCCCCGCCGCAGTGATCACCAACCCGAGCTGGATCGACCGGCCGACACCGTCGTGGCCGGCCGAGGCGCTCGAGGCCGGGGCCACCGGCGGAACCGTCGCCCTGTCCTGCCGGGCGGAGACCGATGGCAAGCTCGCGGACTGCCAGATCGTCAGCGAGACGCCTGCCGGCGCGGGTTTCGGGGCCGAGGCTCTGCGCGCGGCGACCCGGGCCCGGCTGTCGCCGCGAACGGTCGAAGGTGCGTCGACCGACGGGCGCGTCCGGTTCAATGTCCGGATGCAGCTGGCCGAATAGGCCATGGCCGGGTGGGGTGGAGGATCTCGACCGTCCACCCCACCCGGTCCTATCCTGCCCCCATGCCCCACGACCCCTCCCGAGGCTGGAACGCCGTCGCTCCCGACTTCATGGCGGCGCGCCGGGATGTGGGGGTGGAGATCGTCCGGGACTGGGCGGGGCGGCTCCCGGCGGGCGGCGCGGTGGTCGATCTGGGCTGCGGTGACGGCTGGCCGGTCAGTGCCGCCCTGATCGAGGCCGGGCTTCAGGTGTTCGGCGTCGACGCCTCGCCCGCGCTGGTCGAGGCCTTCCGCCGCCGCCTTCCCGGCGTCCCCGTGGCCTGCGAGCCGGTCGAGACCAGTTCCCTGTTCGACCGCACCTTCGACGGCGCCGTCGC
>JAIEQA010000105.1 GCA_019748095.1 Caulobacteraceae bacterium | reverse complement strand
GAGCGACAGGATTCGAACCTGCGACCCCTTGACCCCCAGTCAAGTGCGCTACCAGGCTGCGCCACGCTCCGAGAGGCCGGTCCTATAGCGGGGGGTTGGCGTCGCCGCAAACCCCAATTCGCGTCTGCGGACGGATCGTTTGCCCTAGCCGGCCAGAACGGCGTCCAGACGGGCCCGGGCGCTCTCGATCTCGGCCAGAAGCTGACGCAGCCGGGCCTGATCCGCAGGGGCGTCCGGCGCGGCCACGGCGGCCGCTTCACCGGGAACGGCGTCCATGCTGAAGGGCGTGGAACCATCGCCATAGGCGGCCAGCCGGGCCAGCCCCTGTTCCTTGTGCAGTCGCTGCACCCCGCGGATCGTCAGCCCCTCGTCATGCAGGAGCCGCCGGATGGCCTTCAGCACGACCACATCCTGGGGCCGGTAGAAGCGCCGGCCGCCGCCCCGTTTCACCGGGGTGATGAAAGAGAATTTTGTCTCCCAGAACCGCAGCACATGCTGCGGGGCCCCCACCGCCTCCGCAGCTTCCGAAATCGTCCGGAAAGCGTTGGCGCTCTTGGGCATCAGGTGCCGTTGACCGCGCCGTGGACGCGCGACTTCATGATCTGGGAGGCCCGGAAACTGATCACCCGCCGCGAGTTGATCGTCGCCGGTTCGCCGGTCTTGGGATTTCGCCCCATCCGGGCCCGCTTGTCACGGACCTGGAACACGCCGAAGCCCGAAAGCTTGACCGTCTCGCCCCGTTCCAGACTCTCGACGATCAGGTCCAGTGTCCGCTCGACCAGAGAGGCGCATTCCTGCCGCGACAGGCCCACTTCCTCGTGGACGGCGTCGCACAGATCCGCACGTGTCAAGGTTTGCACTTCACCCAAAGTCCATCTCCCCGTGATCCCGACCCGCTCATAAGAGGCGAAAAGCCCGCGAAGTCAAAGCCCCACGTGGCGCTCAGAGACGAAACGCGCAGGCACCCCAGGTCAGGCCACCGCCCATGGCCTCCAGCAGGACCAGATCCCCGCGCTTGATTCGCCCGTCCCGGATGGCGGTATCGAGGGCCAGGGGGATGGAGGCCGCGGAGGTATTGGCGTGCATGGCCACGGTCGAGATGACCTTGTCCTCGTCCAGCCCCAGCCGGTCCCCGACGCCCTTGATGATCCGTTGATTGGCCTGATGGGGCACGAACCAGTCGACCTCGGGCACCGTAATGCCGGCGGCGGCGCAGGCCCCGGTGATGGCCTCGGCGATATTCACCACGGCATGGCGGAACACCTGATTGCCGGCCATCCGCAGGTGACCCACCGTGCCTGTGCTGGCCGGACCGCCGTCGACATACAGCAGATCGGTCTTGGTCCCGTCCGAACGCAGGGCAAACCCCAGGATACCCTGATCGGCGCTGGTCCCCTGCCCTTCGCGCGGCTCGACCACCACGGCCCCGGCCCCGTCGCCGAACAGGACGCAGGTGGTCCGGTCGGTCCAGTCCATCAGCCGCGTCATCTCCTCGGCCCCGATGACGAGGGCGCATTTCGACAGGCCGCGGGCCACGAACCCATCGGCCACGCTGAGGGCATAGACGAAGCCGGAACAGACGGCCTGAACGTCGAAGGCGATACACACCGGCGCGCCCAGCTTGCGCTGGACGATCGAGGCCGTGGCCGGGAAGGTCATGTCCGGTGTGGTCGTCGCCACGATGATCATGTCGACCTCGGCCGCTGTGCGCCCGGCATCGGCCAGGGCCCGTCGGGCGGCCTCGACCGCAAGGTCACTGGTCGGCTGGTCGTCGCGCGCCTGATGCCGCTGGCGGATGCCGGTGCGCTCGATGATCCATTCGTCCGAGGTGTCGACGAATTTCGACAGGTCGGCGTTGGTGACCACCTTTTCCGGCAGAAACGAGCCGACGCCGGTGACGGCGCTGCGGATAACAGTCACGAAACGCTCTCTTCAACGGGGGATGCGGGGATCACCGGATGGTGCAGCACGGCGTCCAGACGACCGAGGTTGGCCCCGACGGTCTTCAGATAGTCGCTGCGGGCCAGATCGACGGCGATGCGTATGGCGTTACCGAAGCCCTTGGCGTTGGCCCCGCCATGGCTTTTCACGACAATGCCGTTCAGGCCCAGCAAAGGGCCGCCATTGATGGCGCTGGGGTCGATCTTCTGGGCCATCGCCTTCAGCGCCGGCATGGCGATCGCTGCCCCCACCTTGGCCTGAAGGCTGGAGGTCAGGGCCTGTTTCAGCAGAGCCGAAATGAACCGGGCCACGCCCTCGGCGGTCTTGAGCGCGATATTGCCGGTGAAGCCGTCGGTGACGACCACATCGACCGTGCCCTTGGCGATGTCGTCGCCCTCGACAAAGCCGTGATAGTTCAGGCCCAGCCCGCCCTCGCGCAGGATACGGGCCGCCTCGCGGACCTCCTCATGGCCCTTCACGTCCTCGGAGCCGACGTTCAGAATGCCGATCGTGGGGCGGCTGCTGCCGTGAACGGCGGCATGGAAGGCCTCGCCCATGATGGCGAACTCCACCAGCTGTTCGGCGTCGCTCTCGATATTGGCCCCGACATCCAGAACGGCGGTGACGCCGCGCAGGGTCGGCCAGCTGGCGACGATGGCCGGGCGCTCCAGTCCGGGGGCCGACATGCGCAGGAGCAGTTTCGAGATCGCCATCAGGGCACCGGTATTGCCGGCGGACACGACGGCCCCCGCCTCGCCCGTCTTCACCGCCTCGATCGCATTCCACAGGCTGGAGCCCTTGCCCCGCCGCATGGCCTGGGCAGGCTTTTCGTCCGGCGCGACGGTCTTGTCGGTGTGGCGGATGTCGCAGACGTCTGCAGACAGGTTGAACCGGGCGAGTTCGGCCACGATCGCCGTCTCGTCACCGTGCAACAGGAATCGCACGCCCTGCCCGCCATGGCGCTGGATATAGTCGTGGATGCCGCCGACGACGACGGGCGGGCCAAGGTCGCCGCCCATGGCGTCGAGCGAGATCAATGTGGGGGTGGGCAAGGGTTCGGAAACTCCGGTGCACCGATGCGACGGCGCGGTCTGCTCGGTTCAGGATACCGTCGCGACGCGCGTATGCAAATGGTGTCGACGTCGGGTCAGCTTTTTTCGTCGCCGCCCGGGGTCCGCAGGGCCTTCAGCACGGCGAAGGGCGAGATCTCGGCCGGCTCATCGGGCTGGACGAATTCGGCCCCGGGCTTGCGCGGGAATGGGTCCAGCGTCAGGGCCAGTTGCTCGACCGCATACTGACCAAGATCGATTCGGCCATCCTCGATGACGTCGGGGGCGTCGTCGTCGAGGGTGATCTCGATTTCGACCTCATCGGGTTCGCGCTCCGGCGGCTCGACCAGCTCGACCGAAAAACCCTGGTCGATCACGACCGGCAGGGGCTCCAGCGTGATGCCGCAGATCTGTTCCAGCCGGGCGGTGACGCGACCGTTCAGGGTCCAGCCGGCGCGGCCGGGCACCAGCGTCAGCTCGGCCTCGAACATCTCCAGCGATCCCAGATCCAGCGCCTTGGCGATCCGGGCCCGGGCCGCTGCGTCGGGCACAAGGGTGCGGGTCAGGCCGGCACCGATCTCGTTGATCCGCACCACTTCGCTGAAAGGCAGACGATGATCGGGCGTCATGGGGTCACCTCCGGCCACTGCGGCCGCGTCAGGACGGTCTCCAGCGGCTGGGTCTCCAGACCGGCCCGGGCCGACAGGGCATAGGCGGTCAGGGCCGCCGCGCGGCCGGGATCGTCGCTCTCATAGACATTGCGGGCAAGACCGGTGGACAGGGGCCCCGCGTCACCGGACCGGATCGGGCCCTCATAGGCCGTCATCCGGCCATAGAGCGCCTCACCCAGCTTGCGCATCTTCTTGGCGATGGTGACGTCGTGGACGCCCAGTTCCCGCAGCGCATTGTCGAGGGCCGAGACATAGACGTCGAAAAGATCCTGACCCGCCTCTGCGCCCCGTACGGCCGCAGCCCCGGGCTCATCCTTCAGCCGCAGGATCAGCAGCAGGACGTGCAGGGTGTACAACTCAAAGCGGGCGTCGATCTCGTCCGAAACGCCCAGCGTGGTGTAAAAGTCGGGCCGGCGCGCCTGTTCGACCGCCTGCGCATACAGGGCGAGGCCGGGACGTTCGGCAGTTCGGGATCGGAACAGGTTCTTCAGCATGGTTCACGGCCCCTTTTCCGCCGCGCCGTTGAACTAGGACGCGGGTCCGGTTAGGTCAAAGACCTTGTTTCGTCGCAGGCGCCCGTTTCCATGAATAAAGCCGTCGTTCGCCTCGCCCTCCTCGCCGCGCTCGCGCCGCTGGCCGTCGCCTGTGCGCCCGTTGTGGGAAACCACGGCTTCCAGGTCGTGGACGTCAATCCCAAGGACATCGTCGCCGGGACGGACACCAAGTCCACGGTCCTGGCCCAGCTGGGTTCGCCCTCGGCCGTGTCCACCTTCGAGGACAATATCTGGTACTACATCTCCCAGACCTCGGAGCGGTACACCTACAACCGCCCGCAGGTGGCCCAGCGCACGGTGACGGTGATCACCTTCGACAAGGCCGATGACAAGGTGACCGAGGTCCGCAGCCTCGGCCTCGAGGACGGCCAGCAACTGGCCATGAACGATCGGGAGACCCCGACCCGGGGCCGTCAGCTGACCATCCTGGAACAGCTTCTGGGTAACGTCGGCCGCGGCCAGCTGCCCCGCACCGACGAGGACGTCCCCGGACAGCGCCGCCCGGACTAGATACAGGGTCCTTCTCCCCTTGCGGGAGAAGGTGGCCGAGCGCAGCGAGGTCGGATGAGGGGTGAATCCGTTCTGACCGGCGAGCGTCTGTCCTGTTCACCGCGTCTGCGTCTTCGTACCCCTCATCCGGCCCTTCGGGCCACCTTCTCCCGCAAGGGGAGAAGGCAGGCCGCGACGCCCCCGGACTTCGGGGTCCAGGGGCGCTTCCGCCGTCAGCCGATGTTGCCGCTCGCCAGCACTGCCAGCAGCAGCAGGGCCACGATATTGGTGATCTTGATCATCGGGTTCACCGCGGGACCACTGGTGTCCTTGTAGGGATCCCCGACGGTATCGCCGGTCACTGCGGCCTTGTGGGCCTCGGAGCCCTTGCCGTGGACGACGCCGTTCTTGTCGGTGAATCCTTCCTCGATCACCTTCTTGGCATTGTCCCAGGCCCCGCCGCCGGAGGTCATGGAGATCGCCACGAACAGGCCGGTCACGATCACGCCCATCAGCATGGCCCCGAGGGAGGCAAAGGCGTTGGCCTTGTCCGAGATGAACAGGATCGCCGTGAACAGCACGATCGGCGACAGCACCGGCAGCAGGCTCGGCACGATCATCTCGCGGATCGCCGCCTTGGTCAGGATGTCGACGGCCCGGCCGTACTCCGGCTTGACCTCATAGGTCATGATCCCCGGGTTTTCGCGGAACTGGCGGCGGACTTCCTCCACCACCGATTCTGCCGCCCGTCCGACCGCCATCATCGACATGCCGCCGAACAGGAAGGGCAACAGCCCGCCGAACAACAGGCCCACAACGACATAGGGGTTGGTCAGGTCGAAGGCGACCGTCCCCATATTGGCGAAGAAGGGATACTCCGCCGGGTTGGAGGCGAAATACTGCAGGTCCGACGTATAGGCCGCGAACAGCACCAGCGCGCCGAGGCCCGCAGAGCCGATCGCATAGCCCTTGGTCACGGCCTTGGTCGTATTGCCCACGGCATCGAGGGCGTCGGTGGCATGACGCACATCGGCCGGCAGACCCGCCATTTCGGCGATACCGCCGGCATTGTCCGTGACCGGACCAAAGGCGTCCAGGGCGACGATCATCCCCGCCACGCCCAGCATGGTGGTGGTGGCGATGGCGATGCCGAACAGGCCCGCCAGCTGGTACGAGGCGATGATGCCGACGATGATGGTCAGCGCCGGCAGGGCGGTCGACTCCAGCGACACGGCCAGTCCCTGGATCACATTGGTGCCGTGCCCCGAGACCGAAGCGTTGGCGACCGAGCGCACCGGACGGAAATTCGAGCCGGTGTAGTATTCGGTGATCACCACGATGGCGGCCGTCACGGCCAGACCCACCAGACCAGCCAGGAACAGACTCATCGGCTCGATCTGAAGGCCAGAGGTGGTCACGATCGGACCGGTGACCAGGGTCGTGATGACCCAGTAGACGGCTATCGCCGAGAGCACGCCGGTGACGATCAGGCCCTGGTACAGGGCTCCCATGATGTTGTTGGACTTGCCCAGACGGACGAAGAAACTGCCGATGATCGAGGTGACGATACAGATGCCGCAGATCGCCAGCGGCAGCAGCATCATGGTTTCGACATAGGGCTGGTCGCGGAAGAAGATGGCCGCCAGCACCATGGTGGCGACCGTGGTCACCGCATAGGTCTCGAACAGGTCCGCGGCCATGCCGGCGCAGTCGCCGACATTGTCGCCGACGTTGTCGGCGATGGTGGCGGCGTTGCGGGGGTCATCCTCGGGGATGCCGGCCTCGACCTTGCCCACCATGTCGCCGCCGACATCGGCGCCCTTGGTGAAGATGCCGCCGC
>JAIEQA010000036.1 GCA_019748095.1 Caulobacteraceae bacterium | reverse complement strand
GTCGACCAGCTCGGTCTTCTTCAACGACGTGGCCCGCGCGTCCTCGGCCCCCATGTCGGTCAGCATCGCGAGCAACAAGGGTTTGGAGTGGGACTGAAGGAAGGGCGCGTCGGGGGTCCAGTGGAGCGTAATGTCCGCGCCGCACAGGGCGGCGAGCTCGGCTGCCTCGGCGCGGGCGCGGCGGCGGATCAGGGTCGTGCGCTCTTCGCGCACGTCCAGACTGATCGCCGTCAGTTCGGCCAGCAGGGCCATCTTCTCGCCGTGGGGCAAGCCGTGGATCCAGGCGATGACCGTCTCGCCGGACGTCTCCCAGGTCGCCCGGCGTTGATCGAGTCTCTGGCGCACCTCGCCGTCCAGGGTTTCGATCACCCGGCCGGCCGGAGGATTGAAGCCCGTGGCAAGGACAGCGAGGGCTGAGTCCGAGCGCGCGACATGGGTGCGCACGACCAGCAGGGTGAACAGGCGCGCGATCAGGGCCACCAGCGCCGCGCCCGGATCGTCCGCCAGGGCCCGGATCAGGCCACGCGTGGCCACATCGGTGCGGACGGCGTGCAGGACGTGATTCACGCCGTCGGTCTCTGGCTCGGGGGCCTCGACCTCGGGCGGGATATAGGCCGGCGCAGCGACGGGACGTGTCGGCACCTCGCCATCGACCGTGTCGTCCGCCTCAACCTCGGGCTCCTCGGGCGTGTAGCACCGCACCTCGACGCCCATGGGCGACGCCGGGGACATCACCATCGTCGTCACAACCCGTCCGCCAGAGCCGGTTTGATCGAATTCGACCCTGGCGCGGATCATGGCCACGAGGGCGGCGTCGACGGCCTCGGGATCGGACGCTTCGGCCAGCGCCAGCACCGCTGCCTCGGCGCGTTCACGCCAGACGTCGCGCTGCGCGCGATAGCGCGCCATCTCCTCGTCGTTCAGCACGCCGCCGTAGACATAGCCGAGCGCCTCGAGATCCTTTGGTAGGTCCGGCTCTTGGCCGGCCGTGACGTGAACCGCGATCCCCTCCGCCTCGAACACGGCCGCGATGGCCCGGGCGCGCTTCAGCCACGCCTCGGTTAACACGTCGGGATCCAACAGCACCGGCGCCAGCTCCCCGAAGAGATCGACTTCGGTGCGCCCGCCGGCGGCCGCATAGGCGGCTTCGCCGACCAGGGCACAGCGGCGATCGTGCGGCGTGACCCGCGAGGCGTCGAGGCGCTCGACAATGCGCCAATCCTGAAACCCGTGGCCCGACAGCGCGACCTCAGCGATCTCGGCCTGTTCCTCGGCGTTCGGTAACCGCGCCAGCAGCCGGGCCTGCTTCAGGGTGATGCGCCCGGATTTGAGCGCGCTGATCGCGACCGGGGGGAGGGCGGCCAGTGCCGCCAGCCGCTTGATCTCGATCTCGGCATAGCCAAGGGCGCGGGCGATGACCGGGATCGTCAGCCTGGTCTTGAGCATGCGACCGATGGCGACGATGACATCCGCCACATGGACGGGGGCGGCGGTGTTGGTCAGGAGCAGGGCGGCCGCTTGCCGCGCCGGGTCAGTCTCGACAGAGACCGTGACGGGATAGTCGTCGTCGATGACGCCCGCCTCTCGCAGCAGGCCCAGCGCCAGGCGCCGGCGACGGCCGTCCAGGGCCATCCAGGGCTGTTCCTTCTTGCCGCGGCCCGGGCGCACGGTCAGGCGCTGCAGTTGGCCGGCCGCCTTGATCGTGGCGGCCAGGGTCGGGATGTCATCATCCGACGGTTCGTTGAAGCGCAGGTTCTCGGGCGCGATGCCGAGGTCGCCGAGGCGGATGGTGCGTTCGTCGCGGTCGACGACGACAGCGGGCGTGTCATCGAGCGAGGTGATGACGGGAACAAGGTCGGTCATGAGGGATCTCCCGCCGGGCGACGGAGCCGATCCCCGCCGCTCCGGCACCCCTCAGCGCCCTCCCTCCGCCTTTGCCTGCGCCATCGCGACCGCGTTCCAGTCGTCGAAGGGGGCGTCGGGCCACACCACCTTCGCGACGAGCCCTCGATCCGCGAGCCGGCGATGCAGCCGCCAGGCACGGTCCTGACCGACAGCCCCCCGATCGGCGGCGATCAGCACCCGCCGGACGCCGGCCGGCGGTGTCCAGCGCGCAAGGTTGTTTGCCGCCAAGAGCGCCCAGCCGGGCAACTGGAAGCGCTCGATCGCCGAAAGGGTGGTGATCACACCTTCGCCCACCAGTATCTCTCGGTCGGGTGGCCAGAGGCGGACAGCGGCCCCGGGCGGTACGTGGCCCACGGTCTTGCGAGACACCCGAAGTTCGGTCGCCCGACGGCCGTTCAAATGCAGATAGGTGAGTTCGACGCCGGTCAGCCGGTCAGCGTCGTCGCTGATCCGGGCGATGAGGGCAGGGCGGCGGGTATTTCCTGGCCGATAGACGGACGTCGGCGCATGTGAATGATGTCGAAGGTTCGACGACGCTATCCCGCCGGTCACTGACCGAGACCGGATGTGTCGTGCCGCCGCGCTGGTCACGCCGATGGGCACAGCGCTCTCCCAAAGGTGGGCGGCGGCTTCGAGCCGGGCCAGACGATCGGGCCTGGGCCAGGTCGAACCGGCATGGCCACCGCCCGTCAACCGCCCGCCGTCGTCAATGAAGCCGCGTCGACGCAACTCGTCGCGCATGGCGCGCCAATCGGTGGCCCCGAAGCCGTGAATAACCACCCGCCCGTCCGTAAGCAGCAGTGAGACAGAGCGGTCATGGGCGCTGTGACCAGGGGCCGGCACATTGGCGCGATGGCCATGCTGATAAAGATCGCCGCCCAGGGCGGCGACGATGGCGTGCAAAGTCATGACGCGCTCAGATCAGACCGAGGGTCCGAAAGCTCGCCGTGCCTTCCCGCCCGACGATGAGGTGATCATGGACCTGAAGGCCGAACACCTTGGCCGCCTCGATGATCTGGCGCGTGACGGTAATGTCTGCCTGAGAGGGCGAGGGGTCGCCCGAGGGATGGTTGTGCACCAGAATGAGCGCCGACGCCGAAAGCTCCAGCGCGCGCCGTATGACCTCGCGGGGATAGACGGGCGCGTGGTCGACGGACCCGTCTGCGACCAGCTCGTCGCGCATGAGGACGTTGCGCCGGTCGAGGAAGAGGGCGCGAAACTGCTCACGCGGCGAAGAGGCCAGCGTTACCCGTGCATAGGCAACCAGTGCGTTCCAGGAAGAGAGAACAGGCCGCGTGCAGGCCGTGCTGCGGGCGAGCCGTATGCTGAGCTGACGCAATAGTTTGAGGTCCAGGATCGCCGCCGGACCAAGCCCATTGATCCGGCTCAGCTCCGGCAAGTCTGCAGCGACGATCTCGCCCAATCCGCCGAACCGGTCTATCAGGTCGGTGGCTACCGGGCCGCACGCCGACCCGGGGAGGCTGCGGTCCAGCAGCAAAGACAGCAGGCCATGGTCGTCGATCTCTCCAAGCGTTGATGGCTCCAGCGTCTGGGACGGCAGGTGCGGGCTCCCTCCACTCGACCTGTGGGACTGGCTTGGGATCGGTCTCATGGCGGCCTCCTGACCTTCGCCCCCATTCGGAGCGCCCGCCGCCGTCCTAGCTTTCTACTTTTCAGTTACGGCACATCAGCAACCCCCAGCCGGTCGCGCACTTCGCGCGACAAAATGGATGTAGACAGTCAACTGATCGGTGGTTGGGGCCGGTTGAGGCTCAAAGCTCGAGACGGGTGGCCGGATGAACCAGACGAAAGCTTGGGAAGCTTTCACTTTGGCTGCCGGAACAACGTCTTGGCTGCAAAACAATATTGGCGGCTTCCAAAGGCGCAGGATCGGCAACGCGCGGACTTATGTTGGTTTGACCGAGCCTTCAGAGTGCTCAGTTCTAACCGGCATATGTCCGACTCTGACTCAAACGGCGGTTGGGATGGTCCGCTTTCAGCGCTTGGAAACCTAGACCCAACGCCAACGCGGCCCGTGGCTGGATTCACAGCCGCAGGCCGAACCTCGGCCCGAGCCAGACCATTAGGCTGTAAAGAACGATCGTCAGAAAGCATCCGGCGATCAAGGCTGCCCAGAAGTTGGCACCCGATTTCAGCATGGCCGGGATGACCAGGAACATCGGCAAAGACGGCAGCACGAACCAGAATGTCGCCTGTGCGTGGTCGGCCAAGTTCGCCGCGTTCGGGCGGTCGCGCCACAGCCAGATCATGCCGAGGACCGAAATCAGCGGCAGCGATGCGATTAGCGCGCCCACTCCGGGGTAGCGTTTGGACACGGTCGAGATCGCTGCGATGATGACACCCGAGATCGCGGCCTTGAGGATGAAGTAGAGCATCTAGACCACCCGCTTGACCTCAGAATACGCGCCCTCGGTGCGCAGGGTGATGGTCACCGGCTCGCCCGTGCGATTGCGCCAGAACCAGCCGTGGCTGCCGGTGAAGGCGGCGACAAGTTCGCCTTCGACCCGTTGTTCTGTGCCCTTGCCGTAGCCGTGGTAGGGTGTGCCGGGGCGGTCGGCATGGGTGTCGAAGTTGACGGCTCCGCCGCTGCTAGTCCAGGTGAAGGCGACCCGCGCGCCTTCGTCCATCACAAGCTTGATCTCGGCGCCCTGATCGGGCGCGAGGGTGAGAACGGTCTCGTCGGTTCGAACTCCGGGCGCGGTCTCGGACGCGACGCCGGTGGCTGGGGCAGCAGCAACAACCGCAGGCGCGACTGGGGCCGGCTGGACGCCCGCCTCTTCGGCCTCGGCTTCGGCGGCGAGTTGCATCTTGATGCGGCCCATCTCGGTCAGACCGAGCATGGATCCGATCCGGGTGGGATCGACCCCGTATTCTGCGGGCAGGACCACAGTGACGAGCAGGGCTGAGGCGATGACCACGGCGATGCCAGTCGACTTCAGCAGCTTGCCGGTCGAGGGCAGTTCCGAGGCGTCGGGCTTGTTGGCGTTATACATGGTCCGGTCTCCGGTCAGGCGACGAAGAAGCCGACGAGCTGATAGCCCGCCAGAATGAAGCCGAGGGTCATGACGACCACATTGGCGGAGTAGGCGTGACGCCAGAAGCTGGAAGACTTCCGCCAGAAGCCCATGACGATCAGGATGGCCCCTAGCGCGAGAAGCTGGCCGATTTCCACCCCGACGTTGAACGCCAGCAGATTGCCGATCAGGCCATCGGGCGACATGTTGAAGTCCTGCAGCTTGGTCGCCAGGCCGAAGCCGTGAAACAGACCGAACACCAGGGTTGCGACCTTGGTGTTCGGCTGGAACCCGAACCAGCGCTGATACGCCCCCAAGTTGTCGAGCGCCTTGTAGACGACCGACAGGCCAATGATCGCGTCGACCAGATAGCTGGAGACGCTGACGTCGGTCAGCACGCCCAGCAGCAGGGTCGAGGAGTGACCGATGGCGAACAGGGTCACATAGATGCTGATGTCTTTCATCCGGTAGAGGAAGAAGATCACCCCCAGCAAGAACAGCAGGTGGTCGTAGCCGGTGACCATGTGCTTGGCCCCGAGATACAGGAACGGCCAGAACAGGAATCCCGACGTCTCCTGGATATAGCCCTTGTCGCCGTCGGCGACGCCGTGGGCGAAGGCGGCCGTCAGCAAGCCGTTGAGAAACAGGATCAGCAGCCCTAGCGCAAGGACACCCGTGGGTGTCCTCAGCCAGGCGGCCCATCGATGGGGCGCGACGGTCATGCCTTACTCCGCTTGAAGGGAAGACGATTCAGCCAGACGGGCCGCGTGCCCGCAGGGCGAGGCGGACGGCCATGGACGAGGCTGTAGAGCGCCGGCAGGACCAGCAGGGTCAGGATCGTCGAGGAGATGATCCCGCCGATCACGACCGTGGCCAGCGGGCGCTGGACCTCGGCCCCGGCCCCAACGTTGAGCGCCATCGGCACGAAGCCCAGGCTGGCAACCAGAGCCGTCATCAGCACCGGCCGCAGACGGGTCAGGGCGCCCTCGCGGATGGCCTCGCCCAGCGGCTTGCCCTCCTCGATCAGGCCCCGGATGAAGCTGACCATCACGACACCGTTCAGAACCGCGACGCCCGAGAGCGCGATGAACCCCACCGCCGCCGAGATGGACAGCGGCAGGCCTCGCATCGCCAGCGCCGCAACACCGCCGGTCAGGGCCAGGGGCACGCCGGAGAAGACGATGGCGCTGTCCTTGACCGAGCGGAACAGGGCGAACAGCAGGCCGAAGATCAGGAGCAGCACCACCGGCACCACCAGTTGCAGCCGTTTCGCGGCCGAGATCAGTTGCTCGAACGTGCCGCCGTAGCTGAT
>JAIEQA010000124.1 GCA_019748095.1 Caulobacteraceae bacterium | reverse complement strand
GCCGAAGAGAACAGCCGGCAGTGGGTCATCACCGCCTATCTGCTCGGCTTCGGGGCGATGCAGATCGTCTATGGCCCTCTGGCTGACCGCTACGGCCGCAAGCCCATTCTGATGATCGGCGTGGGCATCTATGTCCTGTTCAGCTTCATCGCCATGCTGGCACCAACGTTCGAGACGCTGATCCTGGCCCGGGTCGGACAGGGACTGGGATCGGCGGCGACCCGGGTTCTGGCCGTCTCCATTGTACGGGATCGCTATTCCGGCCGGACCATGGCCCGGGTGATGAGCCTGAGCTTCCTCGTTTTCCTCGGTGTGCCGGTGATCGCGCCTTCTCTGGGCCAGGCGATCCTGCTGGTCGCGCCGTGGGAGGCCATCTTCGGTGTTCTGGCCTTCGCCGGCGTGGCCCTGATGGTCTGGGCCTGGCTCCGCCTGCCTGAAACTCTCGCGCCCGCTGACCGCCTGCCCATCCGGGCCGGACGGATCGCCCTCGCCTTCCGGGAGGCGGTCACCCACCGGATCTCGATCGGCTACACCCTGGCCATGACGGCCATCACGGGGGCTCTGTTCGCCTTCATCAACTCGTCGCAACAGATCTTCTTCGATGTGTTCAAGGCCCCGGAGCTTTTCACCACCGTCTTTGCCCTGATCGCCGGCGGCATCGCCATCGCCTCGGTCGTCAACGCCCGGCTGGTGGAGCGACTGGGGTCACGGATGATCGGCCACATCGCCCTGCTGGGCTTCATCGGCTTCGCGGCGGTACACGCCGCCGTGACCCTCAGCGGCCATGAGACGATCTGGACCTTCGGCATCCTGCAGGGGCTGACCATGTTCTGCTTCGGTCTGCTGGCGGGGAATTTCGGGGCCATGGCGATGGAGCCGATGGGCCATATTGCGGGCACCGCCTCCTCGGCCCAGGGGTTCATCTCCACCATCATCGGCTCCCTGACCGGCTTCCTGATCGGCCAGCAGTTCGATGGTACCGTCGTGCCCATGACCCTCGGCATCACAGGCTGCGGGATTGCGGCCCTCGGCTTCGTCCTGCTGGCCGAGCGGGGACGGCTGTTCGTGGCGCGCAACCCCGCCCCGGTCCCTGCGCGATAGGGGTCTTTGCGGCGGTGCACGCCGTATGCCCCTTGATCTGGCCACGCTTTCAGGGCTCCCTCCGCGCCGAATAGCCCGGAGTTGTTTGATGTCCCGCACCCGCCTTGCTGCCATGGCTTCTACACTCGCGCTCGTCGCTGCACTGTCCGGCTGCGGCCTCGGAGAGCCGAAGTCCGACATGCCGCCCCTGCCTCCATCAGCAACCGCACCGGTCACCTACGAGCGCGACATCCACTCCTGGGCCCAGCCCCAGATCGCCCGGGTCAAGCACGTCGCCCTGGACCTCGTGGCCGATTTCGCGACCCGCACCCTGTCGGGCACCGCGACCCTGGACGTGACCGGTGAACCCGGCGCGACCGAGGTCATTCTGGATGTGCGCAACCTCGAGATCCGTTCGGTCGCCGACGTCCAGGGCACTGCCCTGCCCTTCGCTCTTGGACCCGAAGACCCGATCAAGGGTCAGGCCCTGACCGTGACCGTCCCGGCCTTCGAGGCGGACAAGGTTCAGAAGATCGTGGTCACCTATGCGACCCGGCCGGATGCGGCCGCCCTGCAATGGTTGACCCCGGCCCAGACCGCCGGCGGGCAGCAGCCCTTCCTGTTCAGCCAGGGCCAGGCCATCCTGACGCGGACCTGGATCCCGACCCAGGACAGCCCGGGCATCCGCCAGACCTATAGCGCGACGCTGCGGGTCCCCGAGGCGCTGAAGGCCGTGATGTCGGCCGAGATGCTGACGCCGGACGGCGAGGGCGAGGCAGATGGCCTGCACAGCTACCGCTTCCGTATGACCAATCCGATCCCTCCCTATCTGATCGCCGTGGCGGTCGGGGATCTGGCCTTCGCTTCCGTCGGCGAGGGCGTCGGCGTCTGGACCGAACCGGGCCGGCTGGAGGCGGCACGCGCCGAGTTTTCCGAGATGCGCCAGCTGGTCGATGCGGCCGAGGCCCTCTACGGCCCCTATGGCTGGGGCCGTTTCGACCTGCTGGTCCTGCCACCCTCTTTCCCGTTCGGCGGGATGGAGAATCCGCGCCTGACCTTTGCCACTCCGACCGTGATCGCCGGGGACAAGTCGCTGGTCTCCCTCGTCGCCCATGAGCTGGCGCACAGCTGGTCCGGCAATCTGGTGACCAACGCCACCTGGGCCGATTTCTGGCTCAACGAGGGGTTCACCACCTATTTCGAGAACCGGATCATGGAAGCGGTCTATGGCCGCGACCGGGCCCTGATGCTGCAGGTTCTGGGCTGGGGCGAACTGCAGGCCGAGCTGGCCGCCCTGCCGCCGCTGGACACCCGCCTGCACCTCGATCTGGAGGGGCGCGACCCGGACGAGGGGATGAACTCCATCGCCTATGAAAAGGGGGCCGCCTTCCTGCGGACCATCGAACGGATCGTCGGTCGCCAGCGGTTCGACGCCTGGATGAAGGGCTATTTCGAGCGCAATGCCTTCCGGCCGATGAATGCCGCCAACTTCCTCGTCGACATCCGCGCCCATCTGGTCGGCCCGGAGGATCCGGCGCTGGAGCGCGAGCTGCAGCTGGACACCTGGATCTATCAGCCCGGCCTGCCGTCCAATGCGGTCGCTCCGGTCTCCGGGGCCCTGACTGCGGTCGATACGGCGGCAGAAGCCTTCTTTGCCGACCGGGGCCCGGCCTCGGCCATCCCCTGGGCGGGATGGTCGACACAAGAGCGGCAGCAGTTCCTCGCCTGGCGTCCAGCGGGGCTGGCCGGAGGTCGCGACTGGTTGACCAGCCAGCAGCTGGCCGATCTGGAATCCACCCTGAACCTGCGGGCTGAGGGGAATGCCGAGGTGCTCTATGCCTGGCTGCAGATTGCCGTGGCCCACCGGTATCAGCCGGCGGTCCCGACCCTGGAGCAGTTCCTGACCCGCCAGGGGCGACGCAAGTTCGTGCTCCCCCTCTTCACCTCGCTCTGGGCGGAGGAGGGTTGGGGCCGGCCGATCGCCACGCGAGTCTATGCCCGCGCACGGCCGGGATATCACCCGGTGACGAGCGGGTCCGTCGACGCCGTGATCGGGGTGCCCGGGGCCGCCAGCGGCGGCTAGAGGTTCACGACCTCGAAGCCGTCTTCGGCGGCCAGCCATTCGGCCAGAACGGCCCGATGGCAACCCGCATGGTCGGCCTCGAAACACAGCATGGCCACGCGCCGGTCGCCGGCGACGGTCCGAAGCTGGGCCAGTTGCAACTGGGACGCGGGCTCGGCCAGATGGTCTGCGAAGATAGCCCGCATCTCGCGGATATAGCCCTTCTTCGCGGCCTCCCGACCGGCCTTCGGGGTGCCCAAAGCGCGCAGGTGCAGATAGTTGATGCCCTCGGCCCTCAGGCTTTCGCCAAGCAGGGTCTTCGAGAACCCGGCCCGGCGTGACGCGGCCACGGCACGGACATCGACCAGAAGTTCGACGCCTGCCGTCTTCAGGCGGGCGATGACGTCCGCCTGGGTCGCGCCCTCATAGCCGATGGTGAACAGTTTCATGCCGGGCATATGGGGCCGGGGGTCGCACAGGCCAGCGGCACCTTGACGACAGGCCCACGGGGGCCGCTAGTCAGCGTCCGATTTCCGCTATTCCGGTGACCCATGCTGAAAGCCTTGATGACTGCCGTCGCCCTGACGGCGCTTGCCGTGCCGGCCGGGGCCCAGGATCTGCTGATCCGGGGTGGGACGATCCACACCGGCGTGGAGGCTATGCCGACAGCGGAAGTGGTCATCGCCCGCGCGGGGCGCATCGCCTATGTCGGCCCCGCCGCCGGCGCGCCCTCGGCGGACGGCCTGGAGGTCATCGATCTGGAGGGGGCGACCCTGTTCCCCGGCTTCACCGACGGCCACGCCCATCTGGACGGCATCGGCTGGCGTGAGCTGACACTGAACCTCGAGGGCTCGACCTCGGTGGTCGACGCCATGGCACGGCTGACGGCCTGGGCCGGGGACCACCCTGAGGGTGTGATCGTCGGGCGGGGATGGATCGAAACCCGCTGGCCCGAGAGCGTCAACGGGGCCCGATTCCTGACGGCCGCCGATCTCGACGCGGCCGCCCCCGGGCGTCTGGTGCTGCTGCAACGGGCCGATGGCCACGCCATGGTCGCCTCCACGGCCGCCCTCACCGCCCTCGGCATCGACGGGACGACCGAGGCACCCTTTGGTGGCGAGATCCTGAAAGGCCCCGATGGCCGCCTGACGGGACTGTTCGTCGATGCCGCCGAACAATTGCTCAGCCCCCTGATGCCGCAGGCAGACCCGGACGCCACCCGCGCCGCCTACCGCGCCGGCTTTCAGGTCGAGGCGCGCTATGGCTGGACCGGCATCCATTTCATGAGCGCCCCGTGGCGCGACATCCCCCTGCTGGAGGCCATGGCCGAGGCGGGTGAGGCCCCGCTCAGGATCTACAACAGCGTCACCCCTGACGGGGCGCAGGCCCTGTTCGCCTCGGGCCCACGCAGCGTCGCGGACGGGCGGATTATCACCCGGGCGGTCAAATACTATGCTGATGGAGCCCTCGGCTCGCGCGGGGCCGCGCTGCATGCCCCCTATTCCGATGCGCCGGGCACCTCCGGCCTGATGCAGACCACCGGCGAGGCCCAGACCCCGCTTTACGAACAGGCCCTGCGCGCCGGCATCCAGCTGGCGACCCATGCCATCGGCGACCGGGGCAATACCGAGGTCTCGGACTGGTTTGCGGCGGCCCTCGCCGCCGTTCCGCCGGGCGAACGGCCCAACGGTGCCGACGTGCGCTGGCGCATCGAACATGCCCAGATCCTGCGGCCGTCGGACTATCACCGCTTCGTCGACCTGCCGATCATCGCCTCGATGCAGCCCAGCCATGCCATTGGTGACTTCCATTTCGCCCCCGCCCGTCTAGGCGACGCCCGGCTGGACGGGGCCTATGCGTGGAAGAGCCTGGTCGATCTGGGCGTCATTGTGGTCGGTGGATCGGATGCGCCGGTCGAACGGGGGGATCCCCTGATCGAATTCTACGCCGCCGTGGCGCGGCGCGATCTGGACGGCGTTCAGGGACCCGACTGGCGCCCGCAGGAGGCCGTCGACCGGGCAACAGCGTTGAAGATGTTCACCCTCTGGCCCGCCCATGCCTCGTTCCGCGAGGACGAGCTGGGCACGATCGAGGTGGGCAAGCGGGCCGATTTCACCGCCTTCAACATCGACCTGATGACGGTCCCGGCTGCAGATATCCCCAAGGGGCGCGCGGTGCTGACGGTCGTCGATGGCGAGGTCGCGTACAGGGCGGAGTAAACCCGGGTGGGCAGATACGAAAACGGCCGCTCCCCTTTCGGGAAGCGGCCGATCCCATTCAGTTCGATCAGGCTCTAGAAGCGGGCAGTCAGGCTGACCGAGGCGCTGGATCCGATGTCGTAGTTGTTGATGCGGATCTTGTTGCCCAGTTCCTGGTACTCGTCGAAGTCCGTCTGCAGCAGGTTGCGAAGTTCCAGGGCGAAGCCCAGGTCGTGGCCCGCCGCAGTGAAATCCTTGCGGTAGACGAAGTCGAGGAACACACCCGGCTCCTGGATGTAGTCGGGCTCGCGGCTGCCGCCGACGCCGGCACCGCGCGCGGTGATCCGTTCGGAGACATAGTTGACGATGATCGTCGCTTGCGAGCGGGCGACATCATCTTCCCAGCCCAGTTGCACGTTGGCGACGTGCTCGGACTGGCCCTGCATGCGGCTGCCGTCCTGGATAAAGAAGGCTGCGCTTTCCGGGGTCCCGGCCCCGCCCAGCGTCAGGACACGATCGGCGGCCTCTACCGTCACTTCGGAGTCCGAGAAGGTGTAGTTGGCCTGCACCAGCCAGCGCTTGTTGGCGACGAAGGACATGCCGTTGTCGGGGAACTCGAAGTATTTCTTGGCTTCGACCTCGGCCCCGAAAATGGTGGCCTCGGGGGCATTCAGGAAGGACTGCTGACGCTGGTTGCCGACGTCGACGATGATCGCCTCAACCGGCTTGTCCAGCTGCTTGTAGAAGACGCCAGCGGTGATGAACTGCTGGCGAGCGAAATACCATTCCCAGCGAGCGTCGAGGTTCAGGATCTCGGTGTCCACCAGGAACGGGTTACCGATGAAGGTCCGGTCGCTTTCCGGGTCCGTGTAGGACTGCGGGGCCAGCTCGCGGAACTGGGG
>JAIEQA010000128.1 GCA_019748095.1 Caulobacteraceae bacterium | reverse complement strand
TCGTGGATCTGGAACGGGCGGTTCTCGTTGCCGAAATAGACCGCCTGGCGCGCGTCCAGGATGTTGGTGCCCTCGGCGAAGACCTGGAAGGTGTCATTGACCTGCCAGGAGGCGCCGAAGTCCAGGGTGCCGAAGCCGTCGGCCATGATGGCCGAGTTCTCGTCGAGGACCGCGTTGGAGCCCGGGCTGATGTTGCCGTTGGCGGCGAAGTCGGACCGGTAGGTGTAGCTGAAATGCGCCTCGAACGGGCCGCGTTCGAAGAAGGGGCTGATCGAGAAGCTTTGGTCCGACACGCCCTGGAGGCCGGCGGTGGTGACGACGCCCGGCGTGGCCTCGATCTGGGCTTCGCTTTCGGTGAAGGTGGCGCTGGCCGAGAGGCCGAGGCCCCAGTCCAGCTTGTACGACACGCCGAGCTCGAAGCCCTGGATGGTGGCGTCGCCGATGTTCTGGGGCCGGGTGATCTGGAGATCGGCCGTCAGGGTCTGGCCCGCCTGGGTGGCGAACAGGATCTGTTCGGTGCGGGCGATGCCGCCGATGAAGTCCGAGATGTCCTTGGAGAAGACCGCGCCGTACAGGGCCCCGAAGTCGTTGAAATACCACTCCAGCGAGGCGTCGTAGTTGACCGAGGTATAGGGCTGGAGCTCCGGATTGCCGCCGACGCCGACCCTGGCGCCCGGCACGGCGGTGTCCAGGGCGGTCTGGCCCTCCAGGAACACCCGGGTGATCAGCCCGCTGTTGGGGACCACGGCGGTGCGCAGATCGGCGAGGGACGGCCGGGTCAGGGTGCGCGAGGCACCGAGGCGCAGGAGGACGTCGTCGGTCAGCTCGAAATTCAGGTTCAGGCTGGGCAGGAACTCTTCGTACGAGCCCTCGAAGGTCTGGGGATTGACCACGGTGGTGACGGCCCCGGCGGCGTTGCGGCCGGCGGTCAGCAGGGTGCCCTTGACCAGGGTGTCGGTCGAGACCCAGCGCAGGCCGAGGTTGGCGTCCATCGGCACGGGGC
This sequence comes from Caulobacteraceae bacterium, assembly GCA_019748095.1. Taxonomy (GTDB): domain Bacteria; phylum Pseudomonadota; class Alphaproteobacteria; order Caulobacterales; family Caulobacteraceae; genus Brevundimonas. Next base: position 5,239 of record JAIEQA010000128.1, on the reverse strand, counting down.
CGAAGTCGACCGAGACGTCGGCGCGGCCGTAGAGGGCGGTGATCTCCTCGTCCACACCATAGGACTGCTGCAGGTCGGCACCGGTGGGGACCAGGTCGCCCGACTGGGCATTGGTGTCGTTGGACTCATTGGGGATGATGAAGGAGATGCCGTACAGGGCGCGGTCGTAGGTCAGGCCCTGGGGATACAGTCTGGCGATCGACCGGTTGAAGGCGTTGGACGGCAGCTGCTGGTTCAGGAAGGCCGGGGTGTTGACGTCGATGCCGGGGCGGGCCGCCAGCACGCGGTCGCGGCGCTGATAGTCGCGGCTGCGCTCGGTGTACTGGCCGCCGAACCGGACCGTGCCCAGCGTCAGGGCCCCGAAGCGGGCGTCCAGATCGCGCTGGATGTTCAGCAGGGCGGTGGTGTCGTTGTCGACCGAGTTGATCGGCCGGGTGCGGTAGGTGGTGACCCGGGTCGAGGTCGGGCTGGACAGGTCCAGATTGGTCAGCAGCGAGGCGTACTCGCGGTTGCCGATGGGGTCGTCGCCGAAGTCATAGCTGTAGGTCAGGCCAGCGGGGTTGTCGGCGGTTCCGCCGCTGATGCGCTGGAGCGGCACGGGCAGGAAGGAGTTGGCCTCCGAATAGCTGATCGAGGGCGTCAGGGTCCAGCCGAGCACATCCCAGTCGGCCTGCAGTTTGACGAACAGGTTCTCGTGCTGCTGCTCGGAGTATTCGGCGTTGCGGTCGATACGACCGCCGTTGATCTGGGCGGCGTAGAGGATGCCGTCCTGGACCCGGGCGCTGGAGGCGACCAGGCGGGTGGAGAAGTCCGCGCGACCGCCGAAGGCGAAGCTGATGCGGTCCTCGTCGATGATGTTGTTGAAGCGCGAATACAGGGCGTCTGCGCGCAGGGCGAAGCTGTCGGTCGGCTTCCACGACAGGCCGGCCATGGCGCTGATCCGGGTGCGCTCTTCCTGCTCGAGGGTCAGCTGGATCTCGTTGGGCACCGAGACGGTCGCGCCATTGACGACCCGGTTGGTGTAGCCCGTGGTCTGGACGCGATCGAACTGGACGTCGCGGGTGGCCAGGGACACGCCGGCGATGACGCCGAAGGTGCGGTCCGCATTGCGCCAGCCGGCCGAGAGGGAGCCGTTCGGCGTCAGGGCGCTGGTGCGCTCCTCGACATGGCTGAAGATGCGGGCGGTGGCGAAGGGCACGGTCTCCAGCGCATCGGCGGTGCGGATGTCGATGTTGGAGCCGATGCCGCCGTCGATCAGGTCGGCGGTCGGGGACTTGGTCACGACGATGGCCGAGATCAGGTCGGCGGGGATGACGCGGAACTGGAACTGGCGGCCCGACTGGTCGGAGTTGCGGATATTCTCGTTATAGGCGATCGGCGAGCCGTTCAGGGTCACCGACTGGAAATTGGGGCCCAGACCCCGGACGCTGACGAACTGGCCCTCGCCGGCTTCGCGCGAGATGGAGACGCCGGGCACCCGCTGCAGGGCCTCAGCGATGTTCACTGCGGGAAAGTTGCCGATGTCCGAGGCGGACACCGAGTCCGAGATGGAGTCGGCGCGACGCTTGATGGTCAGGGCGTCGGCCAGGCTGGTGGCGAAGGAGCCGGTGACGACGATCTCGTCCAGGGTCGTGTCGTCCCGGCGGTCGGCCTGCTGGGCGGCGGCCGGGGCGGCCAGGGCGATCGCGGCGCAGCCGGCCATCAGGGCGGCGGCGCGACGGGCGGCCACGCGGGGGTAAGCGGTGTCAATTGCGCGCATCATACTGGTCTCCACAGGCGCGGGACCGGGCTGTTCGTCCCCAACGGCGACAGCGCCTCCCCCGAAGCGCGGCCGTTTAGCGCCGGGCTGGACATAATCTCAACGTTGTTCGGCCGAAGTCGCATAAAATTCACACTATTCAAGAAACTGTCTTGGAATGGCAGTCAAAATTTCTTTTGTTCAAGATTTGAATGTAACGAACTCTTGCTTCTATTATCGTCAGCTGGCGGATAATCTTGGCGCGACGCCGCAGATGTCGATGGCGAGGGTCTGGCCAGATGAAATCCCACGGATGCGCCCTGGCGCTGCTGCTGGTCGCCGTGCCGATGGTGGCCGAGGCCCAGTCGGCCGAGGGGCGTCGCTGGCTGGCGGGTGATCACCACGTCCACAGCCGCTTCAGCGCCCGCTATGAGCCCGATCCGGCGGTACCCGACGCGCCGCCGGTTCCGCAACTGGGCGGCGACGGCAATCACACGATCATCCGGAATGCGGAGATGGCGCACCGCTTCGGCCTGGACTGGATGGTGTCCACCGACCACGGCGGGCCGCTGCATTCACGCCTGAACGCTGAACAGGCCTATCCCGAACTGCTGCAGGCCCGGGCGCAGGTGCCCGGGCTGATCCTGTTCTACGGCATGGAGTTCGACACCCCGGGGGCGGAACATTCCAGTCTGATCATTCCCCAGTCGGCTCACGAGCGGGAAGACCTGCTGCATCTGGAAAGCCGCTACGGGCGCAGGGAACCCTGGCCGTACGATCCCGCGCGCGAGTCAGAAGCCCTGATGCTGGAGGCGCTGCGCGACATGGGGACGATGTCGCCGCGCCCGGTCCTGGTGATCAACCATCCGGCGCGTTCGGCCACGGGTCTCGGCGTCTATGGCCAGGTCCGGCCCGCGCAACTGAGGGACTGGAGCGATCTGGAGCCGCGCGTCGCCGTCGGCATGGAGGGGGCACCCGGGCATCAGGCCGACGGGCTGTTCGCGGACGGGCGGCCCGATCCCGCCGGTCATCGCGGCATCTATCGGCGCTACCCGACCCTGGGCGGCTTTGACCAGATGACGGCGCGGCTGGGCGGGGTTTGGGACGCCCTGCTGGGCGAGGGGCGGCGCTGGTGGATCACCGCGACCTCGGATTCCCACACTCATCTCAGCGAAGGCGGTGACGACTTCTGGCCGGGCGAATACTCCAAGACCTGGGTCCTGGCGCGCCCTGAGTCGGAAGACATCCTCGATGGACTGCGCGAGGGCCGGGTGTTCGTCGCCACCGGCGATCTGGTCACGGAACTGGACGTCACGGTGTCGGCCGGCGACCGCTCCGCCGGCATGGGCGGTCGGCTGGTGCTGGATGGGTCCGGTCCGGTGCGGGTGACCATCACGGTGCGAGATCCGGCGTGCCCCAATGCCGTCGGCCGGTCGCCGTCCGTGGATCATATCGATCTGATCGTGGGGGAGATGAACCCCGGCCCGGTCGCGCGGGATACGGATTCCCATGCGGCGGTCCGGGTCGAGCGGCGCTTCACGGCGGCCGACTGGACCATGGAGGGCGAGGTCCTGACCATGACCCATACCCTGCCGGCCGCAACCGGCGATCGCTACATCCGCGTTCGGGGTACGAACGGGGTCGAGGGCGAGCCTCTGCCCGACACGGCCGGCGAGGATCCCTGGACGGACCTGTGGTTCTACAGCAATCCCGTCTTTGTAGTGCAGGTGGCGGGAGCGCGCTGATCCCGGGGCCGGCCGGCTGGAGGTGAAGCGTCCCGGGAAGGCGGATCGCTTGATGTGGATCAAGGTCCACACGCAGGGCGGAGACTAGGATTCCTCGAGTTTTGGAGGAAACCGACATGTCACTTCGCGATATCCTTCTTCAGATCGACACCTACCCCGATCCCACCTCGTCCGAGGCCATTGATCAGGCGGTTCGCTTTGCGGCCTCCATGGGTGGAACGCTGTCTGCGGTGGCTGTTGAGGTCATGATCAAGGCCCCGAACAATCGACTGGCGAACTATCTGATCGGCCTGGGCCAGCTGGCCCGCGAGGAGGAACAGAAGAGCCGGCAGTTCTGTGTCACGGCGCTGGAGGATTTCAGGGTCAGGGCCGGTGCGGCCGGGGTTCTGGGGGATGTCATCCATCTGAGGGACGATGTCTATGACGTCGGCGCGACGGTCGCGCAGCGGGCGCGGACGCGGGACCTTTGCCTGGTGCCGGTGCTGGACCAGTACGACGGACAGCGGGCGGTCATCGAGGCGGTCGTGTTCGGCGCAGGCCGTCCGGTCCTGACCTATCGCCCGGGCATCGCCGATCTTCCGGGGGGCGGGCCCGATCTTGTGGTGCTGGCCTGGGACGGCACGCGGACCTCAGCGCGCGCCATGGCCGGCAGCCTGGGCGTGCTGCAGAAGGCGCGCAAGGTCCGGGTGCTGACGGTCACGGGCGAAAAGCCGACCGCGACCGCGGGACTGGGCGAGGATGCGCAACGCCATCTGGTGGCCCACGGGGTCAACGCCGTGGTGGACGAGGTCGATGCCGGGGGGCGGGCGATCGGCCGGGTCTTTGACGACTACCTTGAGCGACAGGGGGCCGATCTGTTCGTGATGGGAGCCTATGGTCGGTCGCGGGCCCGGGAGTTCATCCTCGGCGGGGCCACCGAACACATGCTGAAGGCCCCCAGGGTGCCCCTGATGCTGTCGCACTAGGAGACAGCTCTTCCCGTGACGGGGCCTGCGGCTTGCCAATAGTCGGACAATTGCCGACAGTCCGGGGCTCTGCAGCCCGGGAGTGAGACGATGATGTTCCGTTCCAGCCGTCGAGAGCTTCTGGCCGCCGGGGCGGGAGGCGCGGTGGCGCTGTCCGGGCTGCCGGCGTTTGCCGCCGGGCAGGGGGAGGGGCGCAAGCCGGGTTATGCGATCGTCGGGCTGGGCATGTATGCGGACGTCATCCTGCCGCGGTTCGCCGAGTGTCGGCAGTCGCGGCTGACGGCCCTGGTCAGCGGGTCGATGGACAAGGCGCGGGCCTGGGGCGCGCGCTGGGGCGTGCCGGAGCGGGGGCTGTATACCTATGAGACCTTCGACACGATCCGGGACAATCCGGACGTCGACATCGTCTATGTGATCCTGCCCAACGGCATGCACCATGAGTACACGCTGAGAGCCGCAGCGGCGGGCAAGCATGTGATGTGCGAAAAGCCGATGGCCAATACGGCGGCCGAGGCTGAGTCCATGATCGCCGCCTGTCGTGCGGCCGGGCGCAAGCTGATGATCGGCTATCGCAGCCATTTCGAACCGGCCAATCGCGAGGCGATGCGGATCGTGCGCGACGGCGAACTGGGCCGGGCCCGGATGGTGACGGCCGAGACCGGGTTCAACATCGGCGATCCGGCGCAGTGGCGGCTGAACCGGGCGCTGGCGGGCGGCGGTTCGCTGATGGACATCGGCATCTACAGCCTGCAGGCAGCGCGTTATCTGACCGGGGAGGAACCGGTCTCGGT
>JAIEQA010000134.1 GCA_019748095.1 Caulobacteraceae bacterium | reverse complement strand
TTCCTGATTCCCAAAAGCCCTCTTCTCGGACATTCGCAGAGGCCGCATGAAGATTTTCCGGGGGCTTCTCGTGGACAGAAAGAACCAGCTGATCCTCGACGAGATCCAGAACCGGGGCACCGTCGATCATGCCCCGGTTTATCCCCGCGAGGTCGTGCGACGCGGACTGGAAGTCTCGGCCGCCGCCATGATCCTGGTCCACAACCACCCCTCGGGCGATCCGACCCCGAGCCGTGCCGATATCGACATGACCCGACAGATCGTGCTCGCGGCCAGGGCTCTGGGCGTCGAGGTGCACGATCACCTGATCGTGGGCCGCGAGGGCGTGGCCAGCTTCAAGGCGCTGGGGCTGATGTAACTCCGCTCAGAATTTGGCGCTGACCGTAAGGCGCGCATTGCGGGGTGCGCCCGTGGAAATGTTGGCGTTGTTGTGGGCGTCAGGGAAATAGGTTTCGTCCGACAGGTTCTCGATGTTGAGCTGGATCTGGACCCGATCCGAGAGGTCATAGAAGACGGCAGCATCGACACGGACAAACGCCGGCATCCAGGTCGCGGCCGCACTGGTCCGAATGGCGGCGAACTGATCGGTCTGATGGATCAGGCCCAGACCCAGACCCAGGCGCGGATTGACCTCGAACCGGTTCCACAGGCTGAACTGCTGCTCGGGCGTCTGGGCCAGGCGGACGGAGCTGTTGCCGACAAGGACGGCGTCCTGCCAGGCGTAGCCGGCGCTGATCTGCCAGCGACGGGTGATGTTCCCGGTCGCGGCCAGCTCGAGACCTTCGGTCCGGGTCTCGCCGACATTGATGGTCAGGGCCGGATTGACGGGATCCGGGGTCGTGGCATTGGTCCGGTCCAGCTGGAAAAGGGCCGCCGTCAGGATCAGATTGGGCCGCACCTGCCACTTCACCCCGACCTCGGTGTTGGTAAAGCGCTCGGGCTCGAGGTTCTCCTGAACCGTCGACAGGCTCAGGAACTGGTCGCCCGACCGGGGCAGGAAGGAGCGGCTGTAGCTGGCGTAGAGGGACAGGTCAGAAACGGGCTTGAAGATCAGGCCCAGACGGGGCGAGACCTTTTCATCCGTGCGCGAAAAGGGTCGGTCGGGATTGGGAATCCGGTCCTGCCCCTCGATCCGGAAGCGGTCGAACCGGAGGCCGGCAACGATGTCGAACCGCTCGCCGAGGCTGATCTGGTCCTGGACATAGGCCGACAGGGTCTCGACATCCGACACCGTGTCACGGGCCAGGGTCGGGAAGGTCACCGTGGGGAAAACGGGATTGGCGAGGCTGAACGTCGGGTTTGACAGAACACCGTTCCGGCGCTGGTTGGTCGAGCTCTGGTCGCCGTACTCAACGCCGAAAAGGATGCGATGCGACAGGGGCCCGGTCGCCACCTCCCACAACAGATTGCTCTGGATCAGCAGGTTTTCACGCGTGGTCGGATCAAGGTAGGCGGCCAGGGGCACGGTCCCCGTCTGTCCCGTCGCCGGACCGTTCGGATAGACGTTGGAATAGAATTTGTCGAAATCGCCATAGAGGACCGTGGTCGAGACCGACAGTCCGGGCGCGATCTCTCCGTCGACCCGAGCCTTCACAATTTGCGCCTGAAGTGTCGTATGGTTAGCGCCGGGGACACCGAAGAACTGGTCGCGGTACCCCTCGATCGGTCGGCCGTTGAGGGACGGCACCCCCCGATCAGGGACCCGGTCGTCATCGATATATTCGTACGACAGCCCTGCGCTCCAGCCGTGCCCCAGATCCGCGGCGAGATAGGGGTTCACGGCGAACCGATGGCCTTCGTAGCTGTCGCGGTGGTTGCCCAGTTCCTCGTAGACGGCGTTCAGTCGGAAGGCCGCGGTCTCGCTGACCGGCGTATTCAGGTCCGCAGAGACGTCGAAGGCGCCGAAACTGTTGGCCGACAGGCGGGTTGCGAGGAACGACGCTGCAGGAGAAGGGGTCTTCTGAACCCGGTTGACGATCCCGCCCCCGCCGCCCCGGCCGAAGATCAGGGCATAGGGGCCCTTCAGCACCTCGACGCGTTCGAGGTTGTAGAGACCGCGGTAGTACTGGACGTCGTCACGGACCCCGTCGAGGAAGAAGTCGGCGGTGGTGTTCTGGCCACGCAGGGTGATCTGGTCGCGATTACCCTCGCCCTGTCCCACCGTCACACCGGGGACGTAGCGAAGCACGTCACCGAGGCTGTAGGCGGCCTGGTCATCCAGCTGCGCGCGCGTCACAACCGTGATGCTCTGGGGTACGTCGATCAGGGGCGTATCGGTCTTGGTGGCCGTGACCGAATCGACCGCGACATAGCCCCGGGTTTCACCCGTGACGATGATCGTACCCAGATCGGCGGCGGCCTCCTGGCCAACGGCGGCAACGGGCATGGCCAGCGACAGGGCGGTGGAGACAAGAAGAAGACGCATCGCGTAAACGGTTCCGACAACGAAGGGGATCGCTCCACTAGTGCGACGCATTCTTACTTGCAACACTGGTGGCCATCATGTCGCAGACCGTCCGGCAATGTGAGCAGGACGCAGGTCGGGAAGGCTGGGCCAGAAATGATACTGCACACCGATCGCCTGACGCTTCGTCCGGCATCGACCGAGGACTTCGAAGATCTGCTTCGTCTCTGGGCCGACGAGGCCTTTACCCGGCCGATCGCGGGCCGGGGCCCACTGACCGGGGAGGAGGTTTGGTTCCGGCTGCTGCGCGATCTCGGGCACTGGTCGGCACTGGGCCGGGGCAACTGGTCGATCCTGCTGACCACGACCGGCGACTATGTCGGCAGCGTAGGCGTGCTGGACTATCGCCGGGCGTGCCAGCCGGTCCTGGATGCGCCCGAACTGGGCTGGGGCGTCGCCCCCCGCTACCAGGGACAGGGTCTGGCGCGGGAGGCGGTCGATGCGGCACTCGGCTGGTGTGACCGGGTGCTGAGGGCTCCCCGCACCCTGTGCATGATCGATCCGCTTAACGCGCCCTCCCTGAAACTGGCCGAACGGGTCGGCTATCGGTACCGGGAGCCGGGGCTGTATCAGGACAAGGCCGTCCTCCTTCTCGAACGGGCCGCCCCATCCAGCGTAGTGGCCCATTAAGGTTTACAGGGCACCCTGTCGGCCATGCCCATGCCCGCTGAAACGCTTCGCGCCTATCTGACCGCGGCCTTTCCCGACGCCGAGATCGTCATCGACGATCTGGCGGGTGACGGAGACCATTACCGCGCGCGCATTGTGTCGAGCGCTTTCGCGGGACTGTCCCGGGTGAAACAGCATCAACTCGTCTATGCCGCGCTGAAGGGGCATATGGGCGGTGCGCTGCACGCCCTGGCCCTCGAAACCTCCGCCCCCACACCGACAGGCTGATCCGCCATGCGCTATCGCCCTTTCGGCGCATCTGGCGCCGCCATCTCGGCCCTCACCCTCAGCCTGGGGATCGACTGCCTCGGCCGCGGGCTCGCTGCTGCCAATGTCCTGATTTATTCGGCTCTCGAGGCGGGCATCAACTCCTATCGGCTGGAAACCGCCGACCCCGTTCTGGCGGAGGTCGTCGGCCAGGCCCTCGCCAACGTGGACCGCAAGCTTCTGAATGTCAGCCTGGAGCTCGGCACGGGAGACGGTCGCAAGGGATCCAGCCGGGACTTCTCCGCCGAAGGCATGACCGGGGCGATCGATCGTTGCCTGCAGATCTCGGGGCTGGGCTGGATCGATGTCGCCCTGCTGGAAGAGCCGGGTGAGGATGAGCTTCCACAGAGTTCGCTGAACGCCCTGAAGGCGCTGCGCGCCACCGGCCGGGTCCGCTATCTGGGGGTGTCGGGCGAAAGCGAGGTGATGGACGCCTATGTCTCGACCGGAGCGTTCGACGTTCTGGCCACCCCGTTCCATGTCAACGTCGACTGGCGGATCCGGTCGCGGGTCCGGGCCGCCCGCGAGCAGGACATGGCCATCCTCGCCTATGGCTATTTCCCGACAGAGCTGGATACGGAAAAGAAGGCTGTTACGCTCCACCAACCGAAGAAGAGCCTGTTCGGTTTTGGTGGCCGCTCGGGCAGCCGGCCGAAGGACGACCCGCTGACAGGGGCCGGGACCTTCGCCTTCCTGCACCGCACGCCTCACTGGACGGCCGAGGCCATCTGCCTCGCCCATGTCATGACCGATCCGGCGATTTCCAGCGTGCTGGTCAAAGCGGGGGACGCCACACGATTGAATGTGCTGGCTGCCGTGCCCGAACGCGACATGCCCCCGGGCCTGTCCGCACAGATCGAGATGGCCCGCGTCGCGGCCTGAGCGTGGCCCGACCTGCGACCGCACACGCAGGCTTGAGCCCTCCCGGTCTTGACCGACTGCAGCCGGGTGCCTAGCTGACGCCTGCAACGAAAGGCGTTCCCTGTGTCCGATCACGCTCTCGAAACCCCGGCCGACCCGATCCACGCCTTCATCGCCCAGACCGTGGCGGAACACCCGGTCGTGCTGTTCATGAAGGGCACCCCCGATGCGCCGCGGTGCGGCTTTTCCTCGCTGGCGGTGCAGATCCTCGACCAGCTCGGGGCGTCCTTCGTCGGTGTTGACGTGCTGCAGGACGACGGCCTGCGCGACGGCATCAAGGCCTTTACCGACTGGCCCACCATTCCCCAGCTGTATGTGAAGGGTGAGTTCGTGGGCGGTTCCGACATCTTGCGCGAGATGTTCCAGGCCGGGGAACTGGGGGCCCTGATGGTGGAAAAAGGTGTCCCACTCGGCGAAAGCTGAACCGTGGCACGGATTGTCCTGACGCCGCGCGAGGACCGCGAGGTCTTTGAGCTGGCGCTGCCCATCCGGCCCGAACACATCGACGACAATGGTCACGTCAACAACGTCGTCTATGTCGGCTGGCTTCAGGAAGCGGGGACGGCCCACTGGACCGCCCGCTTCGATCCCGAAACCCGGGCCCGCTGGTCGTGGGTCGCCCTGAGGCACGAGATCGACTACCTGCGCGCCCTGCAGCCCGACAGTACGGCTGTGGCCCGGACGTGGGTCGGCGACCCGCAGGGGCCGCGTTTCGCCCGCTATGTCCGCATCGAGGACGGCGAAGGCCGGTTGTGCGCCCAGGGCGTCTCGGAATGGTGCCTGGTCGATGCCGCCACCCTGCGTCCGACCCGCATCCCGGCGACCATGCTTCCAACCTTCGAGCGGCGGTGAGAGGGCCCCGAAACCCGGAGTGAAATGAGGGTGCCCGCCGGATCACTGCGACGTGCTAGGGCTTGTATGAACCAGAATGATCGCGCCGATGCGATCACCTGCGACCTCCTGAACAACCCGGCCGGGTATGGCTTTCGCCTCGCGAGCCTCCGGATAACCTGAAGGGTCAGCCATGGCTGCCCACTCTCCGCTGCATCCTGACGGTCCACTCAGCCTCGCGCTCGCGGTGGTCGAGTCCTCCACCGCCCCACTGTTACTGCTGGATGAGGCCCTGAGAGTTGTGGCGGCCAGCACGTCTTTCGGCCTGGCCTTCGACTGCGACAGCGATCACCTGGCCGGTCGGTTCCTTGGCGAGATCGGCACCGGAGAGTGGAACAGGCCGCAGTTGAGGGTTCTGCTGGAAGCCACTGCGGCCGGCACCGCCGACGTCAGAGCCTATGAAATGGACCTGAACG
>JAIEQA010000161.1 GCA_019748095.1 Caulobacteraceae bacterium | reverse complement strand
GGCCTCGATGAAAACGCCAAGGTGTCCTACGAGCTGGAATCCCAGCGCGGCAAGACCTCGGCCGTGGATCTGAAGCTTCTCTGAAGTTTCAATCGTCCATGACGATCTGATCAGGCGGGCGCGGTTCCTTCAGGGGCCGCGCCTGTTTTCGTTCCGGGACCTCCCCGGTTTGACCACTGGGCCAGTACAATCGCGGCCAGAACCAGCGCGCCGCCAAGCGCCTGGACCGGTGCGAGGGTTTCACCGAAGACAATCCAGCTGAGGCCAGCCGCCACCAGCGGCTGGATCAGGATGGTTACGGCCGTGATGGCGGCGGGAAGCCGGCCCAATGCCCATGCCACGCCGCCCTGACCCGCCACATGCATCAGCCCCATGGCCACGCAGGCCGCCCAGCCGGCGGCGGTTGCGGGGATCATGTCCTCCCCCATTCCCAACGCCGCCCCGCCCATCAGCGGCAGGCCGGCCAGGGTCGCCCAGAAGGTCACGCGCAAGGCTCCGGCCGTCGTCCGGGCCGCCTTCACCGCGAGGAAATAGCCCGCGTACCAGAATGATACGGTCAACGAGAGGAGGTCGCCCAGCGGAGGGTTGGTCCCCTGACCGGCCTGCGCGCCGGTCGCCATGGCAAGGGCACCTCCCATGGCCAGGGCGAGCGCGAGGATAAACAGCCTTGCAGGTCGTTCCTTGAAGAACAGCCAGCCGATCAGGGTCACGACCACGGGTGTCAGGTTGCACAGCACCGTCGCATTGGCGACCGACGTCATGACGATGCCGTAGTGCCAGAAGCTGAGGTCGAGGGCGAAGAACAGGCCGGCCAGCAGCATCCACTTCGAAGGACGCCCGAGGCCCTCACCGCCGGGCCGACCCACGAGCATCAGGAGCAGGGGCAGGGCAAAGGCAAACCGCCAGAAGCCGGCTGCCGCCGGGCCTGTCTCGGTCAGACGCACCAGAATAGGGGCCAGACCCAGCACACTGGCCGAGGCGAGGACGACCAGCAGGGGCAGGAGGCGGGAGGCAGCAGGGTGCGACATCGTGGTCGCTTAGCCTGACTCCTGCTCCGGGGGGAGGGGAAACCCCAGCTCCGCCCGGAGCGCCGCGGAGGACACACCGCTTTCCCGTAGCGCTCTCAGAGTGGCGGCCCCGTCCCTCTTGGCGTAGCGCTTTCCATCGGGGTCGAGGAGCAGGGGGTGGTGGCGATAGAGGGGTGTGGGCAGGCCCAGCAGGGCTTGCAACACGCGCTGGACCGACGTCGTCTCGATCAGATCCTCGCCGCGAACCACATGGGTGACACCCTGCACTGCGTCATCGACGACCGAGGCGATGACATAGCCCGCGCCAATGTCCTTGCGCCCGAGCACCATGTCCCCGAGACCATCCGGGCGGGCTGTGCGTACGCCGGGGTCGGACATTTCCTCGACCCACGTCAGATGATCGAAACCGCCCAGTCGCTCCCGGGCGGCCGCCAGCGAGAGTCGCCACGCAAAGGGTTCGCCCGCCGCGACACGGTCGCCTTCCTCGAGGGTCGACAATGGGCCGCCGGTAAAGGCCCCCGTATCCACCGGGTCGCTGGCGTGACGCGCGACGCCCGCGAGTGCCATCAGTTCGCGGCGGGTCCGGAAGCAGCGATACAGAACGCCCATCTCTCGCAGTTGGTCGAGCGCGGCGTCATAGTCCTCGCGATGATCGGACTGGCGACGGACCGGCCGAACCCAACGGAGCCCCAGCCACGCAAGGTCTTCGAGGATCCCGGCCTCGTACTCCGGCCGGCACCGCGTGAAATCCGTGTCCTCAATCCGCAGCAGGAAACGGCCGTCCGCGGCCTGTGCCGCGGTCCAGGCGGTCAGGGCCGAGTAGGCATGTCCACGATGCAGATGCCCGGTGGGCGACGGCGCGAACCGGGTCACGAGAACCATTTTGGTCAGAGCTTTCGAAGAGCGCCGGTTTGTTCGGCTGATGCGACGGCCTCGCGCAGTTCGTTTTCAGAAATGAAGTCGAACTGGGCAATGAGGTCTTCGAGAGCAAACTGGGGTTGCGACAGGGCCCAACCCATCGCAACCGCCGCCGGGCCCGGAAACCGGGGTCCAAGCAGCCCCGTTGGTCGGTAGAGGGTCAGCGCGGTCCGCTCCGGAAGAGCATAGCTCGCCGGTCTGGGCACCAGGCGCGTCTGGGCCATGGCGATCTCGTCATGCAGGAAGGGGGAAAGGGCGATCTCCGTCAGTCTCTTCATGAGACCTTCGAGGTGCCGCGACAGGGCCGCTCCGCCCTCTGCTCCCGCAGGCGGCAGCCAGGCCCGGAAAGCTGGATCCTGCATCGCGGCCTGTTCCAGGAGGGAAAACAGGATCCGCCCGTAGAGAGGCGTGACGGACAGGGTCAGATGCAGAGAGGCCCCTTCGGTCGCCAAGGCATCATGATACCAGCCGCGCGGCAGATAGAGGACATCGCCGGGGCGCATGCGCACCTCCTGCATCAACGGCCCGCGATTGGCAGCGAAGAAGGCGCGTGGGTCCGCATGCGGGGGCGGTTCCACCGGGTCGTTGGCCCGGTTGGCATAGAGTCGCCAGACCTTTTCGCCTTCTGTCTGGATGGCGAAGACATCGTGCAGGTCATAGTGAGTCTGGAACGCCTGGACCCCGCCGAAGGAGCAGTAGGCATTGGCCCCGACGAGACCCGCGAAGAATTCGCCCAGCATATCGCAGAGGGCGGCGATGCCCGGGGTAAGCCGCTGGATGTCATTGGCCACGAGGCTGGCCCCTGTTGCCAGCTGCACCTCGACCCGGGCGGGGCAGGGCCGCATGACCTTTCCGGACTGGGTGTGGGCAAGAGTGCAATAGTGCTCGGCGGGGACGGTCTCGCCGTCCCGCACCAGACGCAGATTGGAAGGAGTCCAGATCGAGGTCTGGGACAGAAGGGCGTTGAAGCTGGTCCAATCCAGAATGGCGCGCTTGTTGCCGCTGGCCCCGGCCGGAATGTGCAGCGGCCGCGCACGATGCTCGGCGGTGAACGCCTCCGGCGTGACAGGATCGAGCAGGTCAGAGACGTTGAGGATCATCGGGTGCCTGGCAGTGGGCATAGAAAACTCTGGAGCCCGGACATAGCGGAACGGCCGGGGATCGGGCAGGGTCTTCAATCCGCACATCGCGACCACTTGGCGATTTCCGGCTGCCATTGCCGGCTCGAAGGGCTTCGGGGGTGATCGGCACCGGAAGAACGTCCAGACTGCGCACAGTGCGGACGCTATGGTCCGGCTCGCTCGTTGTCGACCGGGGAACCGAATGCCCATCACCCCAGAGGAGCTGGCTATTGCCCGCGAAACGCTGGCCCGTCTTGACCCGGGCTTGGCCCGGGCCCACGCCCAGACGCCGGTATTCGAATGGCGAGTGCGCGAGGCCGGCTTTGTTGGTCTGTTCCGGATGATCGTTGAGCAGCAGGTGTCTGTCGCCTCCGCCGCCTCGGTCTGGGCGCGGCTGCAGGCCGGGCTGGGCGAGGTCACGCCGGCCAATCTCCTCGGCCATGACCTCGACTCCCTGCGTGGCATGGGGCTGTCGCGGCAGAAGGCGACCTATGGTCAGGGGATGGCGCGGGCGCAGATGGAGGGGGCCATCGATCTGGAGCGCCTGTCGACACTGGACGATGCGGCTGCGATCGATGCGCTCGTGGCGCTGAAGGGAGTCGGGCTGTGGACCGCCGAGGCCTATCTGTTGCTGTGCGAGGGGCGGATGGACGTCTTTCCCGGGGGCGATGTGGCTCTTCAGGAGGCGATCCGCTGGGTCGATCGGGCCGAGGTCCGTCCGGATACGCGGGCGGCCTATGTCCGGGCGGAGCGCTGGCGGCCGTGGCGCGGTGTCGCCACCCACCTGCTATGGGCATGGTATACCGGGGTTAAGAAGGGCGAGATTGTGCTGGACCCTGCCGAATGACGACCTTGCTGGATCCGGCCCTGATCGGGCCCGCATTGTCGCAGCCGGAAACCGTTCTTGGCGCGCTGGATTTCGCCGGCGTGGCGGTGTTCGCCGCAACCGGTGCGCTGGCTGCTGCGCGTGAAAAGCACGACATCGTGACGTTCGCCTTCTTTGCCGCGGTGACCGGTGTGGGGGGTGGGACCCTGCGCGATGTCCTGATTGATGCCCCGGTGTTCTGGGTTCAGGATTGGCGTTACATCGCGGTATGCCTCGCAGGAGCCTTGGCGGTCTGGCTGGTCGGGGCGGGGGCGTGGCGGTTTCGAGCCCTGCTGTGGCTGGATGCCGTCGGGCTCGGTGCCTACGGCGTGCTGGGGGCCGCCAAGGCCGAGGCCTTCGGGGTCTCTCCGCTGATCTGTATCGTCATGGGCGTTTTGACGGCCTGTTTCGGGGGCATCGTGCGGGATCTGCTGGCGGGCCAGCCCTCCATTCTGCTGCGTCGCGAGATCACCGTGTCCGCCGCCATCGTTGCGGCCACCGTTTATGTCGTCGCCCGGGCCGCAGGACTGGATCAATGGCCAGCGGCGGCCATTGCGGCCCCGGCCGGCTTTGCCTTGCGCGCAGGGGCTCTGTTGCGGGGCTGGAGCCTGCCGGGCTTTCCGGGTGGACTGGTCCGGAAGCGCTGACGACCTTCATGAAACCGACGCATCGTCGTCATGGCGGCGCTGACGAATCAGGTCTAGTCTTTCTCCACCAGAGAGAAGGAGCGACGTCTTCAGTCCGATTTCCTCGATACAAAGCCCCGCGCGCGGGGGGATCTGATGCAGGTCCTTCACAAGCCGCCTTCAGGCTTTCCAGCCCTGGTGCTGAATGCCGACTTCCGGCCGCTGTCCTACTACCCTCTGTCACTTTGGCCATGGGAAGAGGCGGTCAAGGCGGTCTATCAGGACCGCGTCGACGTGGTTTCGACCTACGATCGGGTCGTTCGCAGCCCGTCTATGGAGATGCAGATCCCCAGCGTGATTGCGCTGAAAAGCTATGTCGACCAGAACCGCAGTCCCGCCTTCACCCGCTTCAACGTCTTCCTGCGGGAC
The DNA here is from genome assembly GCA_019748095.1 of Caulobacteraceae bacterium. GTDB lineage: Bacteria > Pseudomonadota > Alphaproteobacteria > Caulobacterales > Caulobacteraceae > Brevundimonas. Next base: position 335 of record JAIEQA010000161.1, on the reverse strand, counting down.
GGTTTCACCTGCCAGTACTGCGGCGATACCGCCGAACTGACCTTCGATCACGTCATTCCTCGCAGCCGGGGAGGACGAACGACGTGGGAGAACATCGTCGCTGCCTGTTCTCCGTGCAATCTGAAGAAGGGCGGGCGCACGCCGCAACAGGCACAGATGCCGGTCCGTCGCGCACCGCATCGGCCAAACGCCTATCAGCTCCAGGATGCGGGCCGGCGCTTTCCGCCGCATTATCTGCACCAGAGCTGGCTCGACTATCTCTACTGGGACATCGAGCTCGAACCCTAGAGCCGGGTATCCAGCCTCGGAGGAAAAAGGGCTGCCTGACAAAAAAG
>JAIEQA010000051.1 GCA_019748095.1 Caulobacteraceae bacterium | reverse complement strand
CCCGGCCGCAAGACCGGGCCTTTTTCGTTTCAGGCTCCTGCCGGCCGTCCCTCAGCCTTCGAACACCACCGTCCGGGTCCCGGCCAGCAGGACGCGGTCCTCGAGGTGTTTGCGCACCGCCCGGGCCAGCACCCGGCGTTCGATGTCGCGGCCCTTGCGGACCAGATCCTCGGGCGTGTCGCGGTGGCTGATCCGCTCCACGTCCTGTTCGATGATCGGGCCCTCGTCGAGGTCGGCGGTGACATAATGGGCGGTGGCCCCGATCACCTTTACGCCCCGGGCATGGGCCTGATGATAGGGGCGCGCGCCCTTGAAGCCCGGCAGGAAGGAGTGGTGGATGTTGATGCAACGCCCCTCCAGCTGGCCGGCGAGGTCGTCGGACAGGATCTGCATGTAGCGGGCCAGCACCACCAGTTCGGTGCCCGTCTCCTCGATCAGGGCCAGCAGCCGGGCTTCCTGTTCTGCCTTGCGCCCGGGGTCGACCGGCATGTGGTGGAAGGGCAGGTCGCCCAGATCGACATGGCCGATCCGGCTGCGCTCATGGTTGGACACGATCCCCGTGATCGTCATCGGCAGTTCGTCGATGCGCCAGCGGTACAGCAGGTCGGCCAGACAGTGGTCGAAGCGCGAGGTCAGGATCATGACCCGGCGCGGCTCGGGGCCCCGCAGCGTCCAGTCCATGGCGTGCCGCTGCGCCATCGGGGCGAAGGCCTGGCGCAGGGCCCCGGGTTCGGGTCCCTGCAGCACCACCCGCATGAAGAAGCGCCCGCTTTCGGGATCGCCGAACTGCTGGGCGTCGGAGATGTTGCACCCCTGATCCGCCAGAAAGCCCGAGACGGCCGCCACCAGCCCCGACGCATCGGGGCAGGACAGGGTCAGGGTCAGCGACGGGTCGGGTATGGTTTTGGCATGAGGCGACATCAGCGATCCATTACAGGCCCAGCGCCGCCTTGATGACGCGCCAGTCGATGTATTTGAAGTTCTGGGTGCCGACGTCGTTCACATCGTCCTGGACGACGACCAGTCCCTCGGGAAAGGCCGGGCCGACCGGACCGCCGAGGGCGGCCAGACCGTCGGTGCCGGTCACGCCGTCAACCACGCCGTCCTCGACCACGAACCGGCCCTTGTACTCGGGCGTGCCGCTGTCGATGCGCCAGACCGGAAAGGCGCTGTCGCCCTGGCTGGAGCCGATCAGATAGCGGGCCTCGCCATCGGTCAGGACCGTCAGCCCCTCGGCGTCGGCGACCAGAATGCCCGGCGCGATCCCCTGGACCAGGGTGCGGGTGCTTCCGGTGGCAGGGTCCAGGCCGTAGCGCCAGACGCCCACATTCTCCTCGCCCAGAAACAGGGCGTCGGTCGCCTCATCGGCGGCGCAGCCCTCGGAAATGGTGCCGATGTCGAAGCGCCGGACCTCGCGCGCGACCGGCTGGCCGGCGGCGTCGGCGGTCAGGACGAACTGGCGCATCTCGCCCGCGTGGCCGACGAGGATCGCATGGACCTCGGTGCCGCGGCGGGCGAAGCAGAAGCCGTAGGGCTCGACCACGTCGGTGGCGATGGCCCCCCAGGGCTGGACACCATTCTGGCCCGTTCCCGCCGGATCGAAGCGGTACAGCGAGATCCCCGTCTTGCCCGGCGTCCGGTCGCTGGCCCCCAGCACCAGTTGCGGCCTGCCCGCGATGGTCAGGCCCTCGACGGCATCGACATTGTTCAGAAGCCCCTCGGCCATGAACTGCAGCACCGACCCGTCGAGGCCATAGATATAGAGCCCCGCCTTCTTGTCCGTGCCGGCGACAAAGCCGGGCGTGGGGGTGCCCATGACGGTCACGGGGGTCCGTCCCATCCAGACCACGGGATCGTCGGCGGCATCCTCGCCCCCTCCGGTGCCGACCGACGGAGTCTCCAGCGTCGCCTGGATGCGGACGCCGGGGCCGACGAAGCCTTCGCCCTCGCCCTGGAAGTCGACCTCGGTCAGGGCGCACCCTGCGGTCAGCAAGGCGGCGGCGGCGGTCACAATCAAGGCGTTGAGGCGCATGGCAGCTCTCCGATCAGCGTTGGCGTGCCGCAGATCATGGCCGGGACGGGCGGTCAAGCTTCAGAAGCGGGGGGTCAGATTGCCAAATCCACCGCATCCGGACAGCCTGTCACAACTTCGTGCAACAATCGCAACCCGACGTTCTCAAAAGAGTCGCACTGGCGTTGCTGCCCGAGCTTAGCAGCAGAGCCGAAAGCTGGCGGCCGGGGGGCCGACCGGACCATCGGGGATGTCTGTCATGAAAATTGCGCTTCTTGTCGGGGCCGCTGTCGCGCCCCTGCTGCTTGGCGGCACCGCCGTCGCCCAGACCACCGGTCAGACGCCGGCGACGGCGCTGGAAGAGGTCATCGTCACCGGTCGCCCGGTGTTCCGCAACCGGACCGACGATGTCGTGCCGACCCTGTCCTATGACCTTGAGTATTTCCAGCGCTTCGAGCCGTTGACGGTTGGCGACGCCCTGAAGCGGGTGCCCAGCGTGACCTTCCTGTCCGACGTGCTGGAATCGGACGGTGTGCGCCTGCGCGGCCTCGATCCGGGCTACACCCAGATCCTGATCAACGGCGAGCGGGTCCCCGGTGGAGACGATGACCGGTCCTTCTTCGTCGACCGCATTCCCGCCGAGTTGATCGAACGGGTCGAGGTGGTGCGTTCGGCTTCGGCCAACCGCTCGGGCGACGCCCTGGCCGGGGCCATCAACATCGTTCTGCGCGACGCCTATGCGCTGGACGGTGGCTATCTCCGCGCCGGCGCACTCCTGTTCCCCGATGATGAGGTCGGCGGCACCTTCGGTGCAGTCTACGGCGGCGCGGTCGCCGGGGGCCGCCTGCTGGTGGGCGCCAGCGTCCAGGACCGCCGCAATCCAAAGGACAAGTTCAGCCAGCGCTTCGACCGTCCGGGCGGCACGCTCGACAATATCGAGGACCAGACCGACGTCCGCGACGGCACCGACTATTCCTTCAACGCCGCCTATCAGGTCGCCGTCGGTGGCGGCACACTGGATCTGTCCGGCGTGTTTGTCCGTACCGACCGGGTCCAGGATGAGGATTCCATCGAGTATCGCGCCGGCCGTCGCCAGAATGCCGACCTGCTGACGATCAACGACAACGACGTCGATATCCAGACCGACAACCTGTCGCTCCGCGCGCGCTATGCGGTCCCCATGTTGGGCGGAGAGACCCGGTTCAAGCTGGGCTATGCGACGTTCGACGACGAACAGTCCGAGTTCGAGAACGAAGCCGAATACCTGCGCGACACCGTGCCCTTCCCGGACGAGGACCGGTTCACCGCAGATTTCGAGGTTCGCGACCTGCAGGATGAGGAAACCTCGATCGCCCTCGAGCACAGCCGGCCGTTCGCCGGCGGGACCGAGATCGAGTTCGGACTCCAGGCGGTCCAGAAAGATCGCGACTCCGTCACCCGCGTGGCCAACCGCGTCCGCTTCAACGTCCCCAACGCTCCGGCCCCGCGCCCGACCCAGCCGGCCTTTGTGTTCAACACCAACACCTATGCCATCGAGGAAACCCGGATCGACCCCTATGTCATGGTCTCGGGTGAGGCCGGGGCGGCCAAGTGGGAAGCCGGTCTGCGTTACGAGACGACCGACACCACCATCGCCGGCGTCGACAACGACTATGCGATCCTGCTGCCGTCGGTCAGCCTGCGCTACAGCCTTTCGGACACCGATCGCCTGACGGTTTCGGCGGCCCGTACCCTCCGTCGCCCCCGCTTCAACGACCTGGCCCCGGTCACCCTCGAGGAAGAGCGCGGCGACAACGACTTCCGCGGCAATCCCGGGCTCGAGCCGGAGACGGCCTGGGGCGTGGACGTGGGCGTCGAGCGCCGTCTGGGCCGTCGGGGCGTCGTCGGACTGAACGTCTTCTACCGCGACGTCACCGACCTGATCGAGGACGTCAACACCGGCCTTCAGGGGTCGGGCGGGGCCGGCACCTTCATCGAGTCGATCGACAATGTCGGCGATGGTCAGGTCTACGGGGTCGAGTTCGACCTCTCGACGCCCCTGACCGTCGTTGGGCTGGAGAACACCGGCGTGTTCCTGAACGCTTCCTGGCTGGACAGCCAGGTCGAGGATGCCCTGGGCGAGCGCCGCTTCAACGACCAGTCGGACTATGTCGTGAACTTCGGCTTTACCCACGACATCCCGACCTGGGGCGCGGCCTTCGGCGCGACATATCGCAAACAGGGCGACGCCTTCGGCCGGGTCTATGCCGAGGAGGTCACCACCTCCTACGGGGCCGACCTCGAGGTCTTCCTTGAGAAGCGCCTGTTCTCGAATGCGGTGCTCCGCCTGACGGGGACGAACCTGCTGGACTCGTCCAAGGACGAGATCTTTGACAAGTTCGCCGATCAGGGCGACCAGATTGCGCGGGTCTACGACGAGTACGAGCTTGAGACCGAGTCGGCCGGACCCGTTTACCAACTGGTGATGCGCGTCGCCTTCTGAGACGAAACGCCGGTGCGAATGACAGGGGCCGGGCGGTGACGTCCGGCCCCTTTTTCGTGTGTGCCGCCCCTCCCGTCCGGCTCGAGCGAATGCGACTGGACCCGCACCGGCCAAGGCCCTAACCGGCTGGTCGGGCGCGGCGCGGCCCTTGCAGGGCTGCCGGACCCTCCCCCGGTGCGTGCCAAGACAGGATTGTTCGGATGTTCATGGAAGGCGACATCGACTGGACCCTCGTGCTGGGCCTCGTCGCGGCCGCGACCTCGATTGTCGCTGTCCTCGCCCTGGGCTTCGCGTTCAGCAACCGCACGCGCCATGTCTCGACCTCGGACGCCCTTGAGGCCGCGTCCCGCGCGGCCGAGGCCGCCGAGGCCCGGCTGCTGGAAACGCTCAACGCCATCCCCGTCGCCCTGGTCCAGACCGACAAGGGCGGGAAATTCACTTTCGCCAACCGGGCCGCGCATCAGCTGATGGGCCGTCGTGACGCCGAGTTGCTGGGTCTGCGCTTCCACTCGGCGACCTGGGGCATCACCTATCCCGACGGCCGGCCCGTCCCGCCCGACCTGCTGCCCAGCGCCCGCGCGCTCAGGGGCCAGACGGTCAAGGGCTTCCAGCACATCCTCGCCAACCCCGCGACACGGCGAAAGATGCTGGTCTCGGTCACCGCCATGCCGATCGAGGATGCGCGCGGCCAGATCATCGGCTCGACCGCAGCCATCGTCGAGACCGAGGGGCTGACGACGCCCGAACCGGTTTCGCCCGAGTCCGTCCCGGCCGTGTCCGGGGCCGATGATCTGACCCGCCGGGTCTTCGAGGC
>JAIEQA010000039.1 GCA_019748095.1 Caulobacteraceae bacterium | reverse complement strand
GCGGCACGCTTCCGCGCCCGGTGATCCGGCGCCAGATCCGCTTCCGCGCCTCGACCACCGACACCCCCAGCAGGGCCGCCACGGTCCAGAACAGGGCCTCGGTCGCCAAGGCCGCCGCGATCCCGAGCCCCAGTCGCAGGCCGCGCTCCACATCCAGATACAGCCCGACCCCGAACGCGATCCAGCCGCACACCGCCAGAACCAGCAGCCCCCCGGCCAGCACCTTCAATATCCCCTTGCCGCGGTTCAGCGCGCCGGTCTTCGGCCCGTCCGTGGTCCCCGTCTCGATCGTCATGGCGAACTCCCTTGTTTTCGACGCCTGACCTGAAAGTCTCGCGCTTCCTCTGAGTCTTTCATCCCGACCGACGATTTCATGGAGACCGCCGCGCTTGGGACGCGACCAGACCTTCGAGGCCTTGCTGGCCGAACACGGCGCCATGCTGCGCCGCATCGCCTCGGCCTATGAGGCGGATCGCGAGCGGCGGCGGGAACTGGAGCAGGACATCCTGCTGGCCGTCTGGCGCGCCCTGCCGAAACATCGCGGCGAGGCTCCCCTGCGCGCCTTCATCGCCCGGGTCGCCCACAACCGCGCCATCACCCATGTGAGCCGCGAGGCCGCCGAACCCCGCCGCCAGCCGCTGGATGACGAAACCCCCAGCGACGCCCCGACCCCGCAGGACACCGCCGAGACCCGCGATCTGCACGACCGGCTGGCCCGGGCCGTCCGCGCCCTGCCCCTGTCGCTGCGCCAGCCGGCCCTGCTGACGCTGGAAGGGTTCGCCCCGGCCGAGATCGCCGACATCCTGGGCCTGAACCCCAATACCGTCTCGATCCGCCTGACCCGCGCGAGGGCCGCCCTGCGCCAGGCGCTGAACCCCGATGCGTCCCCGGAGGTCCACTCATGACCCGCCCCGAGAATGACTGGACCGACCTGACCGAGGCCTGGACCGGATCGTCCGACCCCCACCCCCCGCTGGACGCCGGCCTGATCCGGTCTCTGCGCCGCCGGGACCGGCTGGCGAGGATCAACTTCGTGTTCGAAATGGCCGCCGGCGTCTTCGTGCTGGCTGCGATGGGCTGGGTTCTGTGGCGGGGGGGGCCGCTCCCCGCCGTCGCGGCGGCCGGGGCCTTTGCCCTGTTCGCCCTCGCCATGACCCTGTGGTCCCGGCGCGGCGACCCCGGCCTGCTCACCGAAACCCCCGAGGCCGTGCTGCGCTCGGCCCTCGGTCAGGCCCGCACCGGCTTTCGCTGGGCGGTGGCGGGCATCGCCATCAGTCTGGCAGCCATGCTGTTCGTGACCATCATGATGCTGGTCCTCACGCCTGCGCGGGTGCCGTCGGCGGCCGTCCTCTTCGGCACGGGCCTCGCCCTGCTCGTCTGCATCGGCTTCTATCTGCGCCACGCCCGCCGGTGCCGCCGCCGTATGGCGGCGCATCAGGCGGCGCTCGACGCCCTGAACGACAGCGAACCGGGCCCTGAGGACCCCTACGTCCGATTCTGACGTAGGGGCATGCCAGGCTCCGCGCCATGACCGAGCTCTACCGCATCCGCCCCGCCGACGTCTGGGTCCAGGCCCGCGACGACTATCTGTCCGGTCTCAGCGCCGAGACAGTCTGCCGTCGCCATGATCTGGGCCTGTCCGCCTTTCGCCGCCGCGCCCGCAGATACGGCTGGCGGCGCAGCGATCAGGTCGACCCGCCGCCCGGGGAGTTGAACCTGGCCCTCTATGACGACCTGACCCCGGAGGAACAGATCGCCACGGCCCGGCTGCGGTTTCTCGAGGCGCTGGAGGTCGGCAAGGCGACCGAGGCCCGCCGGTGGCGCCGCCTGTGGATCGAGCTGTGCGACGCCCGTAACGCCATTGACGCCGAGTTCATGGCCGGCATGACGCCGCAGGAGATGGCAGCCTGTCTCGCCGAGGACGCCGGCACCGACGAAACGGAGGACGAGGCGCGGCTTCTGGGCGCGCCCCGGCTCACCGGCCCGGAGACGCTCGAATTGTGCACAAAAGTGCACTCAAAAAAATTGCCGTCGCCGGGTCCGGCCTAGGTCAGCGTCAGGGCCTCGAGACGCGCCGACGCCCCCCCGCCTGACACGATCGCCCCCCCGGCCACCGCGTAGACGGTCTCCCCGACAGCGACGGCTCCCAGACCATGGCGCGGCGTCAGCATGTCCGGCCCGGCCGCCCAGGCGTCGGCCGCCGGATCATAGATCCAGGTCTCTGCAAAGACGCCGCCGCCCCCGCCCCTCTGGAACCACTCACCGCCGAAGGCGACCAGCCGGCCTCCCGCCGCCGCCATGGCCAGCCCGCCCCCGGTCTGGTTGTTGGCCGCGAACGAGCGCGGGATCGGAGCCAGCTGGTCCCAGCGGTCCGCCACCGGATCATAGCGGTCCAGCCGGCCGGTCCCCCCACCGCCGACCGTCCGGCCCCCGGCCACGAAGATCCCCCCGTCAAGCACCGCCGCCGCCGCGCTGTTGCGCGCCATCGGACAGGGCCGGGCCGTCTCCCACCGCCCGTCGGCGGGCATGAACACCTGATGCAGGGCGATGTCGGTCTGGTCGTTCCACTGACCGTTGGCCGCTCCCGCCGGGGCCCGACCGGTGATCAGATGGATGCGGTCGCCCAGGCTGACGCCGGTGGTCTCGCACTGCGGCTGCGGCATGGCCGTCACGGGCGACCACCCTTCCCCCTCGAAACGCCAGACCTCCGTCATGGCGGTCCAGTCTCCCGCCTCCGACCGGCCATAGCCGCCGAGCGCAAAGACCGCGTCGCCCTGGGCCACCAGCATGGGATGGTGCCGGGCCTGCGGCAGCCGCGCGACCTCGCTCCAACGGTCCTCCGCCACCGAATAGAGGGCCGCCCGGTCCTCGATGTGCAGCTGTCCGCCGCCCCGGCCGACGAGGCCGCCCGCCATGAGGATCCTCCCGCGCCAGAGGGCGCAATAGATCTCCTGCACCGCCCACGGGGCCGGGGCCAGGGCGCGCCAGCCCCGCGCCCTGACCGCGCCGGCCGCAGGCGCGGTCAGGGCGGTGGCGGCAGTGGCGGCCAGAAAAGCGCGGCGGTGCATCGGGCTCATGGCGCGAGCCTAGTCCGCGATCCACCGCAGGAACAGCACCCGCGCCGCCCCATAGTCCCGGGCATCCAGCCGCTCATAGCCCGGCGTCTCGATCTCCGGCTCGTCCGACCCGCGTTCGAACACCACGACCGCCCCGGGTTTCAGCCAGTTCCCCTCGATCAGCCGCGCCAGCGCCTGTTCCCCCAGCCCCTGACGATAGGGAGGATCCAGAAAGACCAGATCGAACGCCTCCCCGTCCGAACCGGGCCGTCCGCCCAGATCGATGGCGCTGCGGCGATGCACCCGCGTCGCCCCCATGATCCCGAAGGCGTCGGCATTCTCGCGGATGGCCCCGCGCGCCGCCTCATCCGTCTCGACGAACAGGGCGAAGGCCGCCCCCCGGCTCATGGCCTCGAACCCCAGCGCGCCCGAGCCCGCGAACAGGTCCATGACCCGCATCCCCGCCAGAGGCTCGGCCCACGCCGCATGCTCCAGCACATTGAACACGGCCTGCCGCGCCCGGTCCGACGTCGGCCGCGTGCCCTGCCCCTCCGGCGCGACAATGGCCCGGCCCTTCAGTTTTCCGGCGACGATCCGCAACGGTTTAGCTGCCCGAACGGGGTCCGCGCGGCCCGGCCGGGCCACGGGGTTTCGCCGGACCGGAACGGGCCGTCGGGCGATCGGATCCGCCCGTGCGCGGCTTGAACTCGCGCTTGGGGCCCGCCTTGCCGGCCTTGTCCCCGTCGCGGGCCCAGGTCGCCGACTTCGGCCCGATCATCTTGTCGTCGCGCGGCTTGAAGGTCCGCGCCGGACGTTCGGCGTCGGCCGCCCCCTCTCGCGGTGTCCACGGCTTCTTGGTCGAGGGGCCGCGCGGGCTGGGCGGCGCGGCCTTGGCCCAGCCGGCCTTCTTGGGCGGACGGTTGGCGCGCTCGGCCCCCTCGACCTGGGCGGTGGCGGCGGCGCGGACCCGGCTGGGCTTCCTCGACGGGTCCGACATGGCCGAGCCGGAGGTCCCCGTGACCTTGGGCGCACCGGTCCGGCGGCCCGGGATGGGCGCGGGCGTGGCCACCGTATTGCCCTCGGGCAGATTGTCGGGCCGGATATGATCGCCCAGCAGTTCGCGGATCACCCGGGGGCCCACCTCCTCGACCGATCCGACCGCCAACGTCCCCAGCTGGAACGGGCCATAGGCCAGACGGATCAGCCGGTTGACGGTCAGACCGACCGATTCCAGCACCTTCCTGACCTCGCGGTTCTTGCCCTCCGCGATCTGGACACTGATCCACAGGTTGGCGGCCTGTGAGCCGTCTTCCTTGGTCGTGGCCTTGTCGATGGAGGCCTCGACCGGGCCATAGCGAACCCCGTCGACCGTGACGCCGTCCTTCAGCTTGTCGAGGTCGGCCTGAGTCACGCGGCCGCGTGCCCGCGCCCGGTACTGGCGCACCAGCGCCGTCTCCGGCAGCTCCAGCGCCCGGCTCAGCTCGCCGTCATTGGTCAGAAGCAGCAGGCCTTCGGTATTGATGTCGAGCCGCCCGACCGAGATCACCCGCGGCAGGCCGCTGGGCAGGGCGTCGAACACCGTCGGCCGCCCCTGCGGATCGTTGTGCGAGGTCAGCAGACCGATCGGCTTGTTGTAGCGCCAGACGCGCGTGGCCTGGGCCGCCGCGATCGGCTTGCCGTCGACCGTGATCACATCGTCGCGGGTCACAAGGGTCGCGGGCGTGTCCAGGATGCGGCCATTCACCGCCACCTTGCCCAGACCGATCAGCCGCTCGACCTCGCGGCGCGAGGCGATGCCCGCCCGCGCCATGGCCTTGGCAATCCGCTCGCTGCGCTTCGGCTCGGCCGGCGCGGCATCCTTGCCCGGCTTGCCACCGGGCTTGCCGCCCGCGCGCGGGCCCTTGGGCTTCGGCTCGGGGCGTGCGCCCTTGTCGGCGGGATAGGCCCGTCCACTGCCGGAGCTCCGTCCGCCCTCGGGCGTCTTGCTGCTGGACTGGAACAGGGCGGCAGAGGCCGAGCCCGGTCGTGCGGAGCCGCTTTTCGGGCGGTCCCCGGGCTTGTGCGCCCTCGGGGCTTGACTGGGGCG
>JAIEQA010000049.1 GCA_019748095.1 Caulobacteraceae bacterium | reverse complement strand
CATATCGAGGTTCAGGTGTTCGGCGACAGCCATGGCGAGGTCGTCCACCTGTTCGAGCGCGACTGCTCGCTGCAGCGCCGGCACCAGAAGGTGATCGAGGAGGCCCCGGCCCCCGGCATGGACGAAGCGACGCGGGCGGCGGTGACGGCGGCGGCGGTCAAGGCGGCGAAGGCCGTGAACTACGTCGGGGCGGGGACCATCGAGTTCATCGCCGACGGGACCGAGGGTCTGCGGGCCGACCGCATCTGGTTCATGGAGATGAACACCCGGCTGCAGGTCGAACACCCGGTCACCGAGGCCATCACCGGCGTCGACCTGGTCGAATGGCAGTTCCGGGCGGCGGCGGGCGAGCCTGTGCCGCTGAAGCAGGACGAACTGTCGATCAACGGCTGGGCCATGGAGGCGCGGCTGTATGCCGAGGATCCGGCGAACGGGTTCCTGCCGAGCATCGGCAAGCTGGAGCATTTCGTCCTGCCCGAAGGCGTTCGGATCGACACGGGCGTGGAGGAGGGGGGCGAGGTCAGCCAATTCTATGACCCCATGATCGCCAAGCTGATCGTCCGTGCGGAGACGCGGCAGGAGGCCGCCGAGGGGCTGGCGGAGGCCGCGAGCCAGGTCCAGGTCTGGCCGGTGAAGACCAATGCCGCCTTCATCGTGAAGTGCGTGGAACACCCCCGGTTCATGGCCGGCGACGTCGACACGGGGTTCATCGCCGCCGAGGAGGGCGACCTCATCGCCGAGCCCCTGTCCGACATGGGTGTCGAGGACGCGGCCCACGCGCTGCGTCATTTCGCGGTCGAGGGGGCCGAGGAGGCGAGCGGTTCGCCGTGGGATTCGCTGTCAGGCGCTGTGGGCTTTCGGGCCAATGCGACGCCGCGGGCCACGCAGGCGGTCGTCGTTGATGGCCAGCCTCGCGACGCGCGGCTGCTGGACGAGGACGATCATCCAATGACGCCGCTGCTCGGCCTGTCGGCGACGCGGGTGATTGCCTTCGAGGACGGCTCAGCATTCGACGTGACCGCCTTCGCGCGGTCCGGAGCAGGAGGCGGGGGCCCGGCCTCCGACGGGGCTCTGCGCGCGCCCATGCCGGGCAAGATCGTGGCGACGCCGGCGAAGGCGGGGGATGTGGTGACCAAGGGGCAGCCTGTCATCGTGCTGGAGGCCATGAAGATGGAGCATGCCCTCAACGCGCCGTTCGACGGGGTGGTGGGGGCTGTCGCCTTTGCCGTCGGGGATCAGGTGGCGGCGGATGCGGTGCTGGCTGTGGTGGAAGCCGGTGTTTGAGCGAAAAACTGAACACATACAGAGACTTGCAGGTCGCATCTGGCGATTTGTCTGAACGTGGAGGCCGGGCCGGTTGGACTCCGGAAAAACCGAGTCCAAAGAGTGCAAGTCGCTGATTCTGCTGTCTTTGAGTTGCACTTTTTTGGACTCATGGAGTCCAATGGATTTGAGTGGGCCCAGGTGTCTTTTGCAGTTGGGGATCGGTCGGCGGTAGACGCAATGCCGGCGTGGGGAAACGCAGTGACCCTCTCCCATGGGGAGAGGGCTTGAGCCTCCAAGAGCGAAGCGATTGGCAAGGCGAAAGGGTGAGGGGTCGGTCTGTCCTTCGGCGACAGCCGTCGCACTGACGCGGGGACGCCTCACGGCGACACGCACATCGGCCCCTCACCCTTTCGCGCAAGTCCGCTCGCTGCGCTCACGGGCGCTCAAGCCCTCTCCCGCCGGGAGAGGGTGAGGCCAAGCCCCAAAGGACCGCCCCGCGTCACCTTGCCCTTCCCACCCCGTCGCTTCGCGACGACCCTCCCCCGAGGGGGAGGGAGATGATAGTGCGCCTCCCATGCCTCTTCACATGATCAAGCTGTGCGTCGGTGTCACCGAGGTCGAGACGCTGGAACGGCGGGCGGGGAAGGGGGACTGGCTGACGGTCAACACCCGGATGACGCCCAAGCGGGCCGCAGAGATCGAGGACGGGGGCTCGATCTACTGGGTGATGAAGGGGTCGGTGACCTGCCGGATGCCCATTCTCGACATCACGACCCGGGGCGAGGGCAAGGCGTCGATGTGCCTGATCAAGCTGTCGCCCGAGGTGGTGCCCACGGCCCCGCAGGCGCGGCGACCGTTTCAGGGCTGGCGCTATCTGGAGCCGAAGGACGCGCCACCGGACCTGTCGTCGATGGATGCGGGGGACATGCCGGAGGAACTGGCGAAGCAGTTGCGGGAGATGGGGGCGTGGTGAAGACGGAGGCAGTAGGCGGTAGGCGGTAGAGACGGCACCCGGGGAAGCCGTTATAGCGACCGGCCCGATCGTGCGGGCGCTGCGTGTTCCATCCACCTGATCCCTACTGCCTACTGCCTACTGCCTTAAAGACTCCCCATGCCCCTTTCCCCCGCCACCCGCGCCACGACCCGCGAGCTTCTGACCCTCGCCTGGCCGGTGGTGCTGGCGCGGATCGGCATCATGACCATGGGGCTGACCGACGCCATCGTGGTGGGCAACTGGTCGGGGCTGGAACTGGCCTACAGCTCGCTGGCCATGACCCCGACCGCGATCGTGGTCACCACCGCCGTGGGCCTGCTGATGGGGGTGCAGGTCATGACGGCCCGCTTCCTCGGCGAGGGGCGACGGAACGAGGTCGGGGCCGTGCTGCGGCGGGGGCTGTCCTATTCGCTGTTGCTGGGCCTCGGCTCCATGGTCGCCCTGATCGTGCTGGGGCCCTGGGGCTTGCGGTCCCTCGGGCTGGCCGACGGTCTGGCGGAGGGGGCGTCGCCCGTGCTGATCGTGCTGGCCCTGTCGATGCCGGGCTATCTGGTCAGTGTGGCGGCCCAGTTGTTTCTGGAGGCGATGAACCGGCCCCGGGCGGGCATGTGGGCCATGTGGGTGGCCAATGGCGTCAACCTGGCGCTGAACCTGCTGCTGGTGCCCGATGTGCTGGGGCTGGGGTTCGACGGCGCGATTGCGGCGGCCTGGGCGACGCTGTTTGCGCGCACCTCGCTGGCGGTCTTTCTGGTGATCTACATCCTGCGCATGCCCGAGGCCCGCGAACTGGGGGTGTTCACCCGACCGCCGCGCGACCGGCCGGCCGAGCGCGACCAGCGCAAGGTCGGCTACGGGGCCGGCAGTTCCTATTTCATCGAGGTCGCCGCTTTCGGCGCCATGACCTTCATCGCCGGGCGGTTGGGGGCCCTCGAGACCTCGGCCTGGACGATTGTGCTCAATGTCTCGGCCATCGTCTTCATGGTGCCGATGGGGCTTTCGTCGGCCACGGCCGTTCTGGTCGGCCGCGCCTACGGCGCGCGGGACGGGCGGGGCGTGCTGCGGGCCGGGCTGGTCGGGATCGGGGTGGTCAGCGCCCTGACCCTGACGGTGGCGCTGGCGCTGTGGCCGACCGCGCCGTGGGTGGCGGGAGCCTACAACCGGGATCCGGCCCTGCTGGCGATCGCGGTGCCGGCGCTGGTGCTGGCGACGCTGTTCTTCGTGGCCGACGGGATCCAGGTCGTGGCGGCCTCGGCCAACCGCGCAGCGGGTGACGTATGGTGGCCGACGATCATGCATTTCGCGGCCTACACCCTGATCATGATGCCGGTGGGGTGGGTGCTGGCCGACCGGATCGGGGTCGATGGCCTGGTTTGGGCGGTGATCCTCGCCAGTCTCGTGTCCTCGGTGCTTCTGACCGGGCGGTTTGTGCGGGTGGCGAGGCGGCTTCGCCGCGTGGCTGGGTGATTGGTGACGGGTGGCTGGGCAGGGTTGCGATAAAGCCCGGCACTCGCCACTAACCACCAGCCACGACCCACCAGCCAACAGCTACCAGCCCGGAATACTATGTCCCGCATCCTGATCACCTCGGCCCTGCCTTACATCAACGGCATCAAGCATCTGGGGAATCTGGCGGGGTCGATGCTGCCGGCGGACGTCTATGCCCGGTTCCAGCGCGCGCGGGGGCATGAGGTGCTCTACATCTGCGCCACCGACGAACACGGCACGCCGGCCGAGCTGGCCGCAGCCGCCGCCGGTCAGGACGTCCAGACCTATTGCGATGAGCAGCATGAGATCCAGAAGGTGGCGGGGCAGGCCTTCGGCCTGAGCTACGACTGGTTCGGCCGCTCCTCGCGGGAGCCCAACCGTCGCCTGACGCAGCATTTCGCCCGGGTGCTGGAGGAGCAGGGGCTGATCGAGGAGCGGGTCGACCGGATGATCTATTCGGTCGATGACGCGCGGTTCCTGCCTGACCGCTATGTCGAGGGGACCTGCCCGCACTGCGGCCATGTCGGGGCGCGCGGCGACCAGTGCGACAACTGCGGCCGTCTCCTGGACCCGACCGACCTGATCGCGCCGTATTCGGCCGTATCGGGCTCGACCAATCTGGAGGTCCGCGACACCCGCCATCTGTATCTGCTGCAGACGAAGCTGGAGGGGCGGATCCGGGACTGGATCGAGTCGAAGTCGGACTGGCAGACCCTGGCCCGGTCCATCGCCCTGAAACATCTGGACGAGGGACTGATCGACCGCGGCATCACCCGGGACCTGAAATGGGGCGTGCCGGTGGTGGGCCCCGACGGGGCTCCGCGTCCGGGCATGGAGGGCAAGGTCTTCTACGTCTGGTTCGACGCGCCCATCGAATACATCGGCGCGACCGAGGAGTGGGCGCAGGCCAACGGCGGGGACTGGGAAAGCTGGTGGCGGCTGGACAAGGGGGCCGACGACGTTCGCTACGTCCAGTTCATGGGCAAGGACAATGTCGCCTTCCATACTGTGTCCTTCCCCGCGACCATCCTGGGCTCGGGGGAGCCATGGAAGACGGTCGATACGCTGAAGGCGTTCAACTGGCTGAACTGGTACGGCGGGAAATTCTCGACCTCGCAGAAGCGGGGCGTGTTCATGGACCAGGCGCTGGAGATCCTGCCGGCCGACTACTGGCGCTGGCGGCTGACGGCCTATGGGCCCGAGCATTCGGATTCGGCCTTCACCTGGGAGGATTTCCAGGCCTCGACCAACAAGGACCTGGCCGATGTGCTGGGCAA
>JAIEQA010000086.1 GCA_019748095.1 Caulobacteraceae bacterium | reverse complement strand
GGCGACCGGGTCCGGGGACTGGGCCATGTCAGCCGCTGCAGCGCCTATGCCGACGAATGGTGCCGGCGCGGCGGTCGGGTGATCTGGATGCTCGACGGTGACGAGGCCGCAGCGGGCCTGATCCAGCCCGGGCAGGAGATCCGGATCAGGCGATGGCAGGACGATGCCGCCGGGGCCCTGACCGATCCCGGTGCCGCGGTGACCCTTCTGGACTCGTACACGGCTCCGGCCGCGGTGCGAGAGGCCATCGCGGCCATGGGTGGGCAAACCGTCTTCATCGACGACCTGTGGCAGCCCTGGCCCGCCGGACAGGTGGTGCACCCTGCCCCCGACCGGCGCCCTGCCGAGGCCCCCGCGGCCCATCCGGACTCGATCTGGCTCGAGGGACCGCGCTGGCATCCCCTGCGGGGTCCGTTTATCGACATGCCCCCGCGCGCACCGACGCGCGAACGGGTCGGGCGCGTCCTGGTCGTGTTCGGCGGGGGCGACCTTCGCAGCATTGGAGCGACGATGGCGGAGCTGGCCCACGCCGTCTGGCCGGATGCGGCCGTCGATCTGGTGCTGGGCGCGGGTCAGGAACGGCTGGTCGCCTCCCCTCACCTCACTGTCCATCAGGCGCTGGATGCCGGAGCCATGGCCCGGCTGATGCAGGATGCCGATGTGGCGATCAGCGGGGCGGGCCAGACCATCTTCGAACTGGCCCGGTGCGGGACCCCGACCGTGATGGTGGGGATCGCCGACAACCAGCGCGCAAATCTGGAACAGTGGCCTTCGCTCTGCGGCTTCATCGACGCCGGATCGTGGGACGGGGCCGATCTGTCGGATCGCGTCCGCAAGGGCCTGATCGCGCTCGGCCCCGCCCGCGCGCGACAGGATATCTCGGCACGGGCGGGTGGAATTGTCGACGGCCAGGGCGTCCGTCGACTGTTTGATCACCTTGGTCAGGTTAGTCTTGGCCCTGGTCAAATTCCTGACCGGTTTGGTCAGGCCGAGCCGCCCCGGATCGCATGATGTTTTACGCCGATTGCCGCCTCCGTCCCCTCACCGCCCACGACAGCGCGCGGGTGCTGTCGTGGCGCAATCAGGACCGGGTCCGCGCCGGGATGTACAGCGACCACATCATCACCCAGGACGAACATAACCGGTGGTTCGCGGCGGCCCTGATCGACCCGACGGCCGTCTATTGCATCTTCGAACATCAGGACCGGCCGCTGGGCTTTGTGTCCTTCACCGCGATCAACCGCGTCCACGACCGCTGCACCTGGGCCTTCTATCTGGGGGAGGAAGACGCGCCACGCGGTTCCGGCGCGGCCATGGAGCTGCTGGCGCTGGATCATGTCTTCGACGTGATCGGGATCGGCAAGCTGTGCTGCGAGGTGTTCGTCTTCAACGCCGGGGTGGTGCGGCTGCATCAGCGGTTCGGCTTCGTCGAGGAGGGCCGGTTCGTGCGCCACTACCGCAAGAACGGGGAGATGCAGGACATCGTCTGTCTGGCCCGGTTCGCCGAGGGCTGGGCGACCGACCGCGCCGCCTTGATGCCGACCGTATTCAAGGGAGAGGCGGCGTGAGCTTTACGTATCCGGACCATGTGTTCGTGGTCGCCGAGCTCTCGGCCAACCACGGTGGGTCGCTGGAGGTCTGCCTGGAGACGGTCCGGGCGGCTGCGGCGGCCGGCGCTGACGCCATCAAGCTGCAGACCTACAAACCCGACGGCATCACCCTGGACTGCGACACGCCGCCGTTCCAGATCCGGGACGGGACGCTGTGGGACGGCACGACCCTGCATGCCCTATACGTCGAGGCCCAGACGCCGTGGGAATGGCATGCGCCGATCCAGGCGGAGGCCCATCGACATGGCCTGACCTTCTTCTCGTCGCCGTTCGATTTCGAGGCCGTCGACTTCCTGGATGCCCTGGATGTGCCGATCTTCAAGATCGCCTCGTTCGAGATCTGCGACATTCCCCTGATCGAATACTGCGCGGCCAAGGGGCGGGCCATGATCATGTCGACCGGGATCGCCGGTCTGGCCGAGATCGAGGAGGCGCTGGCAGCCTGTCACCGGCAGGGCAATCACGACGTGACCCTGCTCAAATGCACCTCGGCCTATCCAGCCCTGCCGTCCGACGCCAACCTCGCGACCATCCCCCTGTGGGCGAAGACCTTCGGCGTGCCCATGGGCCTGTCGGACCACACGACCGATGATGCCGTGGCCATCGCGGCCGTCGCCCTCGGGGCCCGGGTGATCGAAAAGCATTTCATCCTCGACCGGGAGATCGGTGGACCGGACGCCAGCTTCTCCCTGATGCCGGACGAGTTCGCCCGGCTGGTCCAGGGCATCCGGGTCGCCGAACAGGCGATCGGCGGCATCCAGTCCGGCCCGACCGGTCAGGCCCTGATCAACCGCCGCTTTGGCCGTTCCCTGTTCATCGCCGAGGATGTGAAGGCGGGCGAGCCCCTGACGCCCCGGACCCTGCGTTCCGTGCGCCCCGGGGACGGCCTGCATCCCCGCCACTATCATGACCTTCTGGGACGCACCCTGAGGCAGAACGCGGTCAAGGGCACGCCGCTGGACTGGTCGATGCTGGAGTGAGGCCCCGGCTCAGGTCTTGGCCCGGGCATTGAACTCCCGCGTTTCCTGGACGCTGAAGAAATGCGGGTTGGTGCCGGAGTGATACTCGAAATCCGGTCCGACATGGACGCCCTGTTCGCCCAGGGCGTTCAGCGAGAAGTCGACGTCGCCGTTGTGGAACCGGATCGTGGGGGCGATCACATAGTGGTCTTCGAACTCATAGGTCAGGTGAGAATCGTCCGCCGGGCACATGATTTCGTGCAGTTTTTCACCCGGCCGAATGCCGATGACGTGCGTCGGCATCCCCGGCGCGATCGCCTCGGCCAGATCGACGATCCGGACCGAGGGAATCTTGGGAATGAAGATCTCGCCCCCGTGCATGCGGCGGAAATTCTGCAGGACGAAATTGACCCCCTGCTCCAGCGAGATCCAGAACCGGGTCATGCGGGGGTCCGTGATCGGCAGGGAGGACGCCCCCTCCGCGATCAGCTTCTGGAAGAAGGGCAGGACCGACCCTCGCGACCCGACAACATTGCCGTAGCGCACGACCGCGAACCGGGTCCGGTGGCTGCCCGCCATGTTGTTCGCCGCGACGAACAGCTTGTCCGACGCCAGCTTGGTCGCGCCATACAGATTGATCGGGTTCGCCGCCTTGTCCGTCGAAAGGGCGATAACCCGCTCCACATTGTTCGCAAGAGCGGCGGCGATGACGTTCTCGGCTCCATTGATATTGGTGCGGATACATTCGGTCGGATTGTACTCGGCCGCGATCACCTGTTTCATCGCTGCCGCGTGGATGATGAAATCTACGCCGCGCGTGGCCTGGATGAGGCGCTCGCGATCCCGGACATCGCCGAGGAAGAACCGCATGCACGGGTCGGTGAACTCATGCTGCATCTCGAACTGTTTCAGCTCGTCACGCGAATAGACGATCAGGCGGCGCGGTTTGAAATGAGCGAGGATCATGCGGATGTACATCCGCCCGAACGAGCCGCTCCCCCCCGTGATCAGTATCGATTTTTCGTCGAACATCAGCCGATCCGCCGCGCTGGCTGGAACGGCCGGGGCGACCGTCCAGAAACAGAATCACAGTCGCAAGCCTAGGCGCTGCCGGCGAGTCGGTGCCACACCCATTTGCAGGAAGGCGGAACACCCGCGGCAGGGACGATTCAGGCCCCGTTAAGACGTCGGCGCGACCCTCTCCATCATCGGGAGGGATTCGATCATGGCCCTGAGTGCCACCGCAACGCCTTCGCCGCCCTCGGTGACGGACACCCTCGTCGGCACGGGGGCCTATCTGTTCGATCACCCGCTGGACGCCGCCGCAGCGGCGGACCTTCTGGGCAAGATCCGGGCACAGCGGTCATTCGATCACCGCCTGTTCCAGGACGAGGCCACCTTCGATGCCGACCCGCAGTTCCGGGGTGTGAACCCCCGCCCCGGGCGCAACCTGCTGGAACAGTTCGAGCCCGATCTGGCCTTCGTGGAACAGGATCCCGGATTGGTGGCCGTCCTGTCCGAGGTTCTGGGCCCGGACTATGTCGTCATGGACCGCAAGGTCGTGTGCGGGGTGCCGGCACGGTCCATTCCGGGCTGGCTCAAGGCCCGGATTGATGGCGCGCCGGTCAACAATCTGGGTCCGTATGTGAAGCCTGAATATCGGGACGTAACCTATTTCTACGGCATCGATTTCCATCAGGACATCATCGACTATCGCGATCGCGAAGCCGACTTCGTCACCCTGTACGTCTATCTGCATCCCGTGCAGCGCATCGACGCACCGCTGTTCCTGCTGGAGGGCAGTCATCGCCTGGGCGCGACACCCTTTCCCCATAGCCTGAGCCGTCAGGGTCCCGACATGTGGCGCTACGAGTCGCCCGACGGTCAGGCGATCGATGTGCGTCAGACCGTCCTGACGGGCGAGGCCGGATTTGCAGCCATCTGGCACCCCTTCACCCTGCACGGGACCCAGCCCGACGCAGCCGATCACGAGCGCATCTCCTTGCGCTATCTGGTTGGCCGTGGATCCATGACGGCGAATGGAATGGACGCGGTCAATTCTTCGATCCGCGGACCGCTCAGCCTTGCGACAACCCGCGTGGACCTGGCGGAGAATGGTGCCGCACGCCTCCGCGTCAACATTGTCCGTGACGCCTGACCCCGGAAACGCTCGATAACTCCACCTTAACCATGGCCACCGTCTCATGGATCATGGATTCGTGAGGAGAGTCGCCATGGGCGGCCGAAGCGGTGCCGTTCTCCTGACCCCGGAGGTCCTTCGCGAGAT
>JAIEQA010000069.1 GCA_019748095.1 Caulobacteraceae bacterium | reverse complement strand
TGCTTCTGGCACGGGCACGACTGTCACCTGTTCAAGTGGCCGAAGACGCGGCCCGAGTTCTGGGAAGCGAAGATCGGGCGGAACCGGGAGGTCGACGCGGACGCGGAAGCCCGGCTTCTGGCGGCGGGCTGGCGGGTAGCCACGGTGTGGGAGTGCGCGATCAAGGGACGGGAGCGCCTGTCCCTTGAAGAACTGACGACGCGCTGCGCAGACTGGTTGGTGTCGGGACAGCAACGTCTGACGATCAGAGGGGTCTGATTTGCGCAGGGGAATGTTGTCCAGCCTGTTCGCAGGTGCCGTCGCGAAGCGGTTGACGTTGGTTGAAACGATGGAAGGTCAGCGGGAGTTTCACGGCATCCAGGCGCTCCGGCAGCTTTTGGGAGATCAGGACCGTAGGGGAGTTCTCACACGGTTTATCTGGCTGTCGGACGAGCAGGGCTCTCTGACCGAAGACGGATTTATGAGCTGGTCGAACGTCCGTAAGGGAAAGTTCCGAAAGGGACGCCTTAGGACTGAATATCACCTTTATTATTCAAGCAACGCGGTGACCGAAGCCATGGCTGTCGGTGATCTTCTAATTATAGCCTTGCAACAGGACGGCTCATTCCTTGCCGTGATTACTCCTGCCAAGGAATCGGTTTCGAGCCAGCTTCTCTGGCTGTTTGGATTGGAATCACCGGAAGGTGAGAATATCTCAGTTCAACATATCGATGACAAAAACGATATCGAACTGGGCTTTGCTGCGCGCTACGTTCTCGAAGAGCTCTCTATTGAGCCTGAGGAGCCCGAATCTGATCGGTTAGACGCTCTGATCGAACCGTTCGGTCTGGTCTTTCCCAAAACAAGGGTGTTCTCAGAACTGGCGCGCACGTCACTGCCGGACATCTCTGCGGCCGATGATCCTGATGGCGCGCTCGTGGATTGGCTGGATCGGGAAGAGCAGCTTTTCCGCCGGCTTGAGCGACGGATCGTCGCGAAAAGGATTGGCGACGGTTTCCACGTAGAGAGCGCCGTCGATGTGGACGGCTTCCTGTCCTTTTCGCTGAGCGTGCAGAACCGCCGCAAGGCCCGTGCGGGTCAGGCCCTTGAGAACCATCTGGAAGCGGTGTTTCAGGCTCAGGGCATTCGGTACGCCCGAGGCGCACAAACCGAAAATCGGAACCGGCCGGACTTCCTGTTCCCAGGGACAGAAGACTACGCCAATGCGGCCTTTCCCGAGTCCCGTCTGACCATGCTGGGAGCCAAGTCGACGCTGAAAGATCGGTGGCGACAGGTGCTGTCCGAGGCCCATCGCATTGACCGGAAGCATCTTTTGACGCTGGAACTTGGCATTTCGCGAAATCAGACCGACGAGATGCAGGCGAAGGCTTTACAACTGGTCATCCCGCGTCCGCTTCACCAGACGTTCCTGCCTGAACAGCAGGCCTGGCTCATGGATCTGGGTGGGTTCATCCACCTGGTTCGCGAACGGCAACTTGAAGGCCAGGGCGACTAACCGTCCGATCGCATGACTCTTGTCATTTCCGACAAAGCGATGCGGGCACCTTGTCATCCCCGACGGAGCGCAGCGGAGATCGGGGGACGGCAAGGCGCGTCCACACGCCTGCCCCGGAGCCCATCCGGGGCCAGGGTCGGGTCGGCAACCCGTCGCCCGGTTCAGCCCTGCGGGCCGCCGGGAGCAGAAGGGATCAGGGCTGTTCCTTCCCGTCCCGGCTCTTCGCTGCGCTTCGGCCGGGATGACAAGGTCGACGGTGGCCGGGGCCGGGCGGGCACCGCGTCGCTCCTGCACGCCACCCCTTGACCCCGCCCCCGAACAGGCCCCTGTCGCGCGGATGGCGACCGAGACCGTGTACATCATTCAGGCCTATGGGCGCGGGCGCGGCGAGGGGTTGAAGGCGGAGCCCCAGGTGGGGTGCAAGGATGCGGCCGAGGCGCGGCGCAAGGCCGAGCGGCTGGCGACCACCTTCACCGACAAGGGCCGGCAGGGGGTGGTGGCCTTCTCGGTCTCGGCCGACACCGAGATGGGCGACTATGACGAGAGCCCCACCATCCTGTTCCGCGCCGGCCGCCTGCCCGAGACCTTCGACGTCTGAGGCGTCCCGTCCCGGCTCTCCGCTGCGCTGCGGCCGGGATGACGAGGGGCGATGTTATCAACGAACGCGCCGATTTTCCCTTTGCGATCAAGGGGCGGTGCGAAACAAGGGCCCTGCAGCGTGCGTCGGTCCGGGCTGTGCCAGACTGGGCTCGGCCCCGGGTCCGCGCCGCGCCGGCATCGGGACCCGGTGGACTCAGTGGACTCAATGGACCCTGTTTTTCTGCATCACCGGCGGCGGCGATCCGGACCATCCGGACACAGTTTTCTGACCGGGTGCCCCCCGGCCCCTCACGGAGCATTCGATAGACAAAACCTATCCTCAGCATCGATATTATGAACTTCGATCGATGGAACGGCTCTGCTACGCTTGCCGCAGCGTACTGGCCCCCACAACCGGAGAAGACCGATGCCCATGGATGGAAGCGACCTCGTAGAGCCCACCAGCAAATGCCCGCTGAACCACGGCGTGCGGTTCCACACCTCGTTCGGCGGCCGGTCCAACCGCGACTGGTGGCCCAACCAGCTGAACCTCAAGATCCTGTCGCAGCATTCGGCCCTGACCGATCCGTTCGGCGCGACGTTCAAATATGCCGAGGCGTTCAAAAAGCTGGACGTCGAGGCGCTGAAGGCCGACCTGCGCGCCCTGCAGACAGATTCGCAGGACTGGTGGCCGGCCGACTATGGCCACTATGGCCCGTTCTTCGTGCGCCTGGCCTGGCACTCGGCCGGGACCTATCGCACCGGTGACGGGCGCGGCGGCTCGGGGCAGGGACAGCAGCGGTTCGCGCCGCTGAACAGCTGGCCGGACAACGGCAACCTCGACAAGGCGCGCCGCCTGCTGTGGCCGATCAAGCAGAAATACGGCAATGCCGTCAGCTGGGCCGACCTGTTCATCCTGGTCGCCGACGTCGGCATGGAGGACATGGGGTTCAGGACCTTCGGCTTCGGCTTTGGCCGCGAGGACACCTGGGAACCGTCGGAGGACGTGCACTGGGGCGCCGAGGACACCTGGCTGGGCGACGCCCGCTACAAGGCCGAGCGCAAGCTGGATAACCCGCTGGCCGCTGTGCAGATGGGCCTGATCTATGTGAATCCGGAAGGCCCCAACGGCAAGCCGGACCCCGCCGCCTCGGCCCATGACATCCGCGAGACCTTCGCGCGCATGGCCATGAACGACGAGGAGACCGTCGCCCTGATCGCCGGCGGCCACACCTTCGGCAAGGCCCACGGCGCGGGCGATGCCAAACATGTCGGGGTCGAGCCCGAGGGCGCCGGCATCACCCAACAGGGTCTGGGCTGGAAGAACAGCTGGGAGAGCGGCAAGGGCGAGCACACCATCACCTCGGGCCTCGAGGGGGCCTGGACCTCGCATCCGACGCGCTGGGACAACGGCTATTTCGACCTGCTGTTCAAATACGACTATGAGCTGACCAAGAGCCCGGCCGGCGCCTATCAGTGGACGGCCAAGGACATCGCCGAGGCCGATCTGGCCCCCGACGCCCATGTGCCGGGCAAGCGGGTCAAGCCGATGATGGCCACGACCGACATCGCCCTGAAGACCGACCCGGCCTATCTGGAGATCTCGCGCCGGTTCCATCAGAACCCGGACCAGTTCGCCGACGCCTTCGCCCGCGCCTGGTTCAAGCTGACCCACCGCGACATGGGTCCCAGGGCCCGCTACCTCGGCCCGCTGGTGCCGACCGAGGAACTGCTGTGGCAGGATCCGGTGCCGGCGGTGGATCACCCGCTGATCGATGCGGCCGATGTGGGCGTGCTGAAGGAGCGGATCCTGGCGTCGGGCCTGTCGGTCACCGAACTGGTGGCCACGGCCTGGGCCTCGGCCTCGACCTTCCGCGGGTCGGACAAGCG
Source organism: Caulobacteraceae bacterium (assembly GCA_019748095.1). Classification (GTDB taxonomy): domain Bacteria; phylum Pseudomonadota; class Alphaproteobacteria; order Caulobacterales; family Caulobacteraceae; genus Brevundimonas. Next base: position 845 of record JAIEQA010000069.1, on the reverse strand, counting down.
CGGCGGGGCCAATGGGGCCCGCATCCGGCTGGAGCCCCAGCGCAGCTGGCCGGTCAACCAGCCCGATCAGCTGGCCCGGGTGCTGGGCGTGCTGGAAGGGATCCAGCGCGACTTCAACGCGGGCGGCAAGACCGTGTCCCTGGCCGATCTGATCGTGCTGGCCGGCACCGTCGCGGTGCAGTCGGCGGCCAAGGCGGCCGGCCATGACGTCGAGGTCCCCTTCACGCCGGGCCGGACCGACGCCAGCCAGGCCCAGACCGACATCGAGAGCTTCTCGGTGCTGGAGCCCGAGGCCGATGCGTTCCGCAACTACCAGAAGGCCAGCTACAGCCTGACGCCGGAAGAGATGATGATCGACCGGGCCCAGCTGCTGACCCTGACGGCCCCGGAGATGACGGTGCTGTGGGGCGGGATGCGGGCGCTGGACGCCAATGTCGGCGGCATCCGGCACGGGGTCTTCACCACCCGTCCGGGCCAGCTGACCAACGACGTGTTCGTCAACCTGCTGGACATGGGCACGGTGTGGACCGCGACCTCGGAAGAGGAGGCCGAGTTCGAGGGCCGGGACCGGGCGACCGGCGCGGTCAAGTGGACGGCCACCCGCGTCGATCTGGTGTTCGGTTCCAACTCCCAGCTGCGGGCCCTGGCCGAGGTCTATGCCCAGTCGGACGCGAAGGCCAAGTTCGTCCACGACTTCGTGGCCGTCTGGACCAAGGTGATGAACGCCGACCGGTTCGACCTGAACTAGGCCGGCGTCCCCGAAGCCGTCTTCCGCGCCCCGGTCAGACCCGGCCGGCGCGGAAGGCGGCGACGGCCTCGACCGCGCTGCGGACCGAGGCCTCGAT
>JAIEQA010000109.1 GCA_019748095.1 Caulobacteraceae bacterium | reverse complement strand
CGCCACGGCTCATCCGGCGTCCGCTGCCCGACATGAGACGCCCGCCGCCACGCCGCGGCCGCCACAATCGTCCTCTCCCTCCCCGGAACGGGGCGCACAGACGATCGTATGCGATCGGCCCGCGAGCCCTTCCCCGTCTCCTCCCCGTCCCGACGGGTTGGGGTGGTGGATCCGGAGCGAAGCGCAGGAGACGGAGGGGTTCTCGTCCGCCTCACCCCTCCCCCTCCGCCCCCAGCCGCTCCAGCACATAGGCCAGCGCCGCCTCATCCTGCGGCGACACCCGCGCCGCCCCCTCATCCCCGGCCCCCTCCAGCGCCTGGGCTACCCGCAGATAGTCCAGCGCCAGCCGCGGATCCCCCGCCTCGATCGCCCGCACCCCCCGCATCAGCGCCCGCCGCAGGGCCTCGCCCAGATCGGGCGCCGCATCGGCCACCGCGTCCGTCCCCGACCCGCCCCCGACCCCCGCCGCCGAGATGTCCGCATCGGCCTCGGCCGCCGCCTCCGCCGCCTCCTCGGCGTCGCGCGCCGCATCGGCCAGCCGCGCCAGATCCTTCTTGCGCCAGCCCCCCGCCTTCGCATGGGCGGCGATGGTCCGCTCGGCGGGCCCATAGCGGGCCGACAGCCAGGGCACCGAGGCCCCGGCCGAATACTCCCGCCGAATGCGCGACCAGGTCCGTTTCGAGACCACGCAATACCCCCGCTCGAACCGGTCGCGCCCCGGCCCGGGGTCCTCGTCAATGTCCGGATGTGTTTTCATCCGCGCATTATCAGCCCCCCGGAGACCAGGGCGCGCAACAGCCCCCTTATTCTCCGCCTGCCATTGAATTCATTGAGCAAATCGCGCCGTACCATCAACGCAAGACCCCCGATGTCCGACATTTTGGCAGTATCGGCGGTGTCCGCGCTTCCCCGCCGGATATTTATGCAGTCGCCCGGATCCGCCCCCGCCGAACCGGGCCACCGCACTGACTGCTGAATCCATCACGGCCGGGCGGCACAGCGCAGGACCCTCACGCCCCCCTCTTTCCGCTCATCCCGGCGAAGGCCGGGATCCAGTCCTTTGGGCGTTCCGGACGGACCGGCGTCGCACTGTGTTTGATCCTGTGCACCCTGCCTCACGAAAGCACTGGATCCCGGCCTTCGCCGGGATGAGCGGAGTTCAAAAAGCCGAGCTCTCTTCACGGGGTCGGCGCGCCCCGCGCGCCGTTGTCATCCCCGCGAAAGCGGGGACGCCCAGCCCCGGTCGCCCGACCCGGCGCGGGTCCCCCCGGTCGCTTTGGCGACCGGCTCTTGGTGGCGAAGCCAGGCCGTCCCGGCCTGCCGCGCGAGCGGCGCGCAGCGTCCTTGAGGCGCGCCGGGGCGGGTGGCCTACCGCGCCTGCAGGAACAGGATCACCGTCGCCGCCACAAACAGCACGGCCCCCGCGATCATCATCACCAGCGAGGGGCTGACGTCGAAGGTGGCGCGGGCCTGCTCGCGCAGGCGGCCCAGCAGTTCGGGCCAGGTGTAGCTGACGAAATCGCCCTGGCTCATCATACTGATCAGCACCCCCTGCTCATCGACCACGGGCAGGTGGCGGAAGCGTTCGTTGGACATCAGGCGCAGCCAGTCCAGCAGGTCGTCGTCGGCGCGCGCCACCTTCAGGTCGGTGGTCATGATCTGGGCCAGGGTGGTGGTGTCGAAATCCAGCCGTTTGTGCAGCAGCCGACGCATCAGGTCGCGTTCGGTGACGATGCCGATGGGCTTGCGCTCCGGATCGACGATGACGACCGAGCCATAGTTGCGCTCGCTCATCACGGCCACGGCGTCGGCCACCCGGTCGCCGGGGGCGAAGGTCAGCACCGTGGCTTTGCTGCGAAACTCGGGGCGATCCTTGATCTTCATGGGCAGTCTCCGTCCGTCGGGGCGTGGATCACGCACCGCAGCCGGCGGAGGCCAACCGCAGTCAGGCCTGTCACCTTAGGGCAACCCGGCCCTGCGACCCCTGCGACCCGATGTGGCGCGGCGGCAGGCCGCAGCGGGCACGAAAAAGGGCGGGCCCGTTGCCGGACCCGCCCTCCTTCTTGTTCAGCCGATCGGCTGAGCGTTGGATCAGAAGTCCATGTCGCCCATGCCGCCCATGCCGCCGCCCATGCCGCCGCCACCGGCACCGCCGCCCGAGGACTTCTTCGGAGCGTCGGCCACAGCGGCCTGAGGGGGTGATCAGGATGCCGGCCACGGAGGCGGCGTCCTGCAGGGCGTGGATAGCCCGGATCAGGCCGCTTCGATGTAGCGCCTCCAGTCGTCGTCCAGCGCCGCGACGGACGCGGGCAGGCCATGGGCCGACCCGGCCTCTTGCAACCAGGTCTCCATCGTCTCGCCCGAGGCCATAGCCCTGGCGATTTCCGCCAGGATCGTTGGCTGGCCCGACCGCTCGATCAGATAGTCCACGAACCTCCGGACCTGGATATAAAAGACCGTGTCCAGGGCACCGGGACGGGGTCCGCTCCCAGCCGATCCCGCCGGTGTGAAGTTGACGCCGACCTGGGCACCGCTGCCGGGAATTCCGGTCATGGGCGGTCGCGGTGCTGCCGGGTCGTTCAGTCGCGCCAGGCCCGGGTGGGGGCGTTCCAGCAGGCCCGAGAGGTCGGTCAGGATCGGCCGGGCGTCCAGCGGACCGATCGACGCGACGGTCTCTCCCTTCATCAGCTGGGCGAACTGCGCCCTGCGCTGGTCCGTTGTCGCCTCGTCCTCCATCACGATGGCGGCCGCCTCGTCCAGCCAGTCAGGGCCAGGCCCGCCGTAGTGCTTGGGCCGCGCCCCGCCTTCGGGCCGGTCGTCTGGCCAGAAGGCGGCGGTGAACAGCAGATGACCCAGTTCATGCGGCATCATCGCGGAATCGATGGCCGCAAGGGCCCGATCGTCGGGCGCGCGGGACAGAGCGTTGTCGACGACCTGGCGCGTCTGCACGGGGTCCATGTTCTGCGAGGCCGCGAAAGACCGGGTGGCCTGCTCGATGCCGCACCGCGTCGCCTCGCGAAACGCCTCCCCGGCCGGCCAGGTCAGCGCATGGTCGAAGCCGGCGGCCGTCAGGGGCGCCGCATCCACCACAGGCGGGGCCGCGGCCACGACATAGGGGCCAATGGGGCGGTCGAAATGGCGTGTGAACCGCGCCTCGCCCGCCACGAGGTAGCCCGCCAGGCGCGCCGCCTCCGCGTCGGTCTCGGCCAGGACCACGCCATGAGGCGCGGCGGCGCAGCGGCGTTCGGGCACGGCGGCCAGAGCGCGCTGGCAGAGGTCAGGCGGAAGGGTGGGCGATACGGACAGAAACAGGGTGAGGGCGAGAATGATGGGCCTCCTGGAGATGACGCCCCCAGTCTGGCTTCGCTGGATTTCTGCACGATTGCGGTTCTGTTTCAGGGAGGAAACCCCCGGGGGCCCCCGGGGGTTATTGGACCAGAACCAGCGGCTGCAACGTCGGGGCGCTCCGACAGAAAAGGGCGGGCCCGTTGCCGGACCCGCCCTCCTTCGTTTCGTTCAGCGTGAGCTGGGCGTGGATCAGAAGTCCATGTCGCCCATGCCGCCCATGCCGCCGCCCATGCCGCCGCCGCCGGCGCTGCCGCCCGAGCCCTTCTTGGGGGCATCGGCAACGGCCGCTTCAGTGGTGATCAGGATGCCGGCCACGGAGGCGGCGTCCTGGAGCGCGGTGCGCACGACCTTGGCGGGGTCGATGACGCCGGCCTGGATCATGTCGACATACTCTTCGGTCTGGGCGTTGAAGCCGTAGGTGGCGGATTTGTTTTCCAGCACCTTGCCGACCACGATCGAGCCTTCGACGCCGGCGTTCTCGACGATCTGACGGATCGGGGCCTGGATGGCGCGCCGGATGATGGCGATGCCGGCGGTCTGGTCGGGGTTGTCCCCCTTCAGGCCTTCCAGGGCCTTGGTCGCCTTCAGCAGGGCGATGCCGCCGCCGGGGACGATGCCTTCTTCAACGGCTGCACGCGTGGCGTTCAGGGCGTCGTCGACGCGGTCCTTCTTTTCTTTCACTTCGACTTCGGTCGAGCCGCCGACGCGGATGACGGCAACGCCGCCGGCCAGTTTGGCCAGACGTTCCTGCAGTTTTTCCTTGTCGTAGTCCGAGGTGGTGTCCTCGATCTGCTTCTTGATCTGGCCGATGCGGGCCTCGATCGCGTCCTTCTCACCGGTGCCGTCCACGATCGTGGTGTCGTCCTTGGTGATCGTGACCTTCTTGGCCTTGCCGAGCATGTCGAGGGTGACGTTCTCCAGCTTGATGCCGAGGTCTTCCGAGATCACCTGGCCGCCGGTCAGGACAGCGATGTCCTCCAGCATGGCCTTGCGGCGGTCGCCGAAGCCCGGCGCCTTGACGGCGGCGACGCGCAGGCCACCGCGCAGCTTGTTGACAACGAGCGTGGCCAGGGCCTCGCCCTCGATGTC
>JAIEQA010000114.1 GCA_019748095.1 Caulobacteraceae bacterium | reverse complement strand
CATGGATTCGTGAGGAGAGTCGCCATGGGCGGCCGAAGCGGTGCCGTTCTCCTGACCCCGGAGGTCCTTCGCGAGATCGTTCCCGCCGCGCGACCCCGATTGCCCGGGGCCGACGCCGTCCTTCCGTATCTGCGCCGCATGGACGAGGTGCGCAGCTATTCGAATTTCGGCCCCCTGCTGACGGCGTTCGAGGCCCGTCTGGCAGAACGGTTCGAGGCCGGGACCCAGGTTGTCACCTGTGTGAACGCTACCCAGGTTCTGACCCTGACCCTTCAGGCCCTGCATCTGCCCGCCGGCAGTTTCGTGATCGTCCCCTCCTATACCTTCGTGGCCACGGCCCATGCGGTGATCGCCGCCGGTCTGAAGCCCTGGTTCGTCGATGTGGATGTCGACGACTGGATGCTGCGCCCGGACACGGTGCGTGACTGTCTCGCCGGCGGCCGGGGCCCGGTGTCGGCCGTCATACCGGTGGCCGCCTTCGGGGCCATGCCTGATCTTGAGGGCTGGAAGGCCCTGCGCGAAGAGACCGGCCTTGCGATCATCCTCGATGGGGCTGCGGCCTTCGACCAGGCCAGACAGGCCGACATTCCCGTGGTCGTCAGCCTGCATGCGACCAAGGTTCTGGGCATCGGCGAGGGCGGTTTCCTCGCCACACGCGATGCCGACCTGGCGGCCCGGGTGCGCCAGCTGACCACCTTCGGCTTTCGCGGCTCGCGCGCGGCCCAGGTCGTCGCCACCAACGCCAAGCTGAGTGAATATGCGGGGGCCGTGGGTCTTGCGGCGATGGATGGCTGGGACGCCGATCGGCTACAATATCTGCGCACCTCCAGACTGATGCGCGCCGCCATGACCTATGTACCACAGGTCCGGTTCCAGCCCGGATGGGGCGTGGACTGGGTCACCAGCGTCTGCTCGGTCCGCCTGCCCGATGGCGCGACGGACCGCGTTGAACAGGCGCTGGCCGCCGCCGACATCGGGACCCGCCGCTGGTGGGATCAGGGGTGCCACACCAACGCCGCCTTCGCGGACTGTCGATGCGACGCCCTGCCGGCAACAGAACGGCTCGGCCGCTCGGTGATCGGCCTGCCCTTCGCGATCGACATGGATGAGCGCCAGATCTCGCGCATCTCGACCGCCCTCGCCACGGCGCTGGCCGACCTGTGAGCCTGAGCGGCCGCGCGATCCTGATCACCGGCGCAGCCGGTGTTGTCGGTCAGGCCAGTGTGCAGCTTCTGGCCGAGCGCGGGGCCCGGATCATGATGACCGATCGGGTGGCACCGGCGCGGGAGACCGGGGACAACCTTGCCTGGCTGGCAGCCGACGTCACCGATCGCGAGGCCATGGCGTCCGTCGTCCGGGCCACCTTGGAACGCTTCGGTCGCCTCGATGCCCTGGTCCTGACAGCCGGGATCGAAGGTCCCGTGGGGCCCGTGGAAGAGCTTGGTGAGCGCGATCTGGATCAGGTCCTCGCTGTCAATGTGAAGGGCAGTCTGTTCGCCCTCCAGGCCGCCCTGACGGTGATGAAGGCCCAGGGCTCGGGCAGCGTCGTCTGCCTGTCCTCGATCTCGGGCGTGATCGGCAGTGCGTCGCTGGCGGCCTACACCATGAGCAAACACGCCATCATTGGACTGGTCCGCGCGGCGGCGCTTGAAGCCGCTGCGTCGGGCGTTCGTATCAATGCCGTCTGCCCCGGGCCGATCGACTCCAGCATGATGCAGAGGCTGGATCGGGCCCTGTCGGAACGCTATCCGGAGCGTGCGGCGGCCACGGGCGGAGCGGCCTCGGGCCTGCCGATCCAGCGCTATGTCACGGCCGACGAGGTGGCCCGCATGATCGCCTTCCTGTGCAGTGACGATGCCGCCTCCTGTACCGGCGGGACCTATATGGTCGACGGCGGCTTTACCGCGAAGTGATGACCGCCCTGTCCCGCCCGATCGGCGGCTTCTTCGAGCGTCACGCGGCGGGTGCCGCAGGTGTCGGTCAGAGCGTGCTGGACAACTGGGCCGGAGACCGTCCTCATGCCGCCTTCGTCAACGCCCGCTCCGCGTTCGCCGCCCTCGTGGCACGGCTGGCACCTTCAACGGTCTGGCTGCCGGCCTGGCTGTGTCGCGACATGGTCCAGCCGGCGTGGTCGGACCGCGCCCGCTTCTATCCCGTCGGTCCCGGATATCAGCCCGACCTGAGCGGGGTGCTGGCAGACGCACAGGCCGGCGATCTGTTGCTGGTCCACGCCGCCTTTGGCCTGCCCGTGGATGAGACGACACGGGCAACGCTTGCCGGCCGCCCCGACCTTCACGTCGTCGAGGATCGGGCACAGGCCCTTGATGCGGGCCCGGGATCCGGGGCGAGCTGGACGCTGTACAGTCCGCGTAAGCTGTTCGGCGTCGCCGACGGCGGCCTGCTGGTGCCCCGCGACAGGGACGTCATCCTGCCCCGCCCCGATGCCGTACCGGATCCTGGTGCCCTCTGGTACGCGGCGGATCTGCGCGCCGCTGATCTGGCCGGTTCTGACAACGCCCTTTGGCACGCCGCCAACCAGACGAAGGAGGCGGCCATGGGCGTGAGCCGGGAAGCCATGACGGCGGACAGTCTGGCACTGTTGTACACGACGCCGATGTCCAGCCTGACGAAGCCCCGGCTGCGCAACTGGATGGCGCTGGACCGGCGTCTGCGGCGATGGTCAGCCCTGCCCGCCAACCCTGTGGCCCCACCGCTGGGCTATGTGCTGGACCTTGAGCCACAGACACGGGACCGGCTGCGGACCCGACTGATCGCCGCACGCGTGTTCGCTGCGGTTCACTGGCCGGAGCTGGCATCGCCTGCAGACCGGTTTCCACGGGAGCATGACTGGACGCGACGGCTGCTGACCCTGCCCTGTGATCACCGCTACAGCGAAGGGGAGATGACGAGTATGGCCGATCTTGTGGTCGAGGCCCTGGGATGACCCATCCCTATGCCAGCGCGGCCTATGCAGAGGGGCTGGGTCATATTGGTCCGCCGCTGGCCGTGCCCGAATGGGGCGGCCACATCCTGACCCGTGCGATCGAGGACAGCGGGGCGCGCGACGCTGTCGGCCCCTACCCCCTGACCGTCCTGCCGCCGGACGCCGACCTCGTCGGTGGGCTGGAGCGATTGAAAGCAGCGGGCCTGCTGTCCGTCGTGGCGGTGCTGGATCCCCTGCAACACCCGCCGTTCGAGGCGATCAAGTGCGCGTTCAATCTGGCCAGGCCGTTCAAGACGCATCACATCCATGACCGAATTCTGGGTCCGCCGGCCTATGCGAAACACCATCGCTATGAGGTCCGGCGGGCTCACACCCGCGTCGAGGCGCGAGAGATCGATCTCGCCGACCAAATGCCGGACTGGATCGGTCTGTATGACCTGTTGATTGCCCGTCATCAGCTGACCGGGGTCCACGCCTTCCCCACAAGCCATCACAGGGCGCTGGCAGAGTTGCCCGGTGTCCGGGCTTTCGGAGCCTTCATCGACGGCCGTCTGGTGTCCGCGCATCTGTTCGTGACCCACGCCGGACAGGCGACCAGCCACCTGGCCGCATCCTCCAGTGAAGGCTATGCCGCCGGGGCCGCCTATGCCGTCAACGACCTCGCGCTGGAGCGGCTGGAGGACTGCGAGTTGATCAATTTCGGGGGCGGTGCGGGCGCGGGTGACGACCCGACCGATGGCCTGTCCCGGTTTAAGGCGGGCTTTGCCAACACCCGTCGGACCGTCTGGCTGTGCGGGGCCGTCCTCGATCCCGACGGCTACGGCACGCTCAGTGCCGGGCGGGAGGACAACGGCTTCTTTCCGGCCTACCGTGGGCCGAGTCACCAGGAGCCATCCGATGCAGATCAGGGGTAGGACCGTCACGCTCAGGGCGGTCGAGGAGCGCGATCTGGAAACCCTGCATCGCTGGGGCAATGATCCGGAGCTGTGGGCCATGCTGGGGGGCTGGCGCTTCGCTTCCTCGATGGCCCAGACCCGGTCCTGGTTCGAGGGACTGGCGCGCGATCCCTTGAACCAGCGGTTCGCCATCGATGTGCCGGATGCAGGGCTGGTGGGAACCGCCAACCTGATCGACATCGACTGGAAGAACCGCAACGCCTTTCACGGCATGATGATCGGCGATCCGGCCATGCGCGGCCGGGGCATCGGCGT
>JAIEQA010000157.1 GCA_019748095.1 Caulobacteraceae bacterium | reverse complement strand
GGGTCGCGCCAGAGCTGGCCGTGCCGCATGGCCCGGTCGATCTTCGCCAGAATGCGCTGACAATCCTCCCCGCTCAGGGCGGAGCGAGCATAGGCCGCTTTCGTCCGGTCCGATCCAGCCTCGGCCCCGGGCAGGGTTTGCTCGGGTTCCAGAGCGGCGCTTAGGGTCAGGAGCGTAAAACTCAGGGCCAGCAGCGCGACATAGAGGTCAGAGCTCCAGTCCGGCCAGTGGCTCCCGTCGACGAGCACAAGGATCTGGTCGGTGACAACCAGGGCGATCCCCGCGGCACAGAGCCATAGCAGGCGTCTGACAGGCGACAGGCCCAGCCCCTCAAACGTGGACACCTGTGTGCGAAGCCATCGCTCGCGCCGGATCAGGCGGCCCACCATCGCGATCCCGGCCCAGACGAGCAGTGCGACCCACAGGAGCCAATAGAGGAGGACGCCGACGATAGCGGCGATCAGCAGAGGGGCCTGGGTCAAACCCGGCAGGTTGTCGCCACTGGCGAACGCCCCTTCGAGAAACACGGCCCGTTTGATCCCGGCATCCAGAAACACCAGCGGAATCAGAAGCGCCCAGAGGCCTGCCACAACCGCCCACGGCCAGAGAACAGGCCCGGCCGTCCTTTCGGGCGATCCGACGACACCATCCGCTGTGACGAGGCGGACATGCATATAGAGCGCCATGACGATCGGGGGCAGGTGCAGAAAATCGAGACCGATCAGGACCGGTGTGGAGGCGATGAGGCCAAGGATGTCAGCGATCTGAACCGCCTGGTCGTAGCCCAGCAGGGCAATGAACACGGCCATCCACAGGCGTGCCTGCCGCAGCGGCTTCTGGCCGACCCTGTGGGACACAGCGAAAACGCCCAGGCCCGCCACAACCACGCCGAGCCCGACGGCATTGAGGATCAACGAAACGGAACTGGTCATTCGGTCATCGTCCGGAGCGAGGGCTGGCTTTCACAGGCAGGATCCGTGGGTGAGGGCACGGTTGGGGCCGTCCCCTCACCCACGCACCAACATCAGAACTGCGCCGTGATGGAAAGCCGGGCGACGTGGCTGTCCCTGTCATCGCCGGCCAGGGCCCGCTGATAGCGCACCCCGAGCCGCCAGCGGTCGTCGAGGGAGGCCTCCAGTCCAAGCCGGACCTCTGCCCCGAACCGGCTGGACAGACCCGAGGCGGTATCCGCCGGCTGCGCGCTGTTGTCGATCAGCCGGGAGGTCAGGTTATGCTGGCGGCCAAGCACCTTGTCCGAGAGCGTCACGCCCACGACTGGCGCGATGACCAGCCGATCACTCTGATAGGCCGTCCACCTCATATCCAGATTGTCGGTCAGAAGGAGCTGGTCGTGGGTCTGTTCGTCATAGGCCAGGGCCAGGCCCTCGGCACCACGCTCGCTGGCTCCATCAATGCGGGTCTGGACATAGTCGGCCCGGCTTTCCCACACCATCCGGACGCTGCCGAGAGAGAACGAGCGTCGCAGGCCCAGACCGGCCCCGAGGACGCGGCTGTCAAACTCGGCTTGCGCGACCAGTCCGGGCAATCCGGTCTCGCGGCGCAGTTCATGGGTCCCGAGCGCGTAGGACGCCCGCGCAATGAAATCGAGCCCGCCCCGGCGGTGGTCGGCATAGGCCTCGATACTGCCCTGGCGGCTTTTGAGCCCGGAGCCGTCGGCAAAATCACCGTCTCCGCCGGCCCATCCGGCCGAGAGCCCAAGCTGTGAGCGCCCCTCGTCGGTCAGCCGCAGATTGACCTGTCCGCCGCGCGCGGTGTGTGTCAGCTGCGGGGCGGAGCCCGTCGCCCGCAGCCGTCGCTGGCTATAGACGGGGCTCATGGTCAGGCTGAACCCCGACGGCCCGGCATGATCCAGTCCGGACGCATCCAGCCGCGCGATCAGGAAATGGTCCGCGATCAGCAGATCGGGGAGCCGTGCAGCCGGCTCTGCCGCGCGCCCTTCCGCGCCGTCGCGGGTGGCCAGATACCATCGCGCCAGCAGGTCGTGGGCCCGGGCGCTGAAATGGTTCGGGTCGAAAAAGACATACCTGTTTTGCTGTGCGCGGTCGGGACTGCAAAGCGCCTGACCATCGAAGCAGGGCGTGTTGAACGGGGCCTCAAACCCCAGCCTTGCGGCGTTGTCGGCCAGATAGTCGAGAAAGGCGTTCTGCCGGACCTGAACAATATTGAGCGCCGCGCCCGAGCGCGCTTCAAGGATGGAATCCATCTCACGATTGATGCCGGCGACCAGCCCGGACACTTCCGCGGCCGTCTGCGGCGTGACGTCCGCCAGCATGGGCAGGAGCGAGACATCCATGACCTCGGCGACATAGATCGTACGCGCGCCAAGCCCGGCCAGGGTGTCGACATTCGCACCCGTTGCATCCAGCAATGCCTCGCCCACGATATCGGAGGTTTCGCCATCGAGCAGTCGGGTCAGGTCGTTGGACCCGGCATGGATATAGAACCGGTCGTTGCGCCCGACCGTCAGTTGGCCGGACCCGACGAGGTCCGCGAACAGGGCGATCTGGTTGGCGACGCCGGTGCCTTCGATTTCACCGCGGTCGGTCATGTGCGCGCCGGAGACGGCGAAGTTCAGGCCATCCCGGCCGACGAGGCCGGACAGCACCGGCTGGATGTCGAGACCCAGTCGTTCCACCCAGACCGGGCCGTTGGAGTCCCGGCACAGGCCGTCGCTGCAGAAGTACGGCGCGAGGTCCGCTTCCGTCGCGCCCGAAAGAAGCTGGTGGTTGCCCTGTTCCAGATCGGAATCGCCGAAGAAGACATGCTGGGGGCGCGGCGGGATCACCTGGCTCGACGCCGCCGAGACGATCCCGGAAGCGGCCGCAAGAGTGAGTGTAAAAACAAGCGTGTTGACAGGCTTTGACATGGAGAATCCTTGGTTTGGGTTCGCCGTGTCGGTGCCTCCGGATGGGCGATGGATCGACCGATCCAATGGGCCCGGACGTTGAATGACGGGCCCCCGCCCCCATCAATCCGCCCCCTGCCCTCTGCGCCCCGGCCCCGTTCAACTCGATCCGGACGACGTTTGCCGACCAGGGCCGCCGGACGAGGGTCTCAGCCGGTTCGGGGCGCGGTTCTGCCGGGTTGTCTGAGCCAGATGACCGCGGCCACAACCAGCCCGATGGCGGCCAGGGTCGGCAAGGGCGTCAGCCTGATGCCGGGCCGGCTGTCGATGATCAAACGCCCGGTGCAGGATCCCGGCGACCGGACCCTGGTCGGGTTCAGGCCTTATCCTTATGCCGGGGCTCTGACCCGGCCCTTGATCGCGACCTCGCGACGGCCGCGGCGCGGGCGGCGTCGGGGCCGCGCCTTCACCGGAGACGGACGGTCGCCGCCACGCCGAAATGGTCGGAGGGATAGGTGCCGGCGACGGGGGTCGAGCCGATCACGGCGGCCCGGACCGGCGTGAACCGGGCGGCCTCGACGAAGATGTGGTCGATGACCCGGGGCTGGTGGCCCATGGCCGGGTTCAGTGTCGTTTCGGCGGCGCCGGGCGGCAGGGCGCTGAAGAAGCGCGATCCGGTCAGGGGGGCCAGACCGGCTTCGTCCTGGAGCGCGTTGAAATCGCCCATGACGACCAGAGGGACATTGTCGCGGGGCAGATGGGCGACGAGGTCGGCGACCTGGCGCGCCCGCACCGGCGCCGCCTCCTGCGCCGCCGCGAGGTGGGTGTTGACGACATCCACGGGCCGATCGCCGACGGTCACCCGGATCCGGATGGCGGTGCGATAGTCGTCGAGCGGCTCCAGCCGGCGCGGGTCGACCGCCGTGACCGGCAGGCGGCTGAGCACGGCGTTGCCGTAGCGGCGCGGCGCGCCCTCGGGATCGGTCGAGACGAAATGCACCGAATAGCCGCCCAGGGCGTCCGCAATCGTCCGGGCCTGGTTGGGCAGGCCGACGGCGGCGTCCTCGAGCACCTCCTGCAGGCCGATGATGTCGGGGGCCTCGGCCCGGATCGCCGCGATCAGCAAGGGCAGGCGGGCGGGCCA
>JAIEQA010000052.1 GCA_019748095.1 Caulobacteraceae bacterium | reverse complement strand
GAGCATTCGGATTCGGCCTTCACCTGGGAGGATTTCCAGGCCTCGACCAACAAGGACCTGGCCGATGTGCTGGGCAATTTCGTCAACCGGATCGTCAAGTTCGCCGAGTCGAAATTCGGCGGCGTCGTGCCGGACGGCGGCGAGCCGGGGCCGCTGGAGGCGAAGCTGGAGGCCGATGTCCGGGCCGGAATCGCGGAAGCGGCCGAGGCCTTTGAGGCGATGGAGTTCCGCAAGGCCTGTCAGGCCCTGCGCGCCGTCTGGGTGCTGGGCAATGAATATCTGCAGGAGGCCGCGCCCTGGACCGCCTTCAAGACCGATGTGGACCGGGCGGCGGTGGGGGTGCGCACGGGCCTGAATCTGGTCGCGGTGTTCGGGCGGATCGCGGCCCCGGTCATGCCGGACTCGGCCGGGCGGATCGCGGCGACCGTGGGGGAGACGGACCTGTCATGGCCGGGGGCGGACGAGGCCCTGCTGGATCGCCTGCCGCGCGGTCAGGCCGTCGCGGCCGCCGAGGTGCTGTTCAAGAAAATCGAGGACGTGCAGGTGGCGGAATGGAGCGAACGGTTCGGCGGGGCGGACGCCTGACGGACCTGAAGCGGATATGAAAAAGGCCCGGATCGCTCCGGGCCTTTTGCCTTACGGGGCTGTCGCCGGCTCGACGGGTGCCACGACGGGGACATGTGTTGGCGACCCGCCGGGTGTCGGTGGTGTGGCGAGGGTGCTGTTTTCGGTGCGCATTCCCTTCAGGTGTTTGGCGACCTCCTCGGGCGAGATGTCGAGGAAGGCCGGGGCCGAGGCGTTGAACGCGTCGACCCTGTCGGTGCGGACGACCACGGACCGCGCCCCGTCCCAGATCATGTGCAGGGCGACATACAGAACGATGACGAGGCCGATGTAGCCGATCCAGCGGTGTTTGGTCAGCAGCCTGGCGATGAAGGTGGCCGCCACACCCATCAGGCCGATCGACAGGATCAGGCCGAAGACCATGATCCAGGGATGGTCATGAGCGGCCCCGGCCACGGCCAGCACATTGTCCAGCGACATGGTCACGTCGGCGATCATGATTTGCAGCAGGGCGGCCCCGAAGGATTTGCGTTTCAGGCCCAGCGCTTCGGGTGACGGCCCCTTGCCGTGTTCGATCTGCATGGCCAGTTCTAGTTCCGCCTCGGCCTCGGCCTGATCGTGGGTCGCCGCCTCGCGCAGCTCGCGCCACATCTTCCAGCAGACCCAGAGCAGCAGCACGCCTCCGGCGAGCAGCAGGCCGATGATGGCCAGCAGCTGGACGGTGATCAGGGCAAAGCCGATACGCAGGACGACTGCTGCGGCCAGACCGATCAGGATCGCCTTCTTGCGCTGCTCCGGCGCGAGGGCCGCAGCGGCGAGACCGACGGCGACGGCATTGTCCCCGGCCAGCACCAGGTCGATCATCAGTACCTGGCCGAGGGCCGTGGCCTGGCTGGCGAGTTCGGGGGATGAGAGGAATTCCATGGTGCGGTCTAGGCCCGCATCACCCGGGCAGCAATGCCGGATCAGCCCGACTGTTTCCTGCTGGCCTCATAAAGCGCCACGGCCGCTGCATTGGAGACGTTCAGGCTCTCGAAGCCGCCCGGCATCGGGATCTTCGCCAGCACGTCGCAGTGTTCGGCGACAAGGCGTCGGATGCCGTCGCCCTCGGAGCCCAGCACCAGCACCGTCGGTCGGTGATCCAGCGCCGATGCGAGCGTCTCCTCCGAATTCCCGTCGAGGCCTACCGCCCGCCAGCCGAGATCGGCGAGGCGTTCGAGGGCGCGGGACAGGTTTGTGACCCGGGCGCAGGGCAGGCGTTCGGTCGCGCCCGCGGCAGCCTTGGCAAGGGCTCCGGCGAGGGCCGGGGAATGGCGGTCCTGAACGACGATGCCCCGGGCCCCGAAGGCGAGGGCCGAACGGAAGATGGCCCCGACGTTCTGGGGATCGGTCAGCTGGTCCAGCATGACGATGATTCCCTGGGCCGGGTCGCCGATGTCCTCGAGCGTGACGCCCTCGAGCGGCTGGACCTTGAAGGCGAGACCCTGATGCACGGCTCCGGCCGGCAGCATCCGCTCCAGCACCTGGGGGTCGATCAGCTCGACCGCGTGGCCGTGGGCGAGGTCATCGCGTTCGATCTCGGCCGCGCGGTCGGCCGTGGCCAGCAGCCGGCCCATGCCTTTGCGCGCCGGATTGGCCAGGGCGGCCAGCACCGGGTGGCGGCCCCACAGGAAGCCGTCGGGGTCGGCCTTGCCGCGCCCGCCACCGGCGCGTGGGCCCGAGGCAGAAAAGGATTTGGCAGGCGGGTTGGGGTTCCAGCCGCCAGGCTTGGGCCCGCCCCGGGGTTCGGCCAAAGCGTCACCGGAGCGCCCCTTGAAGGGCGGTTTTCCGGCCGGTTTCGACGCCGTCTTCTGACCTGATTTCCGGTCGTTGCGTTCTGGATTTCTCGACACTATAAGACGCCCTCCGATTTGGAGCCCTAGGGCTTTTCGGGTCTGGCGCTCCCTCTATCTCAGGCGTGTCCCGACCCATAAGCCTTTTGTTCCGACGCCGGTCGAAAGATTGGTTGAGGGACGGTTCTACGGTTCGAAACGCGCGCGGGGGAATGTCCCGAGCGGCAAAGGGGGGGGACTGTAAATCCCCTGCGTAAGCTTCGCAGGTTCGAGTCCTGCTTCCCCCACCACGCGGTTTCGAGGCGGCGAGCAGGCGCGAAGATGAGGATCAGCTGCGGAAGTTCTCTTGTAAAAACAAGGAACTGACGCGGTTTCCGTGCGGGTATAGTATAATGGTAATACAGCAGCCTTCCAAGCTGAATATGTCGGTTCGATTCCGTCTACCCGCTCCAGGTTTTTGATTGCACACAGCGCCCCTCAAACCGGGCCATCAGGAGTTTGGCCATGGCCAAGGAAAAGTTCGAACGTAACAAGCCGCATTGCAACATCGGCACGATCGGTCACGTGGACCACGGCAAGACGACGCTGACGGCGGCGATCACGATGGTTCTGGCCAAGGCCAGCGGTGGCAAGGCGATGAACTACGCCGACATCGACGCGGCGCCGGAAGAGAAGGCCCGCGGCATCACGATCAACACCGCGCACGTGGAATATGAGACGGCGGCCCGTCACTATGCCCACGTCGACTGCCCCGGCCACGCCGACTATGTGAAGAACATGATCACCGGTGCCGCGCAGATGGACGGCGCGATCCTGGTGGTGTCGGCCGCTGACGGCCCGATGCCGCAGACCCGCGAGCACATCCTTCTGGCCCGTCAGGTCGGCGTGCCGGCCCTGGTGGTGTTCATGAACAAGGTCGACCTGGTCGACGACAAGGAACTGCTTGAGCTGGTCGAGATGGAAGTGCGCGAGCTGCTTTCGTCCTACCAGTTCCCGGGCGACGACATTCCGATCACCATGGGTTCGGCCAAGGCCGCGACCGACGGCGTGAACCCGGAAATCGGCGAGCAGCGCGTGCTGGCCCTGATGCAGACCGTGGACGACTACATCCCGCAGCCGGCGCGTCCGCTGGACCTGCCGTTCCTGATGCCGGTGGAAGACGTGTTCTCGATCTCGGGCCGCGGCACCGTGGTCACGGGCCGGATCGAAAAGGGCATCGTCAAGGTCGGCGAGGAAGTCGAGATCGTCGGCATCCGTCCGGTCCAGAAGACGACCTGCACGGGCGTGGAAATGTTCCGCAAGCTGCTGGACCAGGGCCAGGCGGGCGACAACGTCGGCGTGCTGCTGCGCGGCACCAAGCGTGAGGACGTCGAGCGCGGTCAGGTTCTGTGCAAGCCGGGTTCGATCACCCCGCACACCAAATTCCTGGCCGAGGCCTATATCCTGACCAAGGAAGAGGGCGGCCGTCACACCCCGTTCTTCACCAACTACCGCCCGCAGTTCTACTTCCGCAC
>JAIEQA010000004.1 GCA_019748095.1 Caulobacteraceae bacterium | reverse complement strand
CCACACGATCCGGCTCAAGACGCACCTGATCGACGCCGGAGCCACGCTCACGGCCGCGAACCCCGAGCTCGCCAGGGGATTGGGTCAGGCCACAGCGCGTCTTGGAGCTTCGATCTCTGACCCGGTGCTGCAGCAACAGGCGGCCGCGGCCCGCATTGCCAGAGAGGTCGGCCGCGAGGCGGCCGTGCTGGCCTTTAATGACGTCTTCTTCCTGATCGGTTCGCTCGCGTGCATCGCTTTTGTCACCGTCCTCGCACCATGGGTGATGAACCGCCTGCGCGGCCGCAATCCTCTCAGCAAAGAGCTGGCCTTCCTCGAAACAATGCGCCCCGGGAACAACTGATGGATCAGACAGACTCGAGCGAGAGGCCGGACGCGCCCGTGAATGCGGCGGCGCTCGAAGCGGAAGATGCGGCGGTCGAAGCGGGCGACAGGGCGGATCAGCGCGGCTGGGCACCGAATGTCTCCCGCAAGAAACTTGCGCTGGGCGCGGCCGTGATCCTGGTCGGCGTTCTGGCGGCCCTCCACGCCTGGGGCCTCACCCCCCTGAACAGCGGCAACCAGACGACGAACAACGCCTATGTCCGCGGTCAGACCACGGTCATCAGTCCGCAGGTCGCGGGCTATCTCGTCGAGGTGCTGGTGAATGATTTCGACCGGGTCCAGCAAGGCCAGTTGCTGGTCCGGATTGACGCGGCCTCATATCAGCAGCGGCTGCAACAGGGACAGGCCAACACCGCAGCCCAGCGGGCCACGCTCGCCAACAGCCAGCAGAGCCTGCGCTCGGGCGAGGCGCAGATGCGCTTGCAGGACGCAACGATCGCCATCGCCAACGCGGGACTGGAAAAGGCTCAGGCCGATATGCGCAGGATTGACGAGCTGGTTGGAGAGGGGTCGGTATCGCTCCGGGAACGCGACCAGGCCCGCGCCGCCTTGCAGCAGGCGCAGGCGGGGGTCCGCCAGGCGCAGGCGCAGCGCGCGATCGCCGCCGAGCAGGTCCGATCCGTCCAGGTCAGCCGGGGCGCTCTTCAGGCCCAGGTCGAGGGTGCGAACGCCTCTCTTGAGCTGGCGCGCATTGAGCTGTCGCGCACTGAAATCCGCGCACCGCGCCCCGGACGGCTCAGTGAGATTTCCGGCCGTGTGGGGCAGCTCGTGACCGCCGGCACGCAGCTTATGTATCTGGTGCCGGATGAGCTCTGGGTGACGGCGAATTTCAAGGAAGGCCAGACCGCGGAGATGGCAGTGGGCCAGCGTGCGACGCTGCGGGTTGACGCGCTTGGCGGTGCGGAACTGGCCGGGACGGTGCAGAGCATCGCGCCGGCCGCCGGCAGCGAGTTTAGCCTGATCAAGCCCGATACCGGGGCGGGGAATTTCGTAAAGGTGCCGCAGCGGATCGCGGTGCGGATACGGCTCAACCCCGATCAGGCCCTGGTCCGGCGACTGGGGCCCGGGATGTCCGTCGTCGCGACCGTGCATACCCGGTGAAGCTGATGACCGTGCCCCCCCTCTGGCGCATTGCTGTTTCAACAGCGCTCATGGGCGGTTTGGCTCTGGGGGGTTGCGCCCCCCGGCTCCGACCGCTTCCCGTCGGCATTGCGATACAGCCCGCCATGGAATGGCGCACGGCCTTGCAAGACACCGCGCCCCTGGACCGGCGCTGGTGGGAAGGGTTTGGAGACCCGCAACTGGCGGCGCTGGTCGAGCGCGCCGGGGCAGGCAACGCCGACGTCCGGCTCGCCGCCGCCCGGGTTGAGGAAGCGCGCGGTATCGAGGCGGCGTCCCGCTCCCTTCTGCTTCCCACGCTTGAGGGGGGGCTGACGGCGGGCGGTCGGCGCGAGGTTTCGGCTTTCGGCCAAGGCCAGGATTCGCTCGTCGCCCAGCCGCAGTTTCGCGCCTCCTACGAGATCGACCTGTTCGGCCGAAACCGTGCCGGCACCGAGGCGGCGCAAGCCGGCGTTGCCGCCAGCCAGGCGGCCGCGGAAGCCACACTGCTTTCGGTGAGCGCCGCGACAGCGAGCGGCTATGTGACCCTGCTCGCGCTCGATGCGCGCCGGGACATCTTGCGCCGAACCCTCGAGGCGAGGGGGCAGGCCCTGAAGTTCGCCAGAGACAGGGCAGAGGTGGGCTATACGTCCCGGCTGGAATGGCGCCAGGCCGAGGCGGAGTATCAGGCGACGGCGCAGTTGTTGCCCCAGATCGAAGCCCGGATTTCGATACAGGAAAACTCCCTGTCGGTCCTGACCGGCGAGGTGCCGGGCGAGATCGTTCGCGGGGGTTCACTCGCTGCCCTGCGCCTGCCGCTGCCCCCCGAGGTCGTGCCTTCCGAACTGCTCCGGCGACGTCCGGATGTGGCGGCGGCTGAATACCGTCTGGCGGCGACGGACGCGCAGATGCGGGCGGCGCGGGCCCGGTTCATGCCGACGCTGGGCATCAGCGCATCGGCGGGTGCCGCCTTCTCTGACCTTCTGGCGGATCCGGTCGCGCTCTGGTCGATCGGCGGCAGCCTTCTGGCCCCGATCTTCAACGGCGGGCGGTTGCAGGGACAGTTCGACGCTGCGGTCGCGCAACGCGACCAGGCGGCGTTTCCCTATCGTGGAACGGTGTTGAATGCATTTCGCGAAGTTGAAGACCGTCTCGCCCTTCTGGCCCGCCTCGGCGACCAGAAGCGCGCGCTGGAAGCCCAGCGCACAGCCGTCGCTGATGCCGTGCGGCATGCGCAGAACCGCTACCGGGCGGGATATACGCCCTATATCGAACAGGTCGACGCGGAGCGCAGCCTGCTGGCGGTCGAACTCTCGCTCGTCCAGCTGAATGTGGACCAGCTCAACGCCATGATCGGATTGTATCAGGCGGTGGGGGGAGCGCCGCGGTTGACCATTCGGTGAGCCGGGTCGCTGTCGGGGCCAGCCGGTTCCTCCCCGTGCAGCTTTCGGGCTGCCCCGGGCTCACGGGCGACCAGCTGACCAGTCACCCGGATTCTCACGGCCGGCGTGTTGTCCGGCTTCGACGGGCCAGAAGGTGCTGTCAGGCAATCGCTGAAAAGTCTCCGGCAAAAGCGGCATAGGCCGCTGTCGGGGATGGATTGTTATGAAGTCGAACTTGCTCAGCCGTCCACCCGCTCCACAATCCGCGCCCTCGCCCCGTTCATCTGGAAGAACAGGCCCTTTTCTCCGTCGTTCGCCAACGTCAGCACGCCGGTGACCTCGACCCGGTGATAACCCGCCGGGATAGGCCGGGTAAGCGTGACCTCGATCACCTCATTGGGCTCCGCCGGCGGGTGGAAGAAGCAGACCGGGGTATAGGGCGAGATCAGGAAATGCCGGGTACGGATATCGGACTCCAGGGGCAGCATATAGCCCTGGAGCGTGATGCGACGTCCCGCCATCTCGCGCACCGACGGCGGATGGGCGGCCTCGAAGAGCTGGCTCTCCTCGTCGATGGTGATCCGGGTCTGGCGCAGGACGCGCCACATCGGGCCGTCGGCGGTGGGCAGGTTCAGTTGCATGGCCCGCTCCAGGGCCAGTTCGCCCGCCACGGGATCGTCGCCGGAGGGCGTGTTCTCCAGCGCCTCCGCCGCCTGCGACAGGGGCACCTCAATGAAGCCGGGACCCGGCTCCATCCTCATTTCCTCAGGCGTCAGGGATGCGGGCGCATCCGCCGGGCTCGCCTCCGGCGGTCGGCACGCGGCCAACGACAGCAGGACCAGACAAAGGGCGATGCGTCTGCTCATCAACCGCCCCCCAGAGTACGCACGACCGGGGTCCTGGCGGCGATGAGGCCGGGGAGGATGGCACCGATGAGGGCGAGACCGAGCGCTGCGGCGACCAGCAGCAACTCGGTCGCCCCGGGCGCGGGGAGCGGCACCGCATGGCCACCGGGCCCGGC
>JAIEQA010000075.1 GCA_019748095.1 Caulobacteraceae bacterium | reverse complement strand
CCCAGCAGGATGAGGCGGTCGCGGGCGCGGGTCAGGGCGACATAGAGGAGGCGCAGGGTCTCGTCATCGACGCGGGACTGGCGCGCGGTGCGGACGGCGAGAGAGGCCTCGCAGTCCTCCTTTTCCGAGCCGGGGCACATCAGCCAGGCCTCGGAGCTGTCCTCCAGGGTGACCGGCATGAGGGTGGGGCCCTGGGCTTTCGCGCGGGCGGTGGTGTCGGGGAGGATGACCACCGGGGCCTCCAGCCCCTTGGAGCCGTGGACGGTCATGACGCGGACTTCGTGGCGGGCGCCCTCCAGCTCGCGCTTGACCTCGACATCGGCGGCCTCGAGCAGCGACAGGCAGGTCTCGAGGTCGAGCCCGCCGCGTTGTTCCGCGGCGAGGATCTGGTTGAGGGTCTCGTCGATGGCCTCTTCCGCCTCGCGGCCCAGACGGGCCAGAAGCCGGGCGCGGCCCGAGCGGCCGGTGTCGTCGACGCGGTTGAGCAGGGCCGAGAAGAAGGCGAAGGGGTCGCGGCCGCGCTGGTCGAGGGCGAAGGCCAGAAGGTCGCGGGCGCGGGCCCAGGCGGGGTGTTCGGCGGCGCGGTCGCGCAGGGTGCGCCACAGGCCGGGGCGTTTGGGGTCGGCCCCGGCCAGTTCATACAGGCTGTCGGGCGGGCCGAAGTCGGCGACGTCGCAGAAGGGGCTGCGGAGGAGACCGGCGAGGGTCAGGTCGTCCTCGGGATAGAGGGCGAAACGGGCCAGGGCGATCAGGTCGTCGAAGGCGATGTGGGACGACAGTTTCAGCCGGTCGGCCCCGGCGACGGGGACACCGGCGGCCTTGAGCGCCCGGATGATCTCCTCGAAGGTGGCGTCGCGGCGGCGCACGAGGATGAGGAAGTCGCCGTAGCCGCAGGGGCGAAGGGACCGGGTGCGGCGGTCCTGGACGGCGACTCCCGATTCCACCTGACGGCGGATCTCGCGGGCGAGGTCGGCGGCGAGGCGTTTCCTCGCACTCTGGACGGGTTCCTGATCCAGCGGGTCATCCCAGGCGTCGCGCTCGGGCGGCTTTTCGTCCTCATACAGGGGCCAGAGGTCGACGCAGCCGTGATCGGCGGTGCGTTTGGCGATGTGGGGCGGGATGGCACCCAGCTCCTCGCCGACGAGGGAGCGGGTGCGGTCGGGGCCGGCGAAGACGGCGTCGACGAACTGGAGGACCTCGGGCGTCGAGCGGAAGGAGGTGATGAGGTCGATGCCCTCGAAGCGGAAGCCGGCACCGCGCACCAGGGTGTCGTAGCGCTGGGCCTCCTGACGCAGGCGCTCGGGGCGGGCCCCCTGGAAGGAATAGATGGACTGTTTCTCGTCGCCGACGGCGAAGACGGTGCGCTCGACCCGGCCGGCCCCGAAGCGGCGGGACCCCGCCCCGGCGAAGAAGCCCTCGGTCAGGGCACGGATGATGTCCCACTGTTCGGGGGCGGTGTCCTGGGCCTCGTCGATCAGGACATGCTCGACCCCGCCGTCCAGCTTGTAGAGGACCCAGGCGGCGCTGGCGCGAACGGTCAGGAGGGCGACGGTGCGGTCGACGAGGTCGCCGAAGTCGAGCGCGCCCCGGGCGGCCTTGGCCTGGTCGTAGAGGGCGCCGTGGGCGCGGGCGAGGGTCAGGACCTGGACGGTGTCCTCGGCCACCCGGGCCTTGCGCACCTCGCCGAGGGTGGCGCCGACCCTGGCCTGGAGGCTGGTGAGCCAGTCGCGGGCAAACGGGGGGGCCTTGCTGGTGGCGATGCGGCTGCGCAGCTTGCCGTCGGTGAGGAAGACGCCGGCGATGCCGGGGAAGGTCCAGTCGGCGGTGTGCATGCGTTCGGCGCATTTGACGTCGTCGGTGCCGCCGGTCTCCATCTGTTCGGCGACGGCCAGCCACTGGTCGCGGTCGAGGAAGCGCATGAAGTCGGACTGGATCGTGGCGACGTCGCGGTCCGGGGTGGCGCCGGCGAGGGTGTACGGGTCGGGGGCGCGGCCCGCTTCGGCGCGGGCGATGTAGTCGAGCAGGCGGACGCGGTCCTGTTCGATCCGGGCCAGCAGGGCCTCGAAGGCGCGGAAGTCCAGCTCGACCGCAAAATGGGCATAGGCGCGGCCGATGGGGCCGTCCTGATCGGCGAGGGCGGCGCGGGCGAGGTCCTCGCGCGCGGCGTGGGACAGGGCGGCGGCGGCCTGGTCCTCCAGCACGGTGAAGCCGGGGGTGACGCCGGCCTCGAGCGGGAAGCGGCGCAGCAGCTTTTCGCAGAAGGCGTGCAGGGTCTGGATCTTGAGGCCGCCGGGGGTGTCCAGCGCCTTGGCGAACAGTTTGCGCGCGCGCGACAGGTCCTCGCCCGAGAGGGTGGCGGGGTCGCGGCCGTCGAGGTCAGCCAGCGACGTCGACAGGGCCCGGTCGTCCATGACGGCCCAGGCCCCGAGGCGGTCGAACAGGCGGGCCTGCATCTCGGCGGCGGCGGCCTTGGTGTAGGTGACGCACAGGATCTCGCCGGGCTGGACCTCTTCCAGCAGCAGACGGGCGACGCGGTCGACGAGGGTCGAGGTCTTGCCTGAGCCGGCATTGGCGGTGACGAAGACTGATCGCTGGGGGTCGGCGGCGGCGATCTGGGCGGGATCGGGCAGGATCTGGACGGCGGGGGTCGGGCTCATGCCTCGGGCTCCTCGGCCCCGGCGACATGCCATTCCCAGACCCGGGCGAGATGGTCGTAGTTGCCGCCGAAATTGCCCATGAACTGGGGCGCGACCCAGCTGGGGTAGGGCGTGGTCGGCAGGTCGAAGCGGGCGATGCGGGCTTTCAGGCCGGCGAAGGCGGCGCGCGACAGGTCGGCGGCCTCGGGGCCGGAGGCGCGGACCGCCTGTTCGCCGGCGACCTTTCGGCCCACGACGCGGACATAGGTCAGTTCCTCGGGCTCGACCGGGCCGGTGTCGGACAGGCCGGCCTCGGCGAGGATGGCGCCGGTCAGGGTCAGCTGGGGGGCGAAGCCGGATTTCACCTGTTTGGCGGACGGGGCCGCGCCGGTCTTGAAGTCGAGGATGGCGGCCCCGGTGGCGGACAGTTCGATGCGGTCGGCCTTGGCGGTCAGGGTGAAGGGGCCGGCCGGGGCGTCGAAGGTCAGGGCGACCTCTTCCTCGACCCGGATGACGATGCCGCGGGCGCGACGGCGGAGTTCGAACCCGGCCAGCCAGCGGGCGGCGTTGCGGGCCAGCGGCCGCTCGCGGGCCATGGCGGCGTCCTCGAAGCCGTGATGGGTCAGCTCCTCATGCAGGAGGTCGGCGAGCTGGTCCTCGCAGTCGTCGGGCAGGACATCGGGCCAGGACAGGGTCAGGCGTTCGACCGCGCGGTGGATGGCCTGGCCGCGCAGCAGGGCCTCGGCCGACTGGTCGGGGCGGTCCATGGACTTCAGGTTGAGGACATAGCGGGCATAGACGGCATAGGGGTCGCGTACCCAGCGCTCGACCCCGGTGACGGGCAGTCTGCGGGGGCGGCGCTCGACTGGGGGTTTCGGGGCCGGACGGGGGGCCAGCCCCCCCTCCCCCGGCCGCGGCGCGTCGAGGGCGCGGGCGGCGGCGAGGGCCGCAGAGGGACGGTGGATCTCGACCGGGGTGGTGTCGGGGTCGTGCGCCCCGCGGGTCAGCATCTCCAGCCGCCACAGCCAGCGCGAGCGCACGGCGGGCTGGCCGCCGCGCCGGTCGGAGTGGATCAATATGGCTTCCGGCGCGCAGGCGGCCTGGACGAAATCCTGGGCGGTCTGGCCGACCCGGCGCTCCGGCGGGGGCAGGCCGAGGGTTTGGCGCATCGGGCGCGACAGGAAGGGATCGATGGGCGCGCCCTGGGGCCAGACGCCCTCCTCCAGCCCGGCGAGGATCATC
>JAIEQA010000098.1 GCA_019748095.1 Caulobacteraceae bacterium | reverse complement strand
ACGCCAGGCCAGAATCCCCAGCTTGCAAAGCCACAACAGGCTGAGCTGGATTCGTCTCCGCCGGGCCGTGGGGAATTCCTGCATCAGGTCCCGGACCGTGGTCGGGCCCGCCCCGAGCCGAGCCACGATCTGGCGCGCCTCATCCGGCGTGCCGCGCCAGTTGCCGGCGAACATGTCCAGCTGCAAGCGCTCGGCCCGGTCAAGGTCGCCCGAGCCCGCCTGTGGACGCAAGGTCAGCACCGTCTCAAGGGTCACGGCCTCCGTCGCGAAACCGGCGAAGTCCCGGAACGGATCTCCCTTGGCCGGATGCCGGGGCGTGCGCGCCTTCGGCTGGGAGGCCACAGTCCGGATAGCGGCCAGTTCATCCGCAAGCGCCACATACATCGGCGCGACCACGCTCCAGTCAAAATGGCTGGCCACCCGCCGTCGGCCGGCCTCGCCCATCCGGCGGCGCAGATCGGGGGACAGAACGAGGGCGGCGATCGCTTCCGCCGCCGCCGCGACATCGACCGCCGTATGCTGGGCCAGGACGCCGACGTACTGCTGATAGGTCTTCGTCCCCAGACCATGGCCCACGGCCAGTTCCGGCGGAGCTCCGGTCTCGGACCCGATCAGCGTGGGGATCAGCATGCCCTGGACCCCGTGCTCGACCGTATAGCGGTAGCCGTCCCAGTCACTGATAACGACGGGGAGCCCGGCGGCCATGGCCTCCAGCGGGGTGATGCCGAAGGTCTCCTGGACATTGTCCACCAGCGAAAGGAAGATGTCGGACGCCGCCCACATGCGACCGACCAGATCTCGATCATTCCCGTCGAGCAGATGGAAGCCGATCCCGGGCCCGTAGGCCGCCGCCGCCTCGCGGTACTGGCGCGCCCCAGCTTCCGGATCCGGGAACCAGCCCACCATCGCAAAATGCAGCCGTCGACCGGTCGAGGCCGCCGCCTCCGCGACCGCCCGGATCATGGGTTGCGGAAAGGCCTTTTCGAAATAGGACAGCCGACCGACCCAGAGCACGACGATGTCGTCGGGCCCGCAGCCCAGCTTGGCACGCATCCCGGCGCGCTCCGCCGGTCGGTCCGCCGCCTCGGCGAAGCGCCGGCCATGTACGCCGAGCGGCACAAGGGGGAGCATGGGCCGGGGCACGTTCACCGCCCCGAATCGGTCTTCCAGATACTCGCACCATTCATCGACCATCCGCTCGAGCGCCGATTTTACCGACGGGGAGGTGCAGACGAGAGCGTCCCATGGATACAGCGGGGCGATTGTCGAACTGGCGATATCATGCCGGATCGGCAGAGGTGCGATGGTGTGGATCAACCCGATCAGGCTGTAGCTTCGGTCCAGCGACGCCCGCCGCCGCAGCCAGGCCAGATCATCGAGCCGTGGCCCCCCGCGCATCAGCGTGCCGCAGTCGCTGGCGAGGGCCTGGTTCATCAGGCTGGCTGACCCGATCTGCGCCGCCGGCACGACCCCGTCCAGCAAATGCTCGACGATCAAGTCGACGGCCATGGGCTCGGGTGTGAGGAAGTCGACCCGGTCCAGCCCTCCCTGACGGATCAGCGCCTGGAACAGTTCATGATTGGCCACACTGGCCCCGAACACGTTCCGGCCCACGCGCCCGGGGGACGGCTGGTGGAAAATCGCCAGTCGTCTGTCGCCCGGGCCCACGGCGCTCTCGCCCTCAGGACCGGTCAAAATCGCGCCGCCATTCGACATTCTCACGAACAACCCGTGCCGGGGTGCCGGCAACGATCGTATTCGGCGGCACCTTGCCAGAAACGACCGCGGCGGCCGCCACGACCGCCCCGGACCCGATATCGGCCCCTTTCATGATCATGCTGCGCAGACCCAGCCAGACATGATCTCCGATCTGCACCGAGGCGGCGGGGTTCAGCCGCTCGCCCGTATCCCGGTCGTAGATCGGATGGATGTCACTGACCGACAGATAAACGAGAGTCGAAATCATACAGTCCTTGCCGATAGTGATGGAGCCGGTTTCGTGGACCTGAAGGGATGCCTTGACCATGGTGGTTCCCTGTCCGACATGGATCGCACCGGCGGCGCGCAGGTTGGCATTGAAAGTAAGGTTGCAGTCGGCATCGATATGCAGGCGGCAGTCGTCACCGTCCAGTTTGACCTGCATATTGGCGAGGGCCCGCGTCCCGATCGAGACCTGATTTCGGCTTCCGTGAATCTCGAGCACCGGTGCGGGTCGCAGGGGATCGTCCGGGCCGACGACGGCACCGGCCGCCAGTTCGATCCGGTTGTCATCCCCCTCGACATGGATCGATCCGGTCAGGCGGGCGTCGTCGGCGATCAGGAAGCGATTCCTTGCACCCCGGTCGGTGATGTCCCGATGGTTCCTGTCAGTGCTCAACGCCCTTCTCCTTGCCGGAGGCACCGTGCAATAGGACGCTTGCCTGTCTGCCCGACACTATTCCAGAGTCTGTGAGCCATGACCCAATCCAGCCGGCAGAAGAAGCGCATTCTGTTCGTTCACCAGAACTTCCCCGGGCAGTTTCCGTACATCGCCGAGGCAGCGATGAAGGCCGGGCACAAGCTGGCCGCCATCGGCGGACCGACGGCAAAGGGGATCCCGGGTGTGGATCTGCGGCGTTGGGTGCTCAACCGGGGATCCACCCCGGGCATCTTCGATCCCGCCACCCGCGCGGAGGCTGACCTCATGCGTGCCCAGGCCGCGGGGGAGCAGGCCCTGAGGCTCAAGGCGGACGGCTTTGTGCCCGACCTGATCATCGGCCACCCCGGCTGGGGTGAGACCCTGCATATGAGCGAGGTCTTCCCCGGCGTCCCCCAGATGCTGTTCGGAGAGTTCTTCTACCGCTCACACGGGGCCGACGTGAATTTCGATCCGGAGTTCGAGACCAGTACGGCGCTCGCCGACTGGCGCGTCCACGCCAAGAACCTGGGCCTGTCTCTGGCCTATGCCATGGCCGATGTCATTGTCTGTCCAACGGAATTCCAGGCCAGCCAGTTCCCACCTGCCTTCCGCGACCGCATTCAGGTGGTCCATGAGGGCGTCGATTTCAGCCGCGCCAGGCGCCGGTCCGGAGCCCGGCTGAAGTTGCCCGACGGCCGGGTTCTGGACGGGTCCAGGCCGGTCATCACCTTCATCAACCGGACCTATGAACGCCTGCGCGGATTCCACATCTTCATGCGCGCCCTGCCCGGTCTGCTCGAGACCTGTCCCGACGCCGAGGTGGTGATCATCGGACGCGACGGTGCCGGCGGCTATGGCGGCAGCCTCAAGGGGGGGCAGTCCTGGAAGGCGCGAATGCTCGCCGAGCTGGGTGACCGGCTCGACCTCACCCGGGTTCATTTCACCGGCCCGCTGGCCCATGCAGACATGATCGACGCCCTGTCGATCTCCTGGGCCCATGTCTACTACACCTACCCCTTCGTCCTTTCGTGGTCCCTGACCGAGGCGATGGCGTGCGAATGCCTGATCCTCGGCTCGGATACCGGGCCGGTGCGCGATGCGGTCACCGCCGGCGAGACGGGGATTCTCAACGACTTCTTTGACGTTCCTGCCCTGACCGCGGCCATGATCACAGCCTGCCGCGAGCCGGAAACCTTCGTCCAGATGCGCCGTCAGGCCCGCGAAAGCGCCCTGTCGCGCTTCGATCGGGAGACTGTGGGCGTGCCGAACTGGATGCGGCTGATCGAGGACAGGCTGGGCCCGGCCGGGACAGCCGCGTGACACCGCGTCAGGGTGCGGGCCTCGCCGCGGGGGTCTGCCTGCTGGCGGCGGCGATCGGTCTGACGCTGGGCCGAAGCGGCGCAGCCGTCCCCGGGGCAACGGCCGGGTTGCCGCCCGCGACCCCGGCGGTGGCCGCCCTGCCAGCGGCGC
>JAIEQA010000056.1 GCA_019748095.1 Caulobacteraceae bacterium | reverse complement strand
CCTGGCCCCTGATCCGCCCCGCCCTCTACAGCCTGCTGGCCTATGGCCGCGCCCGCACCATGGCCGACGCCATCGCCGCCCTGTCGGGTCAGGCCACCCTCGACCATGTCTCCGACCTGCTGGACCTCAGGGTCTCGAGCCTCAACCTCGACCGCGTCCCCGCGACCGGCCGCTGCGTCGTGGTCTGCAACCACCCGACCGGCATCGCCGACGGCATCGCCGTCCATGACGCCATCCGCAAACGCCGCGCCGACGCCATCTGGTTCGCCAATGCCGATGCCCTGCGGGTCTCGCCCCGGCTGGACGAGGTTCTCATCCCCGTCGAATGGGTCGTCGCCAAACGCACGCGGGAAAAGACCCGCGCCACCCTCGAGGCCGCCCGGGCCGCCTTCGAGGCCGAACGCTGCGTCGTCCTGTTCCCCGCCGGCCGGCTGGCCCGGGTCGGCAAGGACGGCCAGCTGACCGATCCCGACTGGGCCCCCACCGCCGCCTCCCTGGCGCGGAAATACCAGGCCCCGATCGTGCCCATCCATGTGACCGGCCCGACCTCGACCCTGTTTCACCTGTTCGACCGGATCTCGCCCGAACTCCGGGACATCACCCTGTTCCACGAACTGCTGAACAAGCGGAAGAAGGCCTTCCGGCTCAGCGTCGGCCGCCCCATTCCGCCCGCCCGACTGGACATCGACAGCGCGCGGGCCACCTATGCGCTCAAGGCCTTCACCGAACGCGTCCTGCCGTGCCAGCCCGATGCGGAGTTCGCGTGACCCTGACCCTCGACCTGCCCGATGCCGACGCCACCACCGCCCTGGGCCAGGCCATCGCCCCCCGCCTCGAGGCTGGCGAGGCTGTCCTGCTGTACGGGCCCCTGGGCATGGGCAAGTCCACCCTCGCGCGCGGCCTGATCCGGGCCCTCGCCGGCCCCGACGAGGATGTCCCGTCCCCGACCTTCACCCTGGTCCAGGTCTATGAGACCGATCCGCCCGTGGCCCATTTCGACCTCTACCGCCTGACCCGTCCGGACGAGGCCTTCGAGATCGGTCTGGACGAGGCGCTCGACACCGGCTGCGCCCTCATCGAATGGCCCGAACGTCTGGGCGACGATCCCGCCCGCGCGCTCGGTCCCGACTGCCTCTCGATTGTGCTTGAGGAAGCCGGCGAGGGACGGCATGCCACCCTGTCCGGCGCAGGTGCCTGGACTGCAAAGATCCATGCCGTCGTCGAAAGTCTCCCAAAGAAACTGAATGTCTGATCCCCTGATTGACCGTGAGGCCCAGCGGGTCGCCTTCCTGACCGGGGCCGGTCTCGCCGCCGCCGTGCGCGCACCCCTGCCGGGCGACGCCTCCACCCGTCGCTATGAACGGCTGACCCCGCCTGCGGGCGACCCCCTCATGCTGATGGACCAGGTCGCGGCGGCCGAAAGCCCGCCCGCCGATCCGTCGTGGTCACCCGAGCGCCGCAAGGCCGAGGGCTGGAACGCCATCGCCCGCCTGTCCGCCGGCCGGATCGAGGCCTTCGCGGCCGTCGCCTCCCACCTGCGCGGTGTCGGCCTCTCGGCCCCCGCCATCATCGCCCTCGACGCCCCGGCCGGTCTGGCGGTGCTGGAAGATTTCGGCGACGCCCTGTTCGCCCGGGTGATCGAGGCCGGTCAGGACGAGCGGCCCCTGTATCTGGCCGCCGTCGAGGCGCTGGCGGTCCTCCACGCCGCCCCCACGCCGCCGAAGCTCAACGGGGCCGCGGGCCCGTGGCCGCTCCAGACCTATGACGCCACCGCGCTTCAGGGCGGGGCCGACCTGTTCGTGGAGTGGCTGCCGAAACTGCGTCCCGACCTGCATCTCGATGCCGCCGCGCTGGACGACTGGCACGCCGCCTGGGCCCCCATCGTCTCCGCCGGCGAGGCCGGGGCCTCGGTCGTCGCCCACCGCGACTATCACGCCGAGAACCTGATCTGGCTGCCCGAACGCGACGGTCCCGCCCGCGTCGGCATGATCGACTTCCAGGACGCTGTCCGCGCCCACCCCTCGTGGGACCTGCACTCCCTGCTTCAGGACGCCCGCCGCGACGTGTCGGGCGCGCTGGAGGCCGAGGCGCTGGACCACTATTTCCGCCTCGCCCCCGTCGACGACCGCCCGACCTTCCTGCGCGCCTATGCCGGTCTCGCCGCCCTCAACGAGGCGCGCATTCTCGGCATCTTCGCCCGGCTGATCGTGCGCGACGGCAAGCCCCGCTATGCCGCCTTCATGCCGCGCATGTGGGCTCATCTGAACGCCAACCTCGGGAAACCCGGACTGGAAGACGTCGCCCGCTGGTTCGACCGCCATGTCCCGCAGGACCTCCGCGCATGACCGCCCCCACGATCGCCATGGTTCTGGCCGCCGGCCTCGGCACCCGGATGCGCCCCCTCACGGACGACCGGCCCAAGGCTCTCGTCGAGGTCGGTGGCCGGGCCCTGATCGACCATGTGCTGGACCGGCTGGTGCAGGCGGGGGTGCAGACGGCGGTGGTCAATGTCCACTGGTTCGCCGACCGGCTGGAGGGCCATCTGGCCGCCCGCAGCCGGGGTCCCGTCATCCGCATCTCCGACGAGCGCGCCGAACTGCTGGAAACCGGCGGCGGCCTGAAGAAGGCCCGCCCCCTGCTGGGCGACGCCCCGGTCTTCGTGGCCAATATCGACAGCGTCTGGACCGACGGCGCCGGCACCACCACCGGCTGGGCCGACGCGCTCATTCGCCTGTGGGACCCGGCCCGGATGGACGCCTGTCTGCTGCTGGCCCGGCGCGAAGGAGCCATCGGCTTCGAGGGCGACGGCGATTTCTTCCTCGCCGACGACGGCCGCCTGACCTTCCGGGGTGAGGCCCCGTCCGCCCCCTTCGCCTATATGGGAGTCCACATCACCCGCCCCGACTATGCCGATGCCGGCCCGGACGGCCCCTTCTCCCTCAGCCCCCTGTGGCGCGCCTCGGCCGCCGCCGGCCGCCTCTACGGCTGCGTGCTCGACGGCGACTGGATGCACGTCGGCGACCCCCAGGCGCGCGCCGAGGCCGAGGCGCGGCTGGCGCAGGGATGACCCTCCATTTTCCGCTCATCCCCGCGAAAGCGGGGACCCGGTCCTTTCGTGAGGCACAGTGCGGGGGATGACGGTTCGCGCGCTCCATACCCGATCATCGCCCAAAGATCTGGGTCCCCGCGTTCGCGGGGATGAGCGGATCCGGACATGACCCCCTTCAACCCCTTCGCCGGCCCCACCCCCCGCTGGTTCTCCATCCCCGCCCACCGGCCCTTCCTCGAGGATCTGGCCGCCGGCGTGCTGGACTGGCTGGGCGACCATCCGCCCGAGGCCCTGTCCGACGCCACCATCCTCCTGCCCAACCGCCGCGCCGCCCGCGCCTTCACCGCGGCCCTGGCCACCCTGTCGGGCGACCGCCCCGTCCTCCTGCCGCAGGTCCGGCCTCTGGGCGATCTGGAGGAGGACGAGCCGCCCTTCACCCCCGGCGAACTGGGCCTCGACCTGCCCCCCGCCATCGCCCCCCTGACCCGCCGGTTCGAGATGGCCCGGATGATCGTCGAGGATTTCGCCCCCGGCCTGTCGCCGCTCCGCGCGCTGGAACTGGCCGATGGTCTCGGCGGCTTTCTCGATTCCTGTCACATCGAGGAGGTCGAGGACCCGGCCCGGATCGCCACCCTGGTCGAGGGCGATCTGGCCGAACACTGGCAGGCCTCGTCCGAGTTTCTGGGCCTCGC
>JAIEQA010000108.1 GCA_019748095.1 Caulobacteraceae bacterium | reverse complement strand
TGATCGACCAGAACCGGCGCGTCCGGATCGCTTATGCTCTCGCGCAACGCCGCCGTCAGGGCCCGGACCTGATCCGGATTGTCGATGTTCCGGCGAAACAGGATGAAGCCCCAGGGCCGCGCCTCGGCGAAGAAGACGCGTTCCTCATCCGTCAGGACGTGACCCGAACAGCCGTAGATGGCGGCGCTGGTCAAACCCCTAACGCACCAGACAGTCGCCGCCGCCCGCCTCGATCGCCGCGCAGAAGGCGCGGGCGTCCTCGCGGCTCAGGCCGGTGAAGGTGGTCCGGTAGACGGTGGAGCCGTTCGAGGCCGTCACCTCCTGCACCCGCTTGGAGGCGTTCCGGGCAAACTGCGGGAAGCGGGCCGCGACAGCCGCATACTCCCGATCCGCGACGGCGGTCGAGGAGAAGGCCCCGATCTGGACCGCGGCCGAACCACCGGCCGCATTGGCCACGGCAGGGGCCGGCGCATCAGCGACGGGACGGGCGGGCGTCGGGGTCGGGGTCGGAACCGTCGCCGGTCGCGCGGTCGGCGGCACCTCGGCCGTCTCGATCGGGCGGGGGGCCGGGCGCGGCGCAGGCGTTTCCGGCGGGGCGGTGAATGTGGGTGCGGTCGTCGGATCGTCCGCCTCGTCATACAGGCCGACGCCGGCCTCGGGGTCGACCGGCTGGTCCGCGCCTGACGGCTCCACCTTCAGCTGGGTGATCGGCGTGCCGATCGCGGGCGGCGCATCCTCGGAGGAGCGCAGGCCCGAGCGATAGAACAGGATCACGGCGATGATCAGGACCAGCAGAACGCCGGCACTGACCAGGAGGGTCACGGGCGGGGCCTTGGCCGGGGGCGCGCGGCGGGCGTCAAAGCCGCTGCGGTTGAACGGCAGGTCGTCGTCCGTTGGCGGCGTATAGGCGCCGCGGTCGCGGGGACGGTTGTCGTCGTCGTGAGACATGGTCTGGGCCTTCCGGGGTCCGGTCGCGAATCGAGGCTTCGGGTCGGCAGTCTAGCGCAGCCCGTCCCCGCGACGAATCACAGATCGAGGGCAACGTCGAGATTGAACAGCTTGCGGTGCTCGAGGGTCGCATAGCGGTCCGTCATGCCGGCGATATAGTCGCATACCGCCCGGGACCGCTTGTGCAGGTACTCGCTGGCGGCACGGGCCCCCCATTCGGTGGGCATCACCTCCGGCTCGGCCATGAACAGCTGGAACATCTCGGCCAGGATCCGCCGCGCCTGGCTGCGGGTGCGGTTGACGCGGTAGTGGCGATACATCCGATCGAACAGGAACCGGCGCAGTACGCCCAGATCGGCCATCATCGGATCGGAGAACTGGATCAACGTCCGGCGGGCAGCGCGGACGTCTTCGGGCGAGGTGATCCGGTCCTCGGCCAGCCGGCGCTCGGTCTCGGTCAGCACATCCTCGACCATGGCCCCGATCATGCGCCGCACCGCCTCCAGCCGGATCATCCGCTCATCAAGATCGGGCCAGTCGTGCCGCGTCCGGTGCAGCACCGGACCGATCAGGGGCACATCGGCGAGGTCGGCGAGGCTGAACAGCCCGGCCTGCACCCCGTCGTCGACGTCGTGGTTGTTGTAGGCGATGTCGTCGGCGATGGCGGCGGCCTGGGCCTCCAGCGAGGCGAAACTGTCCAGCCGCAGATCCCAGCCGGCGGTGTAATCGGCAATGGCGCGCCAGGCGGGTTCGTCCAGCTTGTGGGTCACCGGGCCGTTGTGTTTGACCACGCCCTCGATCGTCTCCCACGACAGGTTCAGCCCGTCGAAGGTCGGATAGCGGGTCTCCAGCTTCGTCACGACCCGGAAGGTCTGGACGTTGTGATCAAAGCCGCCCCAGGGCTCCATCTGGGCCTGCAGCTCGTCCTCGCCGGCGTGACCAAAGGGCGGGTGGCCGAGATCGTGGGCCAGGGCGACGGTCTCGGCCAGATCCTGATCCAGCCTCAGGGCGTGCGCCAGTGACCGGGCGATCTGGCTGACCTCGAGGCTGTGGGTCAGGCGGGTGCGGTAGTGGTCGCCCTCATGGGCCACGAAGACCTGGGTCTTTTCCTTCAGACGACGGAAGGCGGTGCAGTGAATGATGCGGTCGCGGTCGCGCGCAAAGGCATTGCGGGTGCGGCTGGGAGCCTCTGGAACAAGGCGTCCACGCGACGCCCCGGCGTTCTCGGCATAGGGCGCGCGGGCATCATTCTGGCTCAAGGGCGAAGACTTCACAGGGACGGCCTTTGCGAACGGGCCCTTGCAGCCTCATATAGGGGGACATGACCCCGGTCCAATCTGCCCCGCTTGAACTGACCATCGCCCCGCGCACGCCGGGCGGCATCGTGCTGGCCCCCAGCGCCGCGCGGCGGCTGGCGAAACTGGGCGAGGCCGAGGGACGGCCGGTCCTGTTGCGCGTCGCGGTCGAGGGTGGTGGCTGTTCCGGCTTCCAGTACCGGCTGGATCTGGTCGACACCGGCGAGGCGGAGGATCTGCGCATCGAGACCGATGGTCAGACTGCACTGGTGGACCCGGTGTCGGTACCGTTTCTGAAGGGCTCGGAAATCGCCTGGGTCGATGAACTGGCCGGGGCGCAGTTCGTGATCCGCAACCCGAATGCCGCGACCAGCTGCGGCTGCGGCGTCAGCTTCTCGATCTGATCGCTCAGTCATCAAGGTCGGCCCGGGCCTGCGCGGCGAGGTCGAAGAAGCGGTTGCGGACCTCGGCCGCATAGGGATTGTCGCGTTCGATGGCGCGGAAAACCGCCGGCGAGTCATAGCGCACCATTTCGACCGCCTGCATGATCCGTTCGAAACTGGCGGTGGTCATCCGCGTCGGCAGGGGCTCCATCGACAGCAGGACCCGCGAGATCAGGTGAGTCAGGCCCTGGACCACGGCAGCCTCGCGATCATGATCCTCGGGCGAGACGAGGAAGACCTTCAGCTTCAGCGCATGGCGGCAGAAGGCGGCGACGCGGCGGGCGATGCGATCGCCGCGCACGGGGCAGATCGCGATGCGAAGCCCGGCGATGCCGTCGCGGGCACTCTGGGGACCGAACAGGGGGTGGGTTCCGACCGCCTCCACATGGGCCGGCAGCTGGTCGGCCATCAGCCGGGCCGGGCCGACCTTGACCGATCCAACGTCGAGAACGAGCGCGCCGGGTTGAAGGTGCGGTTCGATAGCGGTCAGGGTCGCAGCCAGCGCATCGACCGGGACGGCGAGGATCACCACCGGGCAGGCGGCGGCCGTCGCCAGATCGGTCAGTCGGACGGGGGCCTCGGCCTGTATGGCACCGGGATCATGGGCGAGGACGTCGAACCATGGGGCCAGATGCCGGGCGGTCAGGCGACCGAAGGCTCCGTAGCCGATCAGGCCCAGCTGCGGGCGCGGGTCCGGATCCGCCGCCGGGCTCACGCCTCCAGCGTCTCCTGAAAGCGCACCGGGCGGCCGTGGGCCTTGCCTATGAGGGCACCGTCGCGCATGACCACACGGCCTCGGACGATCGTCATCATGGGCCAGCCGGTGGCCTCGAACCCGTCGAAGGGCGTCCAGCCGCAGCGGCTGGCCATGTCCTCGTGCCGGATGACGCGTTTCGCCTTCAGGTCGACCAGGGTCAGGTCGGCGTCATAGCCCTCGGCCATCCGCCCCTTGCC
>JAIEQA010000058.1 GCA_019748095.1 Caulobacteraceae bacterium | reverse complement strand
ACAAGACTCCCAGACCTTCCTCGATCCGCTGACCCTCGCGCGCGATCAGGGCGTCCAGCGCCCGGTCGATGCGCGCCATCAGCAGGCTGCCCTGGGTGTCGGTCAGCGGCCCCCTCGATCGCGTCTCGCGCCAGTCCTGCAGAGCCAGAACCAGCATGCGCGGCAGGGCGTGCGCGGGCTCGGGCCCGGCCTGGGCCGCCACCTCCTCCAGCGACCGACCGGAACCGATCGCGGCCTCAAAGGCATCGGCCTGACGGTTCAGGGCGATGAAGCGGGCTGCCTTGTCGATGATCACCGTCCAGGACCAGACCGAGGCAACGACCAGCCCGATCATCACGGACTTCACGACCCAGTCGGCGGCCATGAACAGGTGCACAGGATTCATCATCGAGGCTTCGGCGGCGACGGTCATGGGCAGATCCTGGGAGAGACGACGTAGGGACTATCGACCGGCCACGCGTGGCGGTTTCAAGGCATGATGGCGACGGCACCCTGCAGGAACGGGGCCATGTTCCGATGGGGCGCAGGCTGTATTCGGGAAGCTCTGATCCTAACCGGCGTCCCCGGCCGGCACCAGCCACGGTGCAACCGCCTCGACCAGCGCCCGGGTGGGCCGCCGGGGCCGCCCGTCCAGATGGATGCAGACGGCGGTCACCGCGGCGCGGCACAGGATCTCTCCGTCCCGTTCGATGCTCTGGGAAATCAGTAGCCGGGGGCCCTTCACGGCATCATACAGGGTGCGCACGGTCAGGGCATCGTCGATCCGGGCCGGTCTGACGAACGACAGGGCCATCTCCGCGATGACGAAGGCCATCGGGGCCTCCCCCTCCAGCAGTTGGGCGTGACCGATGCCGATGCTGCGCAGGAAGTCCGACCGCCCGCGCTCGAAATACCGGACGTAGTTGGCGTGATAGACCACGCCGGTGAAGTCGGTGTCCTCGTAATAGACCCGCACCGGCAACAGGTGCGCGCGGCCGTGAAACCGGCCCGCTGTCGGCTGGTCGGTCATGCCACCGGCGCATCCAGGGTGAAGTCCAGCGGGGTGTCGGCCGCGGGCAGGCAGCTCCGGTCCACAGGGGCCGAGGGATCGCGCAGGAAGTCCCGCGCCATCGCCCGCGTACAGGCGCTGGCATTGATGACCCCGTGGGTGGCGTTGGTCACGATCACCACCTGGCTGTTGGCATAGCCGCGTGCGGCGGCCTCGGTCAGGGCCGGCGGACAGCCCGGATCGATCTCGGCGGCGACGAACAGGGTCGGGATGTCGGTCACGACCGGCGCATTCTCGATCGGGTCGGCCGGTCGCACACCGATCGCGTCACAGACGTCGAACAGCCGCGACAGCGACGGGACCAGCACTGACGCGACCGGATCGCCCGCCGCACCGGCCACCAGCCGCGCCTTCGATTCAAACGGCAGCTCCTCTCGGCACAGGTGGGCCATGTGCTGACCCTCGAAATAGTAGGTCCGGTTCTCGGCGATCTCGGCCACCGGCGTCAGGTCGCCCGCAATGATCTTTGCCAGATCGGCTGGCAGCCGACGCACTCCGACCCGACTGTAGGTGGTGTCCATCAGGAAGGCCGACAGGTCGTCAACAGTGAAGGTCCGCCCGTCCCGACCTGTCACCGGTCCGGCCAGCCAGCGCCGGGCCTCGGTCTCGAACCGCGCCTGCATGTCGGGATAGCGGGCCGCGCATTCGGTCTGGGCCGCGCACTTGGCCAGGATGACCCGCACCGCGGCCGAGACCTGTTCGGGCGTGCCAACGGCCCAGTTGCCCTCGGGCGGCCAGGGGCTGTCCATCACGACCGCGCGTACGATCTGCGGCTGATGGGTGATGACCGCGGCCTCGATCCGGGGACCGTAGGAGCCACCGCGCAGGTCGATCTTCTCCAGCTCCAGCACCTGCACCAGGTCGCGCACGTCGTCGGCGATGGCGGCGGCATTGTACCAATTCAGGTCAACGCCCTGCGCCTGCCAGCCCTTCAGACAGGCGATCAGTCCGTCACGGTCCGCATCCGACGGCGGTCCGGCATCGGTCAGTTCGACACCCGGACAATCCATCGACGGTGAACCGCGCCCACCGCCCCTCTGGTCAAAAAAGATCATGTCCTGATCGACGGCCACAGCCTCCGGATTCTGCTGCGCCGCCTGCAGCGTCCGCCCGACGCCCGGTGTCGAGGCTCCACCCGGTCCGCCATGAAAATTCACGATGGGGGGCAGGAAGGCCCCCGACGCGTCGCGAAAGGGCGTCGACGCCTTGACGATCACCACGGCGATGTCGATCCGCCGGTCGCTCGACCCGTCGCGCGCCTCGTCGACGGTCAGGGTCCCGCAGCGCACTTCGCGCACGCCCGTCGGCCAGTCGGCGGGACAGGCGGTGTCGGTGAAGACCGGATCTGCCGCGAGGGCGGGTACAGACATGAGGCCTCCGCCGAGGATGACAGACACTGCGGCAAGCGCACGAAGGATCATGATCGGTCTCCGGTTCACCGACACCAAAGTCTGCCGCCCGCGGCTTGGCAAGGCGCTATTCGAACAGCCCACCCTGCGGGGCCGCCGCGGGTTGCGGCGGTTCGGCCAGACCCAGATGCGCATAGGCCCTGGCGCAGGCCATCCGGCCGCGCGGCGTGCGCTGTATGAAGCCCTGCTGCAGCAGATAGGGTTCGATCACATCCTCGACCGCGTCGCGAGCCTCGGCGATGGCCGCCGCCAGGGTGTCCATGCCCACCGGCCCGCCGCCGTAGTTCTCGATCAGGGCCTTGAGGAAGCGCCGGTCATTGGCATCCAGCCCCGCCTCGTCGATCTCCAGCCGGCTGAGCGCCCGGGCGGCCACGATCCGGTTGATCACGGGTGACCCTTCGGCCTCGGCAAAGTCGCGCACCCGCCGCAGCAGCCGGCCGGCCACGCGCGGCGTGCCTCTGGACCTCGAGGCGATCTCGCCCGCCCCCTCGTCGTTGATCGGGGCCCCCATCTTGCGCGCCGCCCCGGTGATGACCCGGACCAGCTCGGCCGCAGTGTAGAACTCCAGTCGCAGGGGGATCCCGAACCGGTCCCGCAACGGCGTGGCCAGCAGGCCCGCCCGCGTCGTCGCCCCGACCAGGGTGAAGGGTGCCAGATCGATCCGCACTGACCGTGCCGACGGCCCCTCGCCGATGATCAGGTCCAGCACATGGTCCTCCATGGCGGGATACAGGATCTCCTCCACCGTCGGGGCCAGGCGGTGGATCTCGTCGATGAACAGGACGTCGCGCGGTTCCAGATTGGTAAGGATGGCGGCCAGGTCGCCTGCCTTGGCCAGGATCGGCCCCGAAGTCGCGCGGAAGCCCACGCCCAGCTCGCGCGCCACGATCTGGGCCAGGGTCGTCTTGCCCAGCCCCGGCGGGCCGAACAGCAGCACATGGTCCAGCGCCTCGCCCCGGCCCCGGGCCGCGTCGATGAAGATCTTGAGATTGCCTTTGGCCGACTCCTGGCCGACGAAGTCGGACAGGGTCTGGGGCCGCAGCGCGCGGTCATATTGTTCGCCGGGCGCAGGCTGGGGCGAGATGATGCGGTCGTCAGTCACCGCCCCAGCTCCTGCAGCGCGGCCCGGATCACTGCCGGCAGTTCAGCCTCATCGCCCAGCCGGATCAGCGCCT
>JAIEQA010000116.1 GCA_019748095.1 Caulobacteraceae bacterium | reverse complement strand
GCACCGAGGTCGTCGATGAAGCTGGCCTTTTCGGTGACCTTGTCCGGATCGGCGTCCAGGTGGTCGATGACGATCTTGCGGACGCGTTCCAGGGTGTCGGACATGGGAGTCTCTGCCTTATAGGGCCGCCCGGGGCGGCGAATTGGTTGTCTGCCGTCTCACGACGGCCCCGCTTGCGCAAGAGGCAACGCCTCGCTGACCCAACCGGTTGCCGCAGCCTTTAGCACACCCCT
Source organism: Caulobacteraceae bacterium (assembly GCA_019748095.1). GTDB lineage: Bacteria > Pseudomonadota > Alphaproteobacteria > Caulobacterales > Caulobacteraceae > Brevundimonas. The sequence continues at coordinate 3,083 of JAIEQA010000116.1, read as the reverse complement.
TCCGCAGGGAAATAGGCCGAAGCGGGATCGAAATCAGATCATCGCCATACCGCCGTTCACATGCAGGGTCTGACCGGTGACATAGGCGGCCTCGTCGGACGACAGATAGACGGCCGCCGCAGCGATCTCGTCGCCCGTGCCCAGACGCCCGGCGGGGATGTTCCTCAGGATGCCCTCGCGCTGCTGTTCGTTCAGCACATCGGTCATCGGCGAGGTGATGAAGCCCGGGGCGATGCAGTTCACCGTGATGCCGCGGCTGCCGACCTCCTGGGCCAGCGACTTGGAAAAGCCGATCATGCCGGCCTTGGATGCGGCATAGTTGGTCTGGCCGGCGTTGCCGGTGACGCCGACCACCGAGGTGATGCCGATGATCCGGCCCGAGCGGCGCTTCATCATGCCCTTCATGGCGGCGCGCGACAGGCGGAAATAGCTCTCCAGATTGACGGTCAGGACGGACTGGAAGTCCTCGTCCTTCATCCGCATCAGCAGGCCGTCCTTCGTGATGCCGGCATTGGCCACGAGGATGTCGAGGCCGGCACCCGCTGTCTCCTCGGCCCGGCCGATCAGACCGTCGACCGAGTCCGGATCCGACAGGTTGGCGGCGGCGACGAAGGCCCGCTCGCCCAGCTCGGCGGCGATCTCGCCCAGCACCGTCTCGCGCGTGCCGGACAGGACGACCGTGGCCCCCCGCGCATGCAGGGCGCGGGCGATGGCTCCGCCAATGCCGCCGGTGGCCCCGGTGACGAGGGCGGTCTTGCCGGTCAGGTTAAACATTCGTGTCTCCTTACTGGGCCAGCGACTTCGCGAAGGCCTCGATGTCCTCGGGCGTGTTCAGCGCCAGGCTTTCCGCGTCGGGGGCGATGCGTTTGGCCATGCCGGTCAGGACCTTGCCGGAGCCAATCTCGACGAAGCGGGTGACCCCGCCTTCGGTGGCCATCCATTCCATCGATTCGCGCCAGCGGACCCGGCCGGTGACCTGTTCGACCAGCAGGCGGCGGATCGTGTCGGCGTCGCGCTCGGGCCGGGCGGTCACATTGGCCACCACGGCGACCGACGGGGCGTTCAGGGTCGCGGCGGCCAGGGCCCCGGCCATCTCGTCGGCGGCGGGCTGCATCAGCGGACAGTGGAAGGGGGCCGAGACGTTCAGCGGGATGGCGCGCGCGCCCAATTCCTTGGCCTTCTCGATGGCGCGGTCGACGGCGGCCTTGTCGCCCGAGATGACGACATTGCCGTTGTTGTTGTCATTGGCGACGACGCAGACGCCGATCTCGGCTCCGGCAGCCGCCGCGGCCTCGGCCAGGGCCAGGTCCGTCTTCGGCCCGATCAGCGAGGCCATGGCCCCCTGCCCGACCGGCACCGCGCGCTGCATGGCCTGACCACGCAGCTTCAGCAGCCGGGCCGTATCGGTCAGCGACAGGGTCCCGACGGCGGCCAGGGCCGAATACTCGCCCAGCGAATGGCCGGCGACGAAGCCGGCGCGGTCGACGGCGACCCCGAACTCCTTGTCCAGCACCCGGATGACGGCCAGGGACACGGCCATCAGGGCTGGCTGGGCGTTCTCGGTCAGGGTCAGCTGATCCTCGGGCCCGTTGCGCATCAACCCCGACAGATCCTGCCCGAGCGCCTGATCCACCTCGGCGAACACATCGCGGGCAGAGGCGAAGGCGTCGGCCAGCGCCGCGCCCATGCCGACCGCCTGGCTGCCTTGTCCGGGGAACAGGAGGGCGAGAGTCATCGATGGGGTCCGTGGTGGTTGTCAGAAGCGCGGAGGGGTAAGCCGGTTGCAAAACGAGGGCAAGGCGGCCGGCTTGACGGAAGGCGGGCGAGAGACGACTTTCCAACAATGGCCCAGGTCGCGATCCAGCTGTCCGACGAAGACCTCGAACGCCTCAAGGCGCGCGCTGAGGCCCATGAGATCACGCCGGAACAAGCGGCGGCGGATTTCGTCCGGGATTCGCTCCACGCCCACGATCCGTGGCTCGGCTTCGCCACTGAGGCTGAGTATCTCGCCTGGATCGAGGAAGGCATTGATTCAGCCGAGAACGAACCGTTGCTCGATGCAGATGTCGTGTTCGCGGAAATGCGGGCGCACTTGACCGACCTCTTGGCCAAACAATCCCGGTGAACATTGAGTTCGCCCAGCGTGCCCTTCGAGACATGCGGGAGCAAACAGACTTCATTGCCGGCGACAAGCCCGGCGCGGCGCTCATGGTTGCGAGCCGGATCGAATCCAGGATCCGAAATCTCGCAGAGTTTCCGAACCTGGGCCGCGCCGGCAGTCGGGTGGGCACACACGAGCTTCCGGTGCCGAAGACGCCCTTCGTCGTTGTGTACCGGATCGCCAAAAGCAAAGTGGTCATCCTCCGCATCCGTCACGCGGCCCAGAACTGGCGCTGATCACCGCGCCTTGCCCCCCGCGCCCTTTTCCCCTATACGCGCCCGCTTTCCAGGGCTTCGGTCCTGTGTGCGGAACACCAAAGGGTTCGGGAAGTCATTCCGGCCGCCGCTGCAGGATCCATCGTGGGACGGACTTACCCGGTCCGGCTGCGCCGACGCCCTCCAAGGGAGACGAACGAATGGCTCTTTACGAGCACACGGTCATGTCGCGCCAGGATATCAGCGCGCAACAGGCCGAAGCCCTGAACGACATCATCAAGGACCTGATCGTGGCCGGCGGTGGATCCGTCGCCAAGATCGAGTACTGGGGCCTGCGCAACCTGACCTACCGGGTCAAGAAGAACCGCAAGGCGCACTACTCCCTGCTGGCCATCGACTGCCCGCCGCCTGCCATGGCTGAAGTCGAGCGTCAGCTCGGCATCAACGAGGACGTGCTGCGCTGGCTGACCGTCAAGGTCGAGGAACTCGACCTTGAACTGTCGCCGCTGCTGGCCCGCCGCGAGCGTGAGCGCGAGCGTGACCGCGAGCGTACGCCGCGTGAAGACGCCGACGTGGTCGCGTAAGGAGATCTGGACCCATGACTGACACCACATCCCCCTCCGCCAACGTCCCCGGCACCCCTGCCGGCTCGGGCGGCTCCGGCCGTCGTCCCTTCTATCGTCGTCGCAAGGTCTGCCCGTTCTCGG
>JAIEQA010000015.1 GCA_019748095.1 Caulobacteraceae bacterium | reverse complement strand
TCAGGGCCTGCGCTTCGCCATCCGTGAAGGCGGCCGCACCGTCGGTGCCGGCGTCGTCGCCAAGATCATCGAGTAGGAGAAGACCGGTCTCCGGATCGATCTGAAAGGCCCGCCGGAGCAATCCGGCGGGCCTTTTTTCTTTGTCCCTTCCCACGGAGCGATCCGGGGGCCGTTTTCATGTCGGGCGCCTAGCGGAATTCTACCGTCACGCCGGCTTTCACCCCTGACGCCAGTTGCCGGACGTCCCAGTTGGTCAGGCGCACACAGCCGCTGGAGGCGGTCTTGCCGATCCGGGCGGGCTCCGGCGTGCCGTGGATGCCGTAGGTGTCGCGCGACAGGTCGATCCAGACGGCCCCGACCGGATTGTTCGGCCCGGGCGGGATGACGAATGTGCGGTTGCCGCCGCCGCTGGTGACCCGCGACGGGTCGTAGGTGTAGTTGGGGCGGGGCGCGATGGCGCGGACCCTGTGGGTACCCGACGGGCTGGGGGTCTCGCTGCTGCCGATGGTGGCCGGGTAGAAGGCCAGCAGGGTGCCCTCGGCGTCGAAGGCGCGGAGCGAGTTTTCCGCCTTGTCGATGACGATGCGGGCGACCTCGCCCTGCAGTTCGGCGGGGCCCGTTGCCGCCACGACGATGGTCTGACCGGCCCGGCCGAAATCAACGCCCGGGTTGAGGGCGGAGAGCAGGTCCTCACTCATGTGAAACCGTTCAGCCATCGCCTCGCGGGCGGTCGCGTAGCCCACGGTCTCAAGCTCGGCCATCGCCTCCAGACTGTCCGGCACCGGACCGATGAAGGGGCCGGCGGCATCCTCGGACGTGATCGTATAGTCTGTCAGGACCTGCCCCCCATCGCCGGACGTGAGGGCCAGGAACAGGGGTGCATCCAGCTCGCCGTCGACCGGGAGGTCGTTGGCTTCCTCGAAGGCGGCGATGGCCTGACGGGTGTTCTCGCCGCCCAGTCCGTCGATGATTCCGGGCGAGAACCGCGTGCGGTCCAGCAGGATCTGGGCCCGCACCATGGCCGGGTCGGGCCGGGCATCAGCGGGCAGGGCATCGGTGACGCCGCCGCCCGGGCCGTCTGCATTGGCTTTCCCGTTGTTGGTGCGACCGGGAGACGGGCCCGTCGGAGCGCTGCCTGCGGTTTCGGCCTCGGCCGGCGGTTGCCAGGTTGCGGCCTCGATCGACTGACGCAGACCGGACTGAGTGGAGGGAGCTCCGCTGGAAGCCGGGTCAGCCGGCGGTTCCGCCTGCGGGTCCCGGCTGCAGGCTGCGGCCATCAAGAGGGGCAGGGCGGCGACCAGGGCGAGACGGGCAGGGTGGCGAGGGATCATGAGGGGCTCCGGAAGGTGTTGGTGAACCAACACGGGGCACCGCTCGGTGTTCCGCTCAGCGCAGTCCAGCAGCCAACCCTTCCGCGGCCGTCTCGGCCCAGCAGGCATAGCCCTCATCGTTCAGGTGCAGGTCGTCCGGCCCGACGCCGCTCCGATCCAGACCCGACCAGCCGGCCATGGCGTCGAACCGATGCTGGACCGCATAGCCCATCCTGCCGCCCTCCAGTCCGATCAGTCGCGCCATCTCGCCAAGGGCCGGGTTGCGACCGCGAAAGCCTGGGTTGGCGGTGGCTTCGGTCAGGCGCTGGGGATCGATGAGCAGGACGTCGACCCCGGCCTGATCGAGAACCGCACCGCCCTGACGAAAATCGGCGAAGATGTCGTCCATGGGCCGGTCCCGGAGGACGTCGTTGGTGCCCAGTTGCCAGATCACAAGATCGGGCTTGTAAGCGGCGACCTCGCGCACCAGCCGGGCACCGGTATCGCGGGCCGTCTCGCCCCCGATACCCTTGTTGACGACCGTGACCGAAACGCCCGGCAACCGGCGTTCCAGTCCGGCCTGCAGCATCGGGGCGAAGCCGCGTTCCGGCTGGCTGGCCCCGATCCCCTCGATACTGGACGATCCCATGGCGAGGATGGTCAGGCGGCCCGAGGCGACGGCGGCCCGACTGGCCTCCAGGCCGCCGTTGGGGGTGAGGTGGTCGGCATTCACCGGGCATGCGGGTGGGACCTCGGCCCGCGCAAGGCCGGCCGAGGTGATCAGGATCAGGCTCGCGGCCGCAAGGCGTCTCATGAATTCGGCGTGCCGGTGGCGGGGTCGGTCGCGGTCTCTCCGGAGTTGCTGGAGCCTTTACTGCCCCGGGGTTCCGTAGCCGGACGAGGGGCCTCACCGTCATGTGCGGGCGGGCGCAGGTTTTCATTCTCGGTCTGGCGGGCGGGTCGGGCGGGGTCGGTCATGGTCGGGCTCCTTGTTCTTTCAGGCAACGCGGATGCGGACCACAGGCTCCCGCAAGGCTTCGTTCACCATGCCATTACACGGTCGAGCAACAGGGGGCAGGGTAGTCCTGAGAGTCAGCGCGCCTCGCCGGTCGCGTCGGACGGAGAGGCCCATGCCCGGATCGCTGACCATCGAGATCGTCAAGGCCGATCAGCTGACCGTGGCCGATCGCATTCTGTGGCGGGCCATGACCGAGGCCAACCCCGATCTCGCCAGCCCCTATTTCCGTTGGGAGTTCACCGAGATCGCCGCCCGGATCGTTCCGGGCGCGGCGGTGGCCATCCTGAGCCGGGACGGCCGGACGATCGGCTATTTCCCGCACCAGAGGCGCGGCGCTGCGATCCAGCCTCTGGGCGCGCCGATGAACGACTATCATGGCGTGATCGCCATGCCGGGCGACGCACCGCCCCTGACCGTGGTTGCGGACCTGCTGGGCGCAGCCCGGTTGAGCGTCTCGGCCTGGGTGGGGCCGTCGGGCACGGGGGCGCTGCGTGAGACCCTGATGACCCTGCTGCCGGAACAGGGGGCAGGATCTTGGGACGCCTGGTACGCCGAGCGCCGCCAGACCTGGGGGAAATACTTCAAGGACAAGGAGCGGGCGAGGCGCAGCCTTGAGACCGAGCTGGGCAAGATCCGCGTCGAGCACGGCCTGACCGACCCGGTGCTTCTGGACCATCTGATCGGGCTGAAGCGGGATCAGTATGCCCGAACCGGCCGACACGACATCTTTGCCTGCGGCTGGACCCGGGATCTGCTGCACGCCCTGATGGCCAGCGGATATGAGGGTTTCGGGGCATCCATGGCGGGCCTGTGGGCCGGCGAAAAGCTGACGGCGATCGAGTACTCGCTGCACGCGGGCGACCGCTACCATTTCTGGTTCCCGGCCTATGAGCCCGGGCT
>JAIEQA010000120.1 GCA_019748095.1 Caulobacteraceae bacterium | reverse complement strand
CCCTTCGGGGCGGCCCTTTTCTTTTGTCCGGGGCACAGCGTTGAACGCTGACCCGGAATTCCTGAACCCGATCAGGGCCCGGGCCGAAATAAGAGGGGCTGACCCACCACAGCCCGAAGCCGGTGTAGACTGGCGTTGCGGCTCTCCGCGCCTGGCCGGCCGGTCCTGCGTGTGGGAGCGCGATGTGGACCCAGTGGACCCAGTGGACTCAGTGGACCCAATGGACTCAGTGGACTGTGTTTTTCTGCATCAACCGTCCGGTCGCCGCCGCGCGCGCGGGCCTCTTGGGAATCGCGGAAATCCGTCCTAGTCAGAACCCATGTCCAACGCCGCCCTCTATCTGAACCCCGAGGCCTATGACACGACCGGAAAGGCCCTGATGGGTCGCCAGTCGGCGGGCGAGAGCTTCCTGCGCGGCTATCTTCAGCACGCCCGCACCGATCACGCCTGGTTCTGGAATGTCGCCAACCGGCCCGAAGCCGACCTGACCGCCTTCATCGAGCGCATCAATCCGGTCGGGCGACCCTCGACCGTGCTCGCGCGTCATGACCGCGCCGGTCTGGGCCAGGCGGGCAATGTCTTCCTGACCAATCCCAACCTGGCCCGCGAGGCCTGGGCGCGTCGTACTGCCGGCCTGACCACCAGCTACGGCATCACCTGCATCACCCATACGACTGCCTCGGAATGGGTGATGGATTCGATCGCAAACATGCTGACCGCCCCGATCGAGCCATGGGACCGGCTGATCTGCACCTCCGCCGCCGTCCGGGCCAGCGTCGAGGTCGAGCTGGAGGCCGTGCGCAACGACCTCGAGATCCGCATGGGTGCCACCCGGGTGCCCGAGCCGAAGCTGGCCACCATTCCCCTCGGCATCAACACCGCCGACTTCGCCGTGACGGCGGAACAGCGGGCCGAATGGCGTCGCACCCTCGACATCCCCGACGACGGGGTGGTGGTGCTCTACATCGGCCGCTTCAACCACCACGCCAAGATGAACCCCTTGCCCATGGCCATGGCGCTGGAGCGGGCGGCGAAGGCGACGACCAAAAAAGTCTACTGGGTCCAGGCCGGTTGGGGCACGAGCCCGGCGGTCGAGGCCGCCTATCACGACCAGTGCCGCAAACTGTGCCCCACGGTCGGCTACCGCGTTGTCGACGGCCGCCCGGCCGGGACGCGCTTCTCCATCTGGTCTGTGGCCGATCTGTTCCTGTCTCTTTCGGACAATATCCAGGAGACCTTCGGCCTGACCCCGATCGAGGCGATGGCGGCGGGCCTGCCGTGCGTGGTGTCGGACTGGAACGGCTATCGCGACACGGTGCGCCATGGTGTCGACGGGTTTCGCGTCTCGACCTATGCCCCGGCCTCGGGGGCCGGCGGCGATCTGGCCTATCGCCACGCCAACGGCTGGCTGACCTATGACCAGTATGTCGGCTCGGCCAGCCAGCTGACCGCCGTCGATATCGGTGAAACCGCCAAGGCCCTGCTGGACCTGATCGAGGATCCGGACCTGCGCCAGGGCATGGGAGAGCGCGCGCGCGAGCGGGCGCGGGCGATCTTCGACTGGTCGCAGGTGATCCCCCAGTACGAGGCCCTGTGGGCCGGGATGACCGAGGATCGGCTGGCGGCCAATGCCGTCGAGCTCACCCCCCGCAACCTGGCCCCGGATCCGCGCCGGCTGGACCCCTTCCACCTGTTCGGCGGCTATCCCAGCGAATGGCTGTCACCCTCGACCATGGTGATGCTGACCCCCGGGCGACCGGGCGCGCTGGATCAGCTGCTGACCCTGTCGATGGGGACGCATGGCGGCAATGCCCTGCCGACCGTGCCCGAACTGCGCACCATGGTCGACCGTCTCGCCGAACGCCCGCAGATCACGGCCGCCGAACTGGCCGAGCGCTTCCCCGAAGGCCGCCGCTCCACGGTGCAGCGCGGCCTGCTGTTTCTGGCGAAATACGACATCGTCACCATCCTCCCGCGCAACCGCCAGATCGCGAGCTGAGACCAAAGATGGGGAGGGGGCCGAAAACACGATCGGCCGGGCCTTGAACTAACGTCCACGACCCGGCCGCTGTGACACAGCCCGCTGGAGAACGAGACTGATCCGACTGAATGCCACAAGCGCCGCGGCAAGCAAAGCGGCAACGGTGCGCGAACGGTTAATCCACTGCAAAGCGGCACCGGTTTTGCGCACATTTCCGTGTTTCCGGACCGGTGCGAAGCTGGAACGCCCTAGAGGCGAATGTCTATCCGGTGTTCCAGCACGACCGCGTCGCCGGCCCTCACCCTGTAGCGGGCCGTCCACGCGCCCCCCGGCCAGGCTTCCGTCCGGAGACGACGGCCGGTGAAAACCATCTGCTGGGCCCGGTCGCCGGTCAGGCGCTGACCCCGGACCTCGGACCAGACCCGGCCGTCGGGTCCGGTGACGACCAGCTCCTCGACGTCCCCGGCCTGCAGGCCGAGCGCCCGGACAAAGGCGATCAGGACCGGACCGCCGCGCGCGGCCGGGGCCAGGCCCCCCGCCTCGATCGCCTCCATCGTCACCGCAGAAGCGGTGAAGCCGGCGTTCAGCACCTCGCGCGGGCGATAGGGCATCAGGGCCGCCGCCTCGGGTGTCCACAGCGACGCCGGCAGGGCCGTGCCGGGAGCGGACGGGCCGCCGGCGGGGCAGTCGCGGGCCGGGCCAGGCTGGAAGGGATCGATCACCGTGGCCTCGCGCCGGACGGTGAAATGCAGATGGGGGTATTCCGTCTGGCCGGACAGGCCGACCCGGCCGACCACGGTCCCGGCAGCGACCGTCTGCCCCGGCTGAACGGCGAGACTGCCCGAGGCGAGATGACAGTACTGGGTCGTCAACCCGTTTCCGTGGTCGATGACCAGGCCGTTGCCGCACTCGGTCCCCTCTACCGCCGCAGCCCCCCGCACACGCACGGACTGGTCCGGCACCCCGTCGCGGATCCGCAGGACGACGCCCGGGGCTGCCGCGAGGACGTCCACGCCCCGGTCGGCGGCGGCCTGATCGGGCAGGCGGAAATCGGTCCCGTTGTGGTCCTGATAGGTGCGTGAGCCGCAGCGATAGTCCCGAACAGCCGGACCGGGATCATGGTCGACATGGTTCTGGACCGCGCAGTCATGGCCAGGCGTGCAGGCGATGGGCAGGCGCAGGCCAGCCCCGTCCTGCGCCGCCGGCAGGGCGGCCACCGCCGGGGTCGC
>JAIEQA010000162.1 GCA_019748095.1 Caulobacteraceae bacterium | reverse complement strand
TGGTCGGTCCGGGCGTCGCCGGGATTGCCGGCGAACATCTCCGGTGCCTTGTAGCCGGGGGTGCCGGGGGCCTCGGCTTCGGCGAACTCCTCAATGCGCGGCAGGCGGGCGACACCGAGGTCGATGAGCTTCAGGCCGCCGTCGCTTTCGAGAATCACATTGTCGGGCTTGATGTCGCGGTGGGTGATGCCCGACCGGTGCAGGGCCGCGACCGCGCGCGACAGGCGGATGGACAGGTCGACCCCTTCCGGGATCGCGAAGGTCGCCTCGGCGATGCGGGCATGCAGGGTGCGGCCAGCATAGAGGGGCTGGGCGATATAGAGCCGGCTCTGGCGGCCGGGGTCCAGCGTCAGGGTCTTGCCGACATACGGGCTGTCGACGCGGCGGCCGATGAAGCTTTCGCGCAGGAAGGCCCCGCGCGCCCCGCTTTCGGACAGGAGCTTGGGTTTGGGGAATTTCAGCACCAGTCGGGGGCCGCCCTCCCCGTCCCGGGCGACGAAGACCCGGGTGTATTTGCCGTCCGACAGCAGCCGCTCCAGATGAAAGCCGTCGACATTGTCGCCGGCCCGGGGGGCCGGGAGGATGGGCAGGCCGGCAGCCTCGGCCCCGATGGCGTCCTGATCCACCGCCCCGATGCGGATGACGTCGATGACGATGGCGGTGGCGTTGTCGCGCGTCCCCGCCGTCCCGGCCGCGTCAATGATGGACTGGGCGTCCGCCTCGGGCGAGGCGCGGCGGGCCAGAAGGCGCGTCAGGTCCTCGTCGCTGACCACGCCATGGACGCCGTCGGTGGTCAGCAGCAGCCGGTCATGGGCCTTCAGCGGGACGGCCCGGGTGTCGAGGCGCAGGTCGGGCTCGATGCCGACGGCGCGGTAGAGGACGTGGTTGAGACCGGGCTGGCTGAGCACATGGTCCTCGGTCAGGCGAGTCAGGACACCGTCCCTGAAATGCCAGGCGCGGCTGTCGCCAACATGCAGGGCGGTGGCCTCGCGGCCGCGCAGGACCAGGGCGGTGAAGGTGGTGGCGGCCCCGGTCATGTCCGGATCGGAGCGGCCCTTGGCATGGAGCCAGCGATTGTAGCCGGTGAGGGCCGCGAGGCCGGCGGCGGCCACGCCCTTCAGGGGGTTCTGGTCGACATAGGCGTCGATGAAGCTGCGGCCCGCCAGTTCGGACGCCACCCGCCCGGCTTTCGAGCCGCTGACGCCGTCGGCGACCAGGGCGACCATGCCGTGCAGGGCCTGTTCGGAGGGCGTGCCCTGATGGACAGCCCCGAAATCCTGATTGTCCTTGCGCGGTCCCAGGGCGGTGGCGAAGCCCGCCGCGATCTGAAGCCTGCCGTCCGTCTCCATGCGCGCATCCCCCCGCCCCGAAAGAGACTTCACTTCGTAACTTGGATGCAAGGGCATTCGACCCTATATGGGTTCTGCCGGGGCTTGCTCCGGATATGGCGATAAACGCGCTTGTAATAAGCGGACCGGACCCGGGTGCGATTCCCGGCGGCTCCACCATTTCTTCCCCGCGTTATCGGCGGAGGCTTATGGGGCCGACTAGCATCGACGGACGTGTAAAGAAGACTGCTTTCGCCCGTCCTGGCCCACCGTATCGGGCCATTTTCTAACTGCGAACGATAACTTCGCTGGAGAAGTCCGCCTCGCCGCGTAATGCGGTTCGGTTGATTTCGAATCTTAAGTCCTGAGGGTTCAGATCCTCAGGCGGGGCCCGTCGGGGAGCCTGCCAACAGAATCCCCGGCACTTCCCTTGAATTGCCATCTTTCGCCCGCCGCCCGGCCCGGCTATCTGTCGCCGGCTAGCGAGGACTGTGATGGCTGAAGACACCCCGCCGATCGACGAGATGCAGTACGAGAAGCTGGCGCAGGATGCCCTGCGCGGGGTGATCCGGTCTGCGCTCGAGCGCGCGGCCAGTCCGTCGGGCATTCCGGGGGCCCATCATTTCTACATCACCTTCAAGACGCGCGGCCGGGGCGTGACCGTGCCGCCCGATGTGGTGGCCAAATATCCCGACGAGATGACGGTGGTGCTGCAGCACCAGTACTGGGACCTGTCGGTCGAGGCCGAGCTGTTCTCGGTCATGCTGAAATTCGGCGGCATGCCCAAGGTCCTGACCGTGCCCTATACGGCGGTGACCCGGTTCTATGATCCCAGCGTGCAGTTCCTGCTGCAGTTCGAGCCGCCCGAGCCCGTGGTCGAGCCGGTCGCCGAACTGCCGGCCCCGACCCGAACGGATCCGCCGCCCCCGGGCGATGACGACGGCCCCAAGGTCGTCTCCCTGGACCAGTTCCGGAAGAAATAGACCGTGCACTGGCGGGTCGTGATGGTCGTGCTGCTGGCCCTGACGGCCGGCACCGCCAGCGCCACGACCCAGTCCGCGCCCACGGGCCGATTTGACGGCTGGGCCGCCGCCATCATCGCCGCCGACTGGCGCGACGGTGCGGACCAGCCGATCGAGGCCTTCGACAATGCCCGGCGCGACCTGACGGCGGGGTTTCTGGCCGCCGGGTTCGATCGTGCGACCCTGGTCGACTACAGCCTGAGACCCGACCGGCCGCCCGCGACCCCGGCGTCCGCCGCCGTGGCCGGGGTGGCCGAGGTCACTGCCCGGGCCACGCGCGGCTGCCTGCTGTATTTCACCGCCCACGGCAGCCCCGAGGGGATGGTGTTCGGCCCGGACCGGATGCTGAGCCCGACCGCCATGGCCAGTCTGGTGCGCGGCTGGTGTCAGGACCGGCCGACGGTCGTGATCGTCTCGGCCTGTTATTCGGGCATCTTCATGGACGGTCTGGCCGCGCCGAACCGGATGATCCTGACCGCCGCGCGCCGGGACCGGTCGTCGTTCGGCTGCAGCGCGGAGGCGACCTGGCCCTATTTCGACGGCTGTGTGATCCAGACCCTGCCGACGGCGGGCGACTTCATCGCCCTGTCGCAGTCTGTGCGGGCCTGTGTGGCGGCGCGCGAGGCGGCCGAGGGTCTGAGCCCGGCCTCCGAGCCCCAGGTCCGGATCGGGGCCAACATGCAACTGCTGCTGCCCACCCTGAGGTTCAACCGCCCGCCGGGTTGAGTCTTGCGAGAACCGCGGGTCGGAGATAGAACATATCGGGAACATAGAGGGAGGACGCGATGCTGACCGGGGGCTGCCACTGTGGTGCCATTCGCTATGAAACAGCGGATACCGCCGTTCATC
>JAIEQA010000064.1 GCA_019748095.1 Caulobacteraceae bacterium | reverse complement strand
AGCCCACCACCCGCACCGCCGACCCCGGCGTTGACCGCCCCCAGCACCGCCCGGGCCAGTTCCGCCAGCGACACCTCCCCGTCCGCGGCGGCCCGCGCCAGAGACCGCGTCAGACTGGTCCCGGCCCGCGCGAAAGCGTCCTCGATGCTCGCCGCCGCCCGCTCCGCCGGGACCTTCAGCGCCTCCAGCGCCGCAGCCGCCTCCGCCGCCCGTTCGGGCACACCCTCAAGGGTTTCAGGTCGATCGTCGTCGGTCACAGGTCTCCCCCCCTTGCCATCCCCACCCGGCCATTCAATCTGGCCAGGCGCGGATCATTTCATCGAGATCGCGCCGCGCGATCCACATTCCGGTCGCCGATGGGGCCGACAGCATCCGCCATTCCTTCAGCGACAATCGCCAGAAAGCCTCCGGGGCCACGCCCAACGCCAAGGCGGCCTGTATCATCGGGCCCCACGCTGTCTCAGCCATCAGCACAGGCCGCGAACGCGGCCGCCACCGCCTCTGCGGCCTCTCGCGGGGTCACCCCCGCACGATCCAGCGCACTGGCCAGCACGGCCTCGCCCCCACCCCGCAGCAGGGCCGCAAGCACCACCATCAGGTCCCGCGCCGACAGCGTCCGCATCCGCTCGGCCAAAGCTTCGATGCCCGATACCTGCAGGGCCGTCTCGATCTCCGCCAGGGCCCCCAGCGTCAGACACAGCCGGCGCTCCGCGCCTGCCAGTCTCGCGACCGCCTCGCCCCGCACTGCATTGATCCCGGTCACAGGGCGCTGAACCCGACCGCCCCGCCGCTCGCAAGGCTGATCGCGAAGGTCGCCTCACCCTCATGGTCGCCGGCATACTCCAGCGCCGCGACGAGGAACGGACCCTCCAGCGTCCCGAAATCCGGGACGATCAGACGCCAGGTCTTCAGGCTCTGGTCGAAGAAGGCCTCGCGGATCAGGGCGTCCGACGCGGCGTCGCGAAAAATACCCTGCCCGGACACCGCCGCCGACTTCACCCCGGCACCCCCCAGCAACTCCCGCCACCGGCCCGCGCTGTCGGCGTCCGTCGCATCCACCGTCCGGGCGTTCAGCGAGATCGTCCGCGCCCTCAGTCCCGCCACCGTCGTGAACACGCCCGGTGCGCTCTCGATCTTTAACAGAATGTCTTTTCCGCGCTGAGCGGCCATGGTCCTTCTCCTTCAAAGGTCTTCGGTGACGGCCCGGACGCGAACCACGCCCCACACCCGTCTGTGGTCATTCGAGCGGAAGACGTCGGTATAGGTCGCCCGGATCGACACGGTGCGGACGCCGTCCGCCTCCAGCACCGCCTCATGCAGCGCCGCCCTCAGTGCGGCGCAAACCGCACGCGCTTCCTCGGTCCCGCCGAAGCGCGAGGCACAACGCAGGGTCAGCTGATGCTCGATCCCGCAGCCGTCCGCGGCCACCGGCCGGCTTGCCGACCGGCCCACCAGCAGGTGCGGCCAGACCGCGTCCCGCGGGGCCTCGTCCCAGATCCGGGCCGGATCGCCCAGCAGGACCTTTAGCGCCGCGTCCGCACGCAAATGACGGATCAGCGCCTTTTGCAACGCGCTCTCGTGATCGCTCATCACCGTTGCTCCAGGCTCAGATCCACACGGCCCGGTCGATCGGGATCGGGTGCAACGAGAACGATCGTCCAGTCTGCCCCATCGAGGCGAAGCACCCGCCCCTTGATCAGCCGGGGGTCCGCGCGGGTCCCGGCCCGGACGATCTCGACAAGGGAGGTGACACCCGCCTCGGTTCGCTCTCGCTGGCGCCGAGTCGCGATGCGCAGCCAGACCATTCTCAGCGGCGCAAAGCTGACGGCCCGCCCGCCGTGGGGCGTCTCGGCCTCGACCGGCTCCAGCAGTTCGGCCAGCCGCCTCACAGCCGCACCACACGATAGGGCGCAACCCAGGCCTCGACCGGCCGGATCGCCATCTCGGCCTCGCCCCGTTCATAAGCGCGCAAGGCCAGCATCAGGATCGCCAGCCTCAGCGGGGCAGGAGAGGTCGAGGTCAGGACCAGCCCCACCTCGCCCTCCACCCGCGCCCGGGCCGCATCGATCAGCGTCTGGATCAGCCCGTCCTCCGCCCCATGCTCGACGCGCAGGAACAGTTTCGCCTCCGTGAGGCTCACGGGTGCGGTCATGGGAAACCTCGCTTTGCTCGGGGTGGCGAGGGGTCAGTGGCGAGTGGCGAGTGATCGCCAAATCCACATCCCTCCTCGCCGTTTCACGACACGTCAGCGGCGAGCGGCCCTTCACTCGCCACTCGCCACCAACCACTCGTCACTGCGCGACTACGTCGCGCTGAACTTCATCACCTTGATCGCGTCGAAATTCTGCACCCCGCCGCCGACCCGCTTGGTGGTGTAGAACAGCACATAGGGCTTGGCCGAATACGGGTCCCGCAGCACCCGCACGCCGGCCCGGTCGACGATCAGATAGCCGCGCTGGAAGTCGCCAAACGCAATGGCGTGGCTGTTGGCGGCGATGTCCGGCATCGTCTCGATCTCGGTCACCGGATAGCCCAGCAGACTCGCCGTCTCCCCGGGCCGACCCGCCGGCGACCAGATGTAGTTGCCGTCCGCGTCCTTGAACTTGCGCACCGCCGACACCGTCTTGCGGTTCATCACGAACCGCGCGTTCGGACGATACTGGGCCTTGGGCGCATAGATCAGGTCGATCAGCCGGTCGGCCGGCGTGGTCGCCGCAAACGCCCCGGCTGCCCCGGACGCGACATACCCCAGACCGCCCCAGACATGGCTGGCATCCGCCACGATCGAATAGCCCAGGAAGCCCTTGGGCTTGTTGGTCCCGTCGCCATTGACGAACGCGGCCGTCTCCTGCGCCGCAAAGGCATCCTCGACCTCGCTTGCCAGCCATTCGTCAAGATCGACCAGGGCGTCGTCCAGCAGGGTCTGGGTCGCGGCCGGATTGGCGTACAGATCCGCCGCCGGGAACTCCAGCAGGGCCAGGGTCGCCGGGTCCGTCTCGGGCCGGGCGGCTGTCTCGGCCACCCAGCCCGAAGCGATACCCGCCGTCGACACCGGCTTTCTGAACACGCCGGCGGCGACAGTCCGGACCGTTGCGATCTCCCGCATCGGACTGGTCGCCATCAGTCGCCGCTCGATCGCCCGCTCCGTCTCCGGCGG
>JAIEQA010000147.1 GCA_019748095.1 Caulobacteraceae bacterium | reverse complement strand
TACTAGAGCCTGCACCTGACTGCTCAGCGGTCGAGATAGGCGACACGAGCGCCGCCCGGCTTATTGCCGGGCGGCGTTTTCGCGCGACGGCAAGGGCCGCCAAGCCCCCGCGATTGCGTCGCCCCCGAAGGTTCTCGCGGAAGACATCAGGGTTGCGATGCGGCCCCTGCGGTGAGGTTTGGGTAAGCCTCCAGATCCGAGACCCTGAGGCGGCGCGGTCCGACTCCGCAGTCGTCCTCAATTTAAACCCTGGCCAACGCGCTGGCCGCCTTGCCGTCATACTGACCGCCGAAGCTAGTCTTCAGATGGGCCATGATCGTCCCAACGTTGGCGCCGGGGTTATTGGCCCGGAAGTCGTTGATGGCCTCGCGCAGTTCCGACTCCGTCATCTGCTTTGGGCCATACGAGGACAGGATCGCCAGTTCGGTTTCAGCCGCCTTGGCGCGCTCATCGACCTTCGACACATCGCTACCCGCTTCGATCAGACGCGCGCGTTCGGTCGCGAGATTTTCCAGCGTCAGCTTCGTGTTCTTCGAGAATTTCGCGACGGTTGCGACAACCTTTTCGTCAGTGACTTGCGTCACGCCGCGCTTGAATTCCTCAGTCGTGATCTGCGTAGCTTCGCCGATCAATGTGGTCAGCACGTCAGCCTTCAGGCGGTCGTTCAGCTTGCGCGCCGCGAGTTGGTCAGCTTTGATTTCGTCGAGCAAAGCCATATCGGCGTCCTTTCAGTTCACTTATTCGATAGTGCTGAAGTGGATGGTAATCGCAGCTCTTCAAGAGCGCGGGCCAGGCGTAAGTCACGAGAAGATATCCGAGCTAATCCCCGCCCTATCAGCGCAGCGATCGTTGCCCAATAGCTGGCGCGCATCGAAACAATGCCTCTAGCGGGGCTCGACCGCCGGGTCGGCAATTCCGCATCATGCTCGCCTCGAGGTCCATCGATTGGCGCCGGCGGGACCTCCTGACCATCAGGCCCGCGCCGCATCAGCGCCGCGCCATACCCATGTGAAAGGACGCCATGTCCGCCCATGACACCTCGCCCCTGGCCGGGCTCGGCGACTCCCTCTGCTTTGCGCTCTATTCGGCCAACCTCGCCTGTGGCCGGGCCCTGAAACCGATGCTCGACGAGTTGGGACTGACCTACACCCAATGGTTCATCGTCTTGGCCCTCGCGGACGAGGACGGTCAGACCGTGACGTCTCTGGGCGACAAGCTTTTCCTCGACTCCAGCACCCTGACCCCGGTCCTGAAGAAAATGGAGCGACACGGGATCGTCCAGCGCCGCCGCAGCAGGGTCGACGAGCGTCAGGTCATGGTGAGCCTGACCGATAGAGGCCGGGTCTTGGGCCGACAGGACGCGGGGCGGTCGCTCGCCAGCGCCACGAGCCTGTCGCCAGCCGAGGTCGTGCAGGCCAGAATGAGCGCTGTACGGGTGCGCGACAGCCTCCTTGGCGAGCTCGGGCGCAAGCCGGCCGCGCGGACGAAAAGGGAGGGGCTGCAGAAGCGCCCGGATCCGGACGCAGCCTAGTGGCGCCTGCGGTCAAGCGTCGGATTGTCCGCCAAGGGGAGACTGCGCACTACGGGGGCGGCGGCGATGGCCGCGACCGACAGGCGGGGATAAGGACCTGTCGATCGCGGGCTGACGGGGCTCACTTTCGATACCTGCCCACGGCGGCTGCAGCGTCGGAACCGCACCGCGTCCGTGGCCGCGCGCTGAGGGCAGCATCAAAATCCGCCAGCCGCCCCTCTGATCCGATCGCGGCTGGGGATCAGGATCGGGGGCGCCGGCTGTCAGGCGTCGGGTTGTCCGCCGAGGGGAGACTGCGGACCTAACGACGCCTAACCCCGATCACGTCCTGGCAGGACCCACTCGGGACGCTCGAAGTGGCAGGTGTAGCCGCTGGGATTTCGCTCCAGGTAGTCCTGATGTTCACGCTCGGCTTCCCAGAACTCGCCGAACGGGACGAGCTGAGTAACGACCTCGCCATTCCATTGGCCGGAGTCGTCGATGTCGTAGATCGTCTCCTCGGCTATGCGCCGTTGGTCCTGATCCACGTAGAAAATCGCTGACCGATAGGACGAGCCGAGATCATTGCCCTGCTGGTCGAGAATCGTCGGATCGTGAATCCGGAAGAAGTATTCCAAGATCGTGCGATAGTCGGTCAGCACCGGGTCGAACACCACCTCGATGGCCTCAGCATGGCCGTCGTGATCGTCGTAGGTGGCGTTGCGCAGCTTTCCGCCCGTGTAACCGACCCGTGTCCTCACCACGCCCGGCTGCTTGCGGATCAGGTCCTGCATACCCCAGAAGCATCCGCCGGCCAGTACTGCCAGTTCGAGCATTGTCAGGCCTCCGTCAGCTGGTTGAGATACTCGCCGTAGCCCTGCGCGTGCATATCGTCGCGGTGGACGAAACGGAGCGAGGCGGAATTGATGCAGTAACGTCGGCCGCCACGATCGGCCGGTCCATCGCTGAACACGTGCCCCAGGTGGCTGTCGCCATGCGTCGAGCGGACCTCGACACGCAACATGCCGTGGGCGTCGTCGTGCAGCTCTTTGACATGGGCCGACTTGATCGGTCGGGTGAAGCTGGGCCACCCGCTACGCGAGTCGTACTTGTCGGTTGAGGCAAAGAGCGGCTCGCCGGAAACGACGTCCACATAGATGCCCGGCTCCTTGTGATTGTTGTAGATGCCGCTGCCCGCGCGCTCGGTGTCGTTCTGCTGCGTAACGCGGTATTGCTCCAGCGACAGCTTCATCACCGCGGCCTGATCTCGCTTGTAGGTCATGTCCTCATCTCCGGTGGCTGTGTCCGGCTTTCAGAAGTGCTCGCCCTGCCGCGATCGTCGCGGCGGGAGCGATACGTTGCCCGTAGGGCGGAGCAGCTTCGAAGGTCAAACTGTATGCATGGCGCATATAT
>JAIEQA010000117.1 GCA_019748095.1 Caulobacteraceae bacterium | reverse complement strand
TGACGCCAGGCGGCCATCCTGCGATGGTCGCCGGACAACAGGATCTCCGGGATGTCGATCCCCTCGAACGTCCGCGGTCGCGTGTACTGCGGATGCTCCAGAAGACCGTCCTCGAAGCTTTCGGACGCCAGGCTTTCGGCCTGGCCCAGAACGCCGGGGATCAGTCGTACGCACGCCTCGATCGCCACCATGGCCGCCGCCTCGCCACCGGCGAGCACCGCGTCCCCGACGGAGACCTCCTCGAACCCCCGGGCGTCGAGCACCCGCTGGTCCACCCCCTCGAACCGGCCGCACAGGACGACGATGCCGTCCGCCTGCGCCCAGTCCCGAACGCGCGCCTGGGTCAGGGGTCGCCCCCGGGCGCTCATGTACAAAAGCGGCCGGGGCGGACCCGAAAGGCTGTCGAGAGCCCGGGCCACCACGTCCGCTTTAAGCACCTGTCCGGGGCCGCCACCCGCAGGGGTATCGTCCAGGAAGCCGCGCTTATCTTCGGAAAAAGCCCGGATGTCCACTGTTTCCAGTGCCCACAGGGCCTTCTCGCGCCAGGCCGTGCCGATCAGGGAGACGCCGAGCGGCCCCGGGAAGGCCTCGGGGAACATGGTCAGGACGGTGGCGACGAAGGGCATGGGGGCCCTTTAGCGCCCGCACAGGCCGCGCGCGAGGGGTCTCAGGCCGGCGGCCGCCCGCCGCCCGCCGCGATCCAGACATCGACCTGCTCCTCCAGAACGTCCAACGGCACGGCACCCGATCCGAGGACGACGGTGTGGAAGTCGCGGATGTCGAACCGGTCGCCCAGCGCGGCGCGGGCCCGTTCGCGCAGTTCGAGGATCTTCAGCTCGCCGACCTTGTAGCTGGTCGCCTGGCCCGGACCGGAGATGTAGCGGTTGACCTCCAGCCGGATGTCGCGCTCGCTCAGCAGGGAGTTCTGGCGGAAATACCCGGCTGCCTGGTCGCGGCTCCAGCGTTTGGCATGAAGGCCCGTGTCCAGCACCAGCCGGACCGCGCGCCACAGCTCGGTCGAGAGCCGACCGAAGTCGGAATAGGGGTCCTGGTAGAAGCCCATCTCCTTGCCCAGCTTCTCGGCGTACAGGCCCCAGCCCTCGGAATAGACGCCGTAGCTGCCGAACCGGCGGAAGCGCGGCAGGCCCTCGATCTCCTGGGCATAGGCGATCTGGAAATGGTGGCCGGGCGCGCCCTCGTGGTAGGAAATGCCCTCGATCTGGGGCCGCAGGACCTGGGTCATGTCGGACAGGTTGACGTAGTAGATGCCGGGGCGGGACCCGTCGGCGGCCGGCCGGTTGTAGAAGGCGATGCCGCTGGACGCCTCGCGCCAGGCCTCGACCGCCCGGACCTCCAGCGCCGCCTCGGGCAGGTCGCTGAACCAGTCGGGGGACACGGCCATGACCTGGGCGATGAAGGCCCGGCTGTCCTCCAGATACTGCGCCTTGCCCTCCGGCGTGTTCGGATACTGGAAGCGCGGGTCGGTCTTCAGATGGGTGAAGAAGTCCTGCAGGGTCCCTTCAAAGCCGACCCGGGTCTTGATGACCTCCATCTCGGCCTGGATACGCGCAACCTCGGCCAAGCCGATGGCGTGGATCTGGTCGGCGGTCAGGTCGGTCGTGGTCGAGGCCTGGAGGCGGTGGGTGTAGAAGGCCTCGCCGTCGGGCAGGCGCCAGACGCCGTCGGTGCTGGTCGACAGGGGCTGAACCTCCAGCAGGGTGGCCAGATACTGGTCATAGCCCCTCCTGAAGGGCCCGGTCAGGGCGTCGCGGGCGGCGGCGATCAGGCGGTCCTTCCCGGCCTGGTCGATGTCCAGCCGGTTCACCTTGGTCTGGATGTCGGCCCAGACGGCGACGTCGGGGCCGTCGGTGAAGGGGGCACCGGCGGTGACGTTGCGCACCGCGCCCAGCGCCGGCTCCCAGATGAAGGTGGGCGGGGTGATCCCGGCCGCGACGCGGGTACGGATCGTCTCAGCGCTTTCGCCTAGCACCCGCTCGACCTCGACCAGCCGGGCGACATAGGCCTCGGCGTCGGCCACGGTGTCGACCCGGTGGTTGTTGATCATGAACACCGGCAGGGCCCCGGCGGTGCCGCCGCTGGAGGCCACCGGATAGGCGCTGTCGCGCCAGCGGAAGGCCTCGCGCTGCTGGGTCACACCGTGTTCGAACAGGCGGAACGACAGGCGCGACGACGGGCTCAGGGTCGCGGGGTCGAACCCGGCCTGCATCGTCGCCAGCTGGCGCTCGGCCAGGGCCAGCGACCGCGCCTGGCCGGCGGGGGTGTAATTGTCCAGCCGGTCGTAGCCGGTCTTCAGCCCCAGGGCGGTCATCTGCTGGGGGCTGAGGGCGAGGCGCTCGTCGAAGGCGGTCTCGAAGAAGGCGGCGAGGCGGGCGTCAGCCTCGGCCTCGGCCGCCTGGACGACCGGCGGGGCGGCGGCGAGAGCCACGGACCCCGGACCGGCCGCGGCGATCAGGGACAGGACGGCGGACGAGACCAGCAGACGACGCATCGGAACACTCCCGGGACTGAAGACCCGGGACCGTCCCCGATGCGACCGGGCGATGCAAGCGCGGGCGCCCGGCGGGCGAAGATTCCAAGTGGCAGTTGCGGACGAGAAGACTCGAACTTCAACATGCCGCGCCCGCGGCCGGGCCTCAGGCCCTGGCGACGATGCCGGCTTCGGCCAGCCATTCGAGGATCTTGCCCTTGGGCATGGCGCCGACCTTCATCGAGGCCATCTGGCCGTCGCGGAACAGCATCAGGGTGGGAATGCCCTTCACCCCCAGTTTCGACGGGGTCAGGGGCGAATCGTCGATGTTGATCTTGGCGATGGTCACCGCCCCGGCCAGTTCGTCGGCGAT
>JAIEQA010000071.1 GCA_019748095.1 Caulobacteraceae bacterium | reverse complement strand
GACGGCCGGGTGATCGACCACCGCCACACCGTCGCCCACGCCCCGCCCATGTGCGACGGCGCAGCCCTGGCCATCGTTAGCGGCGAGGCCGCGGGTGCGCGCGCGCGGATCGTTGCCTGGGCCGAGGCGGGAGGCGATCCAGCCGCCTCCCTGACCGCAGGCTTCACGGCCATGGACCGGGCGCTGGAGAAGGCGGGGCTGACACTGGCGGACATGGACCGGATCGAGTTCATGGAGGCCTTCGCCGTCACCATCGTGAAGTTCCTGCGCGAGCGGAACGTCGACTCGGACAAGGTCAATGTCGGGGGTGGACACATGGCCAAGGGCCATCCGATGGGCGCGACGGGCGCCATCCTGCTGTCCTCCCTGCTCGACGCCCTGGACGCCTGCGAGGGGCGCTACGGCCTCGTGGTGGCCCACGGGGCCCAGGGGGTCGGCTCGGCCATGATCGTCGAGCGGATGGCCTGAGATGGACGGCTCGGCCACCACGACCGGGGACCGTCGCCACGCCCTGATCGAGCGTCATGCCGCGACACTCGCGGAGGCCATCGACGCGGTGCAGACCCGCAAGAGCTGGAGCCCTTACAGCGACAGTCCCTCCACAAAGATCCACGGCCCTGACAAGCCGGGGGCCGGCAAGGCCGCCTTCGAGGCCCGGCTGGGCAGGACCTTCGACCTCGGCCAGCCGGGCGTCGTCGGCACCGTCGGAGACGAGGTCTCGCCCTTTACGCAGAAACCCCTGGGCATCCGCTATCCCCAGAGCGATCCCGAGGCCCTGGTGGCGGCCGCCGCCGTCACCATGGGCGACTGGCGCGAGGCGGATTTCGAGCTGCGTCTGGCCCTCTGCCTCGAGATGGCGGCGCGGCTGTATGACCGCAATTTCGAGATGGCCCATGCGGTCATGCATGTCGCCGGCCAGAGCTATACCCAGGCCTTCAGCGGCTCGGGGCCCAATGCGCTGGACCGGGGTGTCGAGGCCCTGGCCTATGCCGCCAAGGCGATGCGCGATGTGGCACCGCACGCGGTCTATCACCGCCAGTTCGCCGGCGAGGCCGTGGCGCTGGAAAAGACCTATGTGCTGGTCCCGCGCGGCGTCGGGCTGGTCATCTGCTGCGCCTCCTTCCCGACGTGGAACGCCTATCCGTCGATGTTCGCCAGTCTGGCCACCGGCAATCCGGTGATCCTGAAACCCCATCCCGTCGCCATCCTGCCCATGGCGATCGTGGCCGAGACCTGCCGCGCCGTGCTGACCGATTTCGGCTTCGACCCCAATGTGGTGACGCTTGCCGTCGACACCCTGGTCGAGCCGGTCGCCCAGCGTCTGGTCGATCACCCGCAGGTCCAGATCATCGATTTCACCGGCAGCCCGCGCTACGGCGGCCATCTGGAGCGCACCGTCACCGGCAAGCTGCTGTTCACCGAGACCGCCGGGGTGAACACCGTGGTGATCGAGAGCGTCGCCGATGTCGATGCGGTCGCCCGCGCCATCGCCCGCGCAGCCAGCCTGTTCTCGGCCCAGATGTGCACCAGTCCGCAGGTCGTCTATATCGCCCCGCACCTGTTCGAGACGGTGTCGAGCGCCATCGTCGACCAGATCGACGCCATCGCCGCCGACCCGGCCACGGCTGCCGGGATCATGGGCGCGATCCAGGGCGAGGTGTCGCTGAAGGTCGTGGCCGAGGCGCAATCCGCCATCGCCGGCCTGACGGGGGTCCGCACCCTGCGGGAGCCCGCACCCTACACCCACCCGCAGTTTCCGGACGCCCGCACCCTGACGCCACTGGTGATCGCCGTGGACGAGGGTCAGCACGTCGACCTCTATGCCGAGGAACGGTTCGGCCCGGTCCTGTTCCTCGTCCGCAAGGATGCCGGCGAGGCGGTGATGGAGGCCACCTGGCTGGCCCGCACCCGGGGGTCGATCTCGTCCTACCTGTACTCCACAGACGAGAATTTCATCGACAGCGCGACGCCGGCCTATGAGGCGGCGGGGGCCAATCTCTCGATCAATCTGACCGGCGCAATGTGGATCAACTTCGCCGCCGCCTACAGCGACTACCATGTCACCGGCCTGAACCCGGCCGGAAACGCCTGTCTGGCCGATCTGGCCTTCGTCGCCTCGCGCTTTCGCATCGTGCAGCGGCGGCGACCGGCGGCCCCGTGACCGGCGAGGTCTTCATCGCCGGCGTCGCCATGACCCGGTTCGGCAAACGGCCGGACGCCAGCGTCAAGGCCCTGACCGCCGAGGCCGTCACGGCGGCGCTGACCGATGCCGGAGCAGGCGTGGCCGACATCGAGGCAGCGTGGTTCTCCAACACCCGCCAGCCGATGCTGGAAGGTCAGAACACCGTGCGAGGGCAGATCGCCCTGCGACCGCTGGGCCTGACCGGCATCCCCGTGACCAATGTCGAGAACGCCTGCGCCTCGGGGTCGACCGCCCTGCTGTCGGCGATGCACTGGATCCGGGCGGGGGCCGGCGACATCGCCCTGGTCGTCGGGGTCGACAAGATGGTCTTCCCCGACCGGCCCGAACGGGTCGCCGCCGCCTTCGCCGGAGGCACCGACATCCACGACCGTGAGGGCGTGGTCGCCTGGATCCGCGCCATGGGCGGCGAGGATCCCGGGCCGGATCGCAGCCTGTTCATGGACCTGTATGCCGCCCAGGCCCGTGCCCATATGGCCCGCCACGGCACGACCGGGGAGGACTTCGCCCGCATCGCCTCCAAGAACCACACGGCGGCGGCCCACAATCCCGACGCCCAGTACCGGACGCCCATGACCGTTGATCAGGTCCTGGGCGACAAGCCCGTCATCTTCCCGTTCACGCGATCCATGTGCGCCCCGGTCAGCGATGGTGCTGCGGC
>JAIEQA010000035.1 GCA_019748095.1 Caulobacteraceae bacterium | reverse complement strand
AGCAGCACCACCGGCACCACCAGTTGCAGCCGTTTCGCGGCCGAGATCAGTTGCTCGAACGTGCCGCCGTAGCTGATCCAGTAGCCGGCCGGCACCTCGACCTCGGCCCCCACCTTCTGCTGCACCTCGGCGATGAAGGAGCCGAGGTCGCGATCGCGCACGTTGGCGGTGACGACCACGCGCCGCTTGCCGTCCTCGCGGCTGATCTGGTTCGGACCCTGTTCGACAGCAATCGTCGCCACCTCTTCCAGGGGGACAAAGGCCCGTCCCCCACCACCACTGGACGGCAAGGGAATCTGTAACCGGCCGATTGCGTCGGTGTTCTGGCGCATATCTTCGGGCATCCGCACCACCACGTCGAAGCGACGGTCGCCTTCGAAGACCTGACCTGCCGTCATGCCGCCGATGGAGGCGGCGACGACCTGCTGGACGTCCTCCATGCTGAGACCAAGTCGGGCGAGCGCCGCTCGATCCGGCGTGATCTGAAGCACAGGCAGTCCTGTGACTTGTTCAACCGCTACGTCTTGCGCCCCGTCGATGCCGCCAATGACGCCCTCAATGGCCTGACCCGTTTCCAGGAGTCTATCCAGGTCGTCACCGAAGACCTTGATGGCGACGTCGGCACGGACACCACTGAGTAGTTCGTTAAACCGCATCTGGATGGGCTGGGTGAACTCGTAGTTGTTGCCAGGGATCAGTTCGACGGCCTCACGCATCTCCTCCACCAGTTCGGTCTTGGGTTTCCGGGGATCTGGCCATTCGGACCGGTCCTTCAGCATGATGAAGGTGTCCGCCACGGAGGGCGGCATGGGGTCGGTGGCGACCTCGGCCGTGCCGATCTTGGCGAAGACCCGCTCCACCTCGGGAAACTGAGCCAGACGCCGCTCCAGGGCCTCCTGCATCTGCACGGCCTGCGTCAGGCTGGTGCCCGGGATGCGCAGGGCGTGCATGGCGATGTCGCCCTCGTCGAGGTTCGGGATGAACTCCGACCCCATCCGCGACGCACCCAGTCCGGCAATCACGACAAGGCCAATCGCGACACCAACGAAGGCGAATCGCAGCCGAAGGGCCACATCCAGCGCTGGCTCGTAGAACCGGCGCGCGCCGCGCATGATGAAGCTGTCCTTTTCCTCCACCTTGCCAGTGACGAACATCGCTACCGCCGCCGGCACGAAGGTCAGAGACAGCACGAGGGCGATGGTCAGGGCCATCACGACCGTGATCGCCATCGGATGGAACATCTTTCCCTCCACCCCGGTCAGGGCGAAGATCGGGACATAGACTAGGGTGATGATCAACACGCCGAACAGCGATGGCCGGATCACCTCGCTGGATGCGCTGGCCGCCAGATCGAACCGTTCCTCGCGGGTCAGGACCCGACCCAGCCGATGCTGCGCCTCGCCGAAACGACGCAGGCAGTTCTCGACAATGATCACGGCCCCATCGACGATCAGACCGAAGTCGAGCGCCCCGAGGCTCATCAGGTTGCCAGAGGTGCCGGTCTGCACCATGCCGGTGATGGTCATCAGCATCGTTACCGGAATGACCGCCGCCGTGATCAGGGCCGCACGGATGTTCCCCAGCAAGAGGAACAGGACGACGATGACCAGCAGAGCGCCTTCGACCAGGTTCTTCTCGACCGTATGGACGGCGCGCTCGACGAGGTCGGTCCGATCATAGACCGGCACTGCGCTGACGCCCGCAGGCAGGGATGCGGCCGCGACCTCCAGCCGGGCGGCCGCCGCCTGTGCGACCGTGCGGCTGTTCTCTCCAACCAGCATGAAGACCGTGCCGAGCACGATCTCCTCGCCGTCTTGCGTCGCGGCACCGGTGCGCAGTTCTTCGCCCATGATGACGTCGGCGACGTCAGCGACGCGAATGGGGGCAGCGCCTCGATTGGCCACGACGATGGCCCCGAGGTCCTCGATGGTCTCTGCCTGACCGGCGACGCGGACCAGATACTGTTCGCCGTAGCGTTCGACGTAGCCCGCGCCGACGTTGGCGTTGTTGCGGTTCAGCGCCTCGACCACTTCGGCCATCGTGACGCCGTAGGCGGCCAGCCGGTCGGGATAGGGGGTGACGTGATACTGCCGCTCGTAGCCGCCGATGGTGTTGACCTCGGTGACGCCGGGCGTGTTGCGAAGCTGGGGTCGGATAACCCAGTCCTGAAGCGTGCGCAGGTCTTCGGCCGTGTACATCTCGCCGTCGGCACGACGCGCGCCCTCGTCGGCGACGACCGTGTACATGAAGATCTCGCCCAACCCCGTGGCGATGGGGCCGAGTTCGGGCGTCAGGCCTTCGGGCAGTTGTCCGCGTGCGGCCTGAAGCCGTTCGTTGACCAGCTGGCGCGCGAAATAGATGTCGGTGCCGTCTTCGAAGACGACTGTGACCTGGCTCAGCCCGTAGCGGGAGATGGAGCGGGTGTATTCGAGTCCAGGCACGCCCGCGACGGCCGTCTCGATCGGAAAGGTGATCCTCTGTTCGGATTCCAGGGGCGAGAAGCCGGCGGCCTCGGTGCTGATCTGGACCTGGACGTTGGTGATGTCGGGCGTGGCGTCGATGGGCAGGCGCTGGAAACTCCAGACCCCCACCGCACAGGCCAGAAGGACGAGCGCCATGACGATCCAGCGGAACCGGATCGACAGCGCGATGATGCGTTCAAGCATGATCGTCGCGCCCCCTAGTGGTCATGGCTCGCGCCGGACTTCTCGATGTCCGCGCGGATGAGGAAGGCGCCGTCGACGACGTATTCGGTGCCGGGTTCGAGCCCGCCGAGCACCTCGGTCCA
>JAIEQA010000079.1 GCA_019748095.1 Caulobacteraceae bacterium | reverse complement strand
CGTACATCCTGACCGTCCCCGCCAGAGCTGATCGAGGTGGCGACGAACTCGGTCGCGATCGGGGCCGCTTCGGGATTGCGGCCGTCGATGTGCAGTTCGCCGGCGTAGTTCTGGTGCTCGTCACCGGTCAGGACCACGACGTTGTCGATGCGGCGGTCCCTGATGTGCTGAAGCAGCCGGGCCCGTGGCACCCGGTATCCCGCCCAGCTGTCGGTGTTGACGCCGTAGTCCTCGCCGGGATTTCGGTCCAGATCCATGACCATGATCTGCTGCGCCAGGGCTTTCCAGGTCGCCTCCGAGCGGTTCAGATTGTTCAGCAGCCACGCCTCCTGGGCCTGGCCCAGCACCTCGGCGGCGCGGTCGTTGATTCCCTCGCACGACGAGTTGAACCGATCCGCGCAGGGCTGGTCGGTGCGGTACTGGCGGGTGTCCAGCAGGTTCAGGTCCAGCAGGTTTCCGTATTGCGCCCGGCGGTAGAGCTGCATGGCCGATCCGCGCGGGAAGGACGACCGCCGCAGCGGCATATGCTCATAGAAGGCCTGCATGGCCGCCTGCTTGCGCAGGGCGAAGATGGCCGGGTCGGTCCCGTCCTGATCGAGGTCCGCGACCCAGTTGTTGTCGATCTCGTGGTCGTCCCAGACGGCAAACCAGGCGGCCGACTGGCGCGACGCCATCAGGTCGGAGTCCATCGTGTACTGGGCATAGCGCTGGCGATAGTCGGTGACCGTATAGACCTCACCGCCGAGATGGACGCGCAGGTTCTCCTGTGGGCTGGTCGAACCGTAGATGCGGTTGCCGCGACCCTCGTAGATGTAGTCGCCGTAGCAGAAGATGAAATCCAGATCCTCGGCCGCGATCTTGCGGTGGGCGGTGTAGTAGCCGCTCTCATAGGCCTGACAGCCGACGATGCCGAACCGGGTCCTGTC
Source organism: Caulobacteraceae bacterium (assembly GCA_019748095.1). Taxonomy (GTDB): domain Bacteria; phylum Pseudomonadota; class Alphaproteobacteria; order Caulobacterales; family Caulobacteraceae; genus Brevundimonas. Next base: position 1,844 of record JAIEQA010000079.1, on the reverse strand, counting down.
CAGGGCACTGCCGACGATCGGCGTCGTCTTCGCCCGCCCGACGCCCGAGCGCTCGCGCCCCGCCGTGAAGCGATAGAAATAGGGGCGTCCGGGTTCCAGCCCGCCCACCTCCACATGCACGGCATGGCCCAGCTCGGGCCGGGCAATGGCCTCGCCGCTGCGCACCACGGTGCCGAACCCGGCATTGGTCGCGACCTCCCAGTTCACCGCCATCGGCTGTGACGGCATGCCGTGATCCGGTTCCAGCGGCCTGGGGGCCAGCCGGGTCCAGATCACGAAGCCGTCGGGCAGGGGATCACCGGCGGCGACGCCCAGCTGGAACGGATTGTCCTCGAACACCGGTTGGGCGAGGGCAGGCCGTGTACCGGCCGTGGCGAGGGTACCGGCACCCAGACCGGCCAGCATCATGCGGCGCGAGAGGTGGGGGATCATGGGAGTCTCCTGCGGTCTGGGCGTGGGAATAGCGCGGCTGTGTGACACTTCACGAACGGGGCCGTCAGAAACAAGAGGGTTGTAAGGTCAAGCTTCGCCGGTGCATGTTCCGGCCATGCAGAGGGGCTGCAGGAACAGGAGCAAACTCATGAAATCACTTTACCTTTCGGTCGGCGTATTGGCGATGGCCCTGGCCGCGTCCAGCGCCTCGGCCCAGCAGCAGGTCAATCTGCGCGCGGGCTTCCTGCCGGATCCGCACGAAGTGAGCGTCTATTCGGGCGGCAGCAACAACGCCAGCAACCTCGGCGGTCGCTGCACCGGCATGATCTCGGACACTCCCGACGTCGTGGTCAATTTCAACTCGTCCGGCGGCCGACTGGCTTTCCAGGTGGTGTCGCGTGGCGACACCAGCCTCGTCATCAACGGCCCCGACGGCCGTTACTACTGCGACGATGACACCAACGGACTGAACCCCGTTCTCGACTGGAGCAATGCGCCCAGCGGTCAGTATGACGTCTGGATCGGTGCCGTCGGCGACGCCGCCTCCGCCACGCTGCAGATTTCCGAAAGCTCCTTCTAGGTACGGCGTACCGGCCGGTCCATTCCACGCGGATGGACCGGCGAGCGGGGCAAGGCCGGGAGCCGGGCGTTGACCGCCCGGTTCCCGGTCAGCCTTCGATCCAGCCGGGCATCCAGCCCTCATGGATCTCGCGCAGATGCTTCAGCGGGATGCTGAACAGGTCTGTGGACGCAAAGGCGTCGCCCTTCGCATAGCCGACGACCGAGGCATGAAGTCCCGCCTCGCGTGCGCCTGCCAGCACTTCCTGCGGATTCGGCACGGCGACCAGGTAGCGGGCCTGATCCTCGCCAAACAGGAACACGTGGGCATGGGCGGCGCTGGAGGCGTCGAGGACAACGCCCGTATCCGACGCCAGCGCCATGTCCGCCGCCGCCCCGATCAGGCCGCCGTCCGACAGGTCATGGACACAGGTCAGCCGCCCGGCTTCGATCTCGCCGCGGATGAAGTCCCCGGTCTTGCGCTCCAGCTTCAGGTCGACCGACGGCGGGGCCCCGTCCTCGCGGCCCAGCACCTCACGCAGATAGAGCGACGCCCCCAGCTCCCCGACCGTCTCGCCGATGAGGATCAGGGTGTCGCCCTCGGCCATGGTCGAGAAGCCGGCGACGACGTCATAGTTCGGCAGCAGGCCAACGGCCCCCACGGTCGGGGTCGGGGGAATGGCGACGCCATTGGTCTCATTATACAGGCTGACGTTTCCGCTCACGACGGGGAAGTCCAGTTCGCGGCAGGCCTCGGCCATACCGTCGATGGCACGCACGATCTGGCCCATGATCTCGGGCCGCTGCGGATTGCCGAAATTGAGGTTGTCGGTGATGGCGATTGGCCGGCTGCC
>JAIEQA010000148.1 GCA_019748095.1 Caulobacteraceae bacterium | reverse complement strand
CCGAGCGCTGCGGCGACCAGCAGCAACTCGGTCGCCCCGGGCGCGGGGAGCGGCACCGCATGGCCACCGGGCCCGGCCCTTGAGACGATCCCGGCCACGCATCTCGCGCCCAGAACGCCCAGCAGACCGCCCACGGCCCCCAGAAGCCCCCCCTCCAGAAGACTGAGCGACACCATGCGTCCGGGCGAGGCTCCCAGGGCGCGCAGCAGCGCGATCTCGCGCCGCCGCGCCGTCACCGCCGCGATCAGGGCGATCAGGAAGCCCACCATGGACAGAGCGAGCAGCGCCACCCCAAGGCCCGTGATCGCGCGCGAGCCCGCGCCCACCATGGCGGCCAGCCGACGCGCCTCCTCCGGCGGCGAGGCCGGCTGGAGGTCGGGCAGGTCGGCGATCCGCCGGGGCAGGACCACGGCGGCGAGCGGGGAGCGATAGCGGACGAGGACGGCGGTGATCTCGGGCCCGGTCGCGCCCGGCGCGGCTGCGGCCGCTTTATGGTCGTGATCATGACCATGGCCATCCGCGCCCGGCACCTCTCCGTCCCCGTGCAGGGCCCAGACGCTGCTGAGGTCGGTCAGGACCAGGCGATCGATCACGGCCCCCGTCGGCTTGAGGATACCCACCACGCGATAGGGCCGGTCGGCATGGGCGTGTCCACCGGCCAGACCATGCTCGCCGGCGAAGGTGTCCCCGACGCCGAGGGAGAGGCGACGCGCGGCCTCGGCCCCCAGCACGGCCTGCATCGAGCCCTGCCAGCCCGTGCCCTGCGCCAGCTTCGCCCCATAGAGGTCCAGATAGTCCGGCGTCGTCCCGACGATCCGCGCACCAGCGACGCTGTCGCCCAGCGACACCGGCACTGCGCGCTCGACCAGGGGATCGCGTGCGAGCGTGGTCTGGACCGACAGCGGGATGTTGCCGGTCGGGGCATCGACCTGGAACAGGGTCGATGTCACGAGTTGCAGCGGACTGCCCTTGGCCCCCACGACCAGATCGATCCCGGCCAGATCCCGGGTCAGCCGGTCCCCGGCCGCGCGTTGAAGGATGAGCACCGACCCCAGGATAGTGACCGCCACGGCCAGGCCCAGAGCGTGGAAGGCCCAGGTGAAGGGGGCCCGCCGGATCAGGGCTGCGACGAAGCGGAAGGCCGTCATGACGCAGCCTCGATGGTGATCACCGCGTCGATCCGTCCACGCAGCCGCTGGTCGTGGGTGGCGATGATCAGGGCCGCCCCGGTCTCGCCCGCCATCCTCAGGAGAAGGTCGGCGACCGCATCAGCGTTGGCGTCATCAAGGCTGGCGGTCGGCTCGTCGGCCAGGATGACGGCCGGTGACAACAGCAGGGCCCGGGCGATGGCGACCCGCTGGGCCTCGCCCCGGCTGAGCGTCTCGAACCGGCGCGCGGCCAGAGACGCCAGCCCCACCCGGTCAAGCAGATGCATCGCCCGACCCCGGTCCTGACGCGAACCGGTAGCGAAGGCACCCAGCAGGACATTGGACAGGACCGAGAGGCCCGGCACGCCATGGATATCCTGGAAGACCAGCCCGATCCGGCGGCCGCGCAGACGGTCCCGGCCGGCTGGTGTGAGGCCGCCCAGACCGATGCCGTTCAGGACCACGTCTCCCGATACAGGCGCGATCAGCCCGGCCAGTGTCATGAGAAGGGTGGACTTCCCGCTCCCGGAGGGGCCGGGCAGCAGCCGCGCCTGGCCCGCGGACAGGGCGAGGTCGGGAACCGTCGCGACGACAGTTCCCCCGTGACCGATGCGCAGGCCGCGCGTCTGGATCGCGCAGGCGTCCTCTCGCCCTGACCGGCCGTCCCGAAGACTCGCAATATCGCCCTGATGCCGGATTTGTCTCTCCCTGCCCTTGCGTCAAATGTTACTCTATAACATATCAACCGATGAGGTGAAGAGGATCAAGAGAATGGCGGGTGCTTTGCGGCTTCAGGGTTTGGACGGCGTTGCGATTACGCTCTCGGGCCTTTGCCTGGTCCACTGTCTGGCCCTGCCGGTGCTCGCGATCACCCTGCCCTTCCTTGGCGTCTTCGCCGAGGCGGAATGGGTGCACTGGCTGTTCGTCGCCCTCGCCGTCCCGGCTTCTGCTCTGGCCCTGCTGGCTTCCGGCGGGCAGCGGTCCTGGCCGCTTGTGCTCGGCGCGACGCTGGGTCTTGGCCTGCTTGCAGCGGGCGCGGCCGGGTGGCCCGATCATGATCTGGAAACGGTCCTGACGGTATCGGGCGGCCTGGTGCTTGCCACGGTCCATGCGCTGAACTGGCGAAGGGCGAGGCAGGCTCATGCCCGCTCCTGAGGAGCGCCCCGGCCCATCGGCCAGAGACCTCGCCTGGGCCGAGAAGACCTGCGCCGAAGCGGGCGGCAAGCTGACGGCCCCGAGACGCGATGTCCTGTCCCTGCTGCTCGCATCGGATCACCCGCTCGCGGCCTACGACCTGATCGAGCAGATGCAGGGGCTTCGGGGCCAGACCCACCCGCCGACGGTCTATCGCGCTCTGGAGTTCCTCGAGCAGATCGGACTGGTCCACCGGATCAGCAGCCGCAAGGCCTATGTCGTCTGTACCCGCCAGACCCACCGGCATCG
>JAIEQA010000104.1 GCA_019748095.1 Caulobacteraceae bacterium | reverse complement strand
AAGTATAAAATCGACCGGGCCATGGGTGAGAACCTGTGGGGCCGGGCCAAGAGCCCGGTCAACAAGCGGTCCTACGGTCCCGGCCAGCACGGCCAGCGCCGCAAGTCCAAGGTCTCCGACTTCGGCCTGCAACTGAAGGCCAAGCAGAAGCTCAAGGGCTACTACGCCAACCTGACGGAAAAGCAGTTCCGCAAGACCTACGACGAAGCGGCCCGCCGGAAGGGTAACACCTCCGAGACCCTGATCGGTCTGCTGGAAGCCCGTCTGGACGCCACCGTCTATCGCGCCAAATTCGTGCCGACCCCCTGGGCCGCGCGCCAGTTCGTCAACCACGGCCATGTCACCGTCAACGGCAAGAAGGTGAACATCGCCTCCTACAGCCTGAAGGTCGGCGACGTCGTCGAGGTCAAGGAAAAGTCCCGCAACATGGCGCTGGTCCTCGAGGCCCAGCAGTCCAGCGAGCGCGACATCCCCGACTATCTGGAACTGGGGGATCGCGGCTTCTCGGTCCGCTTCGTCCGCTTCCCCGAACTGGCCGACGTGCCGTTCGCGGTGAAGATGGAGCCGAACCTGGTCGTCGAATACTACTCCTCGTAAGGGCCTCTCGCCCTTTCGACGCCGAAGGCCCCGGAGAGATCCGGGGCCTTTTTCGTTCGCGTCAGGCGTGTGAGACTGAGCCGTCCCGAACCGGGGCTGGAGTTTCCCCGATGGTCCTGTCCTCCCTTCTGATCGCCCTGGTTCTCGGCCCCGCCCAGTCTGCGGCCGGTGCTCCTGTCGATCCCCTCGGCCAGGTCCTGGCCGACCAGTCGCGCAGCTATCAGTTCAGGCGGCCGTCGCCGGGCATTCATTTTTCGCCGCGTGCGGCGGCCGCCTATGCCATGGCTTCCGGCTGCGTGCCTGCGGTCATGACCGGCGAGGCGGCGACCACCTTCTTCAGCACCGCAGCCTCGGGGCGCAACCGCGACACCAACGGGCGTCATACGGTCTCGGTCCCGGTCTCGCTGATCGAGGGGGAGGGGGCCTGCACGGTCACGTCCGCCGATGGAGAGCCGGAACAGCTTCGCGACGCTGTGCTCGCCGCCCTCGACGATCTGGGCGCGACACGGACGGTCGCCTCCGACAGCGGTGCCGGCAGTCAGGACTCCAACGGATCCTTCCGCCAGGAACTGCAGTGCCTGGTGCTCGATGGAGAGGACCTTTTTCTGGTCATGTCGACGTCCTCGGCCCGAAACCGGCCAAGGCTGATCGCCAGCCTCGGGCGGGACACGGATGGCGGCTGCGCGCGCAGAGCCGGGTCCTGAAATTTGTGGTAGTTGGTGGTTTGCTCACGGACCGGGGATCATGGGGATGAAGCGACTGACCATCATCGTTGCCGGCCTCGGGCTTGCATTGGGCGGTTGCGCCCTGCTGCCAGCCGCCAGTGTGACCCGCACCGCGGCCATGCCCGGTCAGCTTGAGCCCATTCACGCCGCTGCCATTACCCGCGATCTGGCCGTCTTCTGGGTCAGCTCGAACGGCTGTACCGACAAGGATGACCTCAGCGCCGTGGTCGCTCGCCACGGCAACACCTCGACGATTACCGTGCGGCGGCTTGATCAGGATCTGTGCCAGACACCCGTCGCGGAGGGCATTGAGGTGATCTGGTCGTTCGAGGAACTGGGCCTGACACCGGGCTCGCGCGTTTCGGTCAACAATCCCTATCAGCTGCCGCCGGCGACCTGATCTGATCATTGGCGGCGGTTCCAAGGGCCGGTGTCTCGACCGCCACCCGCTGGCTGTGGGTGACGGAGACCCGGGTGCCGGGACCCTCGACCTCGATGCGCGCCTTCAACTGTCGCGCCAGGGCCTCGACAATACTGGTGCCCAGCCCCGGGGTGGCGCTGGCTGCGTCCGGCGGCATGCCGACCCCGTCATCACGCACCGTCAGCGTCCAGTTCGGACCAGTGCCGGCATAGCCCACCACGATCGCGCCTGCCCGGCCGCCGGGAAAGGCGTGTTTGAGCGCATTGATGACCAGTTCGGTGACGATCAGGCCCAGACTGACCGAGACGTCGGCATCCGTCGAACTGTCGTCCGCCTCGACCCTCAGGGATATGCGCGTCGGGTCGTGGATCATCGAAGCGCCGATGCTCTTGCAGAGCTGGTTGAGATAAGGGGCCAGCGCGACCTCTCCGAGGCGCGATTGCGCCAGCTGCTGCTGCAGGGCCGCGACCGACATGACGCGGCTATGGGCCTCGTTCAGGTTCACGCGGGTCTCTTCAGAGGTCGTCTTCCGGGCGCTCTGAAGGATGACGCTGGCGATGATCTGAAGACTGTTGGCGACCCGGTGCTGCAGCTCCTGCAGCAGCACGGCCTTTTCGCGCAACAGATCATCCTTCTGCTTCTCGCCCGCGCGTGCGGCGGTGACGTCCTCGACAGTCACCAGCAGCCGGATGGGATGGCCGGGTTCGTATTCGAGACGCCGGGCGTTGATGACCAGCCTGCGCACGCCCTGTCTGGGCCCGTTCAGGTCCATTTCATAGGCTCTGACGTCGGCGGTGCCGGCCGCAGTGGCTTCCAGCAGAACCCTCAACTGCGGC
>JAIEQA010000149.1 GCA_019748095.1 Caulobacteraceae bacterium | reverse complement strand
CAGACCTCGGCCGGCCCAAGGTCGAGGTGGCGGCCGATCGGCTGACCGCCCTCAATCCCCATGTCCAGGTCGAGGCCTTGGCCCAGCCCCTGACACCGGCGAATGCTGCCGGGATCATCGCCGGGGCCGATGTCGTTGTGGACGGGACCGACGACTTCGTCGTGCGGCACGCCGTCAATGCCGCCTGTATGGACGCCGGCGTGCCGCTGGTCTCCGGGGCCCTCGGACGCTGGAGTGGTCAGGTCGGCGTGTTCACCGGCGGCCCCTGCTACCGCTGCCTGGTTCCCGAAATCCCGCCGGAGGCCGAGACCTGCGCCCGGGTCGGGATCGTGGGGGCCCTGGCCGGCGTCATCGGTGCCATGGCGGCACTGGAAACGATCAAGCTCATCACCGGGGCGGGCGAGCCCCTGACCGGCCGGCTGCTGCTGTACGAAGGCCTGTCGGCAACCTCCCGGACCGTGACCCTCACGGCCGACCCGGCGTGTCCGGTGTGTGGCTATCCTCCCCCGCCGGGGGAGGCGGCTCGAAGCGAAGCGTAAAGACGAAGGGGGCCGCCCCCGGACCTATCGTCCGGGGGCGGCCCCCTGCACCACTTCGCGGTCCCCCTCCCCCAACGGGGGCGGAGTACTACTCCGGCCGCGCGCGCTTCTTGCGGAACGACGGGTTCAGCGTCTGTTTGCGCAGGCGGATCGATTTGGGCGTGACCTCGACCAGTTCGTCGTCGGCGATATAGGCAATGGCCTGTTCCAGCGACATCTGGCGCGGCGGGGTCAGGCGCACGGCCTCGTCCTTGCCGGAGGCGCGGACGTTGGTCAGCTGCTTGCCCTTGATCGGGTTGACGTCGAGGTCGTCCCAGCGGGCGTTCTCGCCGATGATCATGCCCTCATAGGTCTTTTCGCCGGCACCGACGAACATGACGCCGCGGTCCTCGAGGTTCCACAGGGCGAAGGCGGCGGTCTCGCCGTCCGAGTTGGAGATCAGCACGCCCTTCAGGCGGCCGGCGATCTCGCCCTTGAAGGCTTCGTAGTGGCTGAACACGCGGTTCAGCACGCCCGAGCCGCGGGTGTCGGTCAGGAACTCGCCCTGGTAGCCGATCAGCGAGCGCGACGGGCATTTCAACTGGATGCGGGTCTTGCCGGCGCCCGACGGGCCCATGTCGGTCATCTCGGCCTTACGCGCCGACAGCTTCTCGATGACGATGCCCGAGAACTCGTCGTCGACGTCGATCATGACGTCCTCGATCGGCTCCAGCTTCTCGCCGTTCTCGCCGGTCTGGAAGACCACGCGCGGACGGCTGATGGAGACCTCGAAGCCTTCGCGGCGCATGTTCTCGATCAGCACGCCCAGCTGCAGTTCGCCCCGGCCCGCGACTTCATAGGCGTCGCCGCCCTCGGTCGTGGTCACGCGGATGGCGACGTTGGCTTCGGCTTCCTTCAGCAGACGGTCGCGGATGACGCGCGACTGGACCTTGTCGCCTTCGCGACCGGCCAGCGGGCTGTCATTGACCGAGACGGTCATGGAGATGGTCGGCGGATCGATCGGCTGGGCCGGAAGGGCGTCGGTGACTTCCATGGCGCACAGGGTGTCGGCCACGGTGGCCTTGGACATGCCGGCGATGGCGACGATGTCGCCCGCCTCGGAACCCTCGTCCAGGGCGGTGCGCTTCAGGCCGCGGAAGGCCAGCACCTTGGTGATCCGACCGCGCTCGATTTCCTTGCCTTCGCGGTCCAGGGCGTGGATCGCCATGCCGGGGACGGCCTTGCCGCTCTCGATGCGGCCGGTGAGGATGCGACCCAGGAAGGGGTCGGACTCGATCAGCACGTTCAGCATCTGGAACGGCTTGTCCTTGTTGTCCTGCACCTTGGGCGGCGGGACGTGGTCGACGATCAGGTCGAACAGCGGGGCCAGGTTGTCGTTGGGCTGGTTCAGATCCATCGTCGCCCAGCCGTTGCGGCCCGAGGCGTAGATGTGGGGGAAGTCCAGCTGCTCATCCGTCGCACCGATGGCGGCGAACAGGTCGAAGGTCTCGTTGTGGACGCGGTCCGGATCGGCGTGGGCGCGGTCGACCTTGTTGATGCACAGGATCGGACGCAGGCCCATCTTCAGGGCCTTGGTCAGCACGAACTTGGTCTGGGGCATGACGCCCTCTTCGGCGTCCACCAGGATGACGCAGCCGTCCACCATGCCCAGGATCCGCTCGACCTCACCGCCGAAGTCGGCGTGGCCGGGGGTGTCGATGATGTTGATGCGGGTTTCGCCAGCCTTGCCGTTCCAGAGCACCGAGGTGCACTTGGCCAGGATGGTGATGCCGCGCTCCTTCTCCTGGTCGTTGGAGTCCATGGCGCGCTCGGTCGTCGCCTCATTGGCTCGGAAGACGCCGGACTGGGCCAGCAGCTGGTCCACTAGGGTGGTCTTGCCGTGGTCAACGTGGGCGATGATGGCGACGTTACGAAGGTTCATGGGTCGTTCAATGCGAAAAGGCGGCCGACAGGATGCGGGGGCCGCTCGTTAGGGGCGTCATGCGGGGAGCGCGCGCCTCTTACAGGCTG
>JAIEQA010000127.1 GCA_019748095.1 Caulobacteraceae bacterium | reverse complement strand
CGATCATGGCCGCAAGCGCCTCGGCGGGATCGACCCGGACGTCGCCGGGGGCCTCGACCCGGTCCGCGTGTTGGTGGACGTCAAAGCCGAGGGCCCGCAGGCGGGCGGCGACCGCCGGGGCGTCGTCTCCGCGCCAGACCGCCGGGGTGGTGTCGAGTGCGATCCCCAGCCGGCGGGCGGTGTCGGGCCACAGGGCCGCCGCGTCACGGAACAGGGCGGCGCGGTCGGCATCGCCCCCGGCCGTCAGGGACTCGAAAGCCGGGGCGATCATGCCGGCGGCCACGGACGAGGCGTTCGCCCCGCCCGGATCGATCACGCACACGTCCCGCCCGCGCCCCGCCAGCTCGACGGCCACGCACAGGCCGAGGACGCCCGCGCCGACGATCACGATGTCACTGGAATGGTCAGCCACGGGGTGTCCATCGACCCGCTGCGTGGCGAATTCAAGGGCGGTAGCGTTCGGGTCACCGGGTGAACGGGTGGCCGAGAAGAATGGGGTCCGGATGAAGATCGGACTCTCGGGTCCTTGCTAGGGGGCGGGAAGCGGACATGCGCATTGACCCTAACTCATGGGGGCCCGCTTCGCGATCAGCACTGGCACGCCGACCGGTATCCACGTGTCCTCAATACGCCTCGCCTCGACGACTGAAACGTCGCCTACGGCCATGACCGTGTGCAGGGCCGAAGCGAGGACCCGGACGCTGTCATCGTCGGGTTGACGTCCTGACAGCGCAAGGACCTCCATCCCAACAGGGGTCACCTGAGCAATTGGCAGCATAGCCGTTTGCGGCCATTTCACCGGGAAATGAAGCAAGCGACCATCACAACCATTCAGGCCGATGGGATGGTATTCCTCATCATTCGCTAGCGGCCGGTTGAGCTCCCCCAGCCGCACTAATCCGAGATCCGACAAACGCCCAAGATCGCTTAGCTTTTCACCAATGGTGAACGGACGGCGCATAGGCACAAAGTCATGGAGCACGTATTGGCTCACGCGATCCACCGCTCCAGCCAACGACTGGTCCATGAGCGACATGACGTGCAGGGCGGCCAGCGAGAAGCTGCCCGGCTTCCTGATTTCGCCAGCGAGCACCCGGGCGAATAGCTGCCGCATCTCATCGGTGGCCGCCTCTTCCGCATATACAGCGTGCTTCAACAAGAAGTCTGAGCCGACGGGCTTGTTTCCTTTCGGCGGATCAGCACTGAGATCCTCGAATGTGAGTCTAGCCACAGCCTCCACGTTTTGCTGCTTCGCCATTTGTGAACCAAGCCAGCGCCTGCTCATTCGATCTACGATCGCTGGGTTCGAAGCAGCGTCGGCCGCGACGACAGCGGCGACGGCTTTTTTGATCGCCGCGCGCGCTTCTGAATCGCTCCGGATGTCCTGGGCTAGGCTGCCGAAGTAGGCGGCAGGCACTTCCAATACCCCCCCTACGAGGCTTGTTAAGGCCTGAGCGGCAACTCGGCCCACGAGGGGCATCAAAACGCCGCCCTCATCAGAGAGCTTATCGACTAGGCCCAGCCAAGCGTTCTGGGGCTCGTCAGCCATTCTGAATTCCTTGGATGATGACCTTGCGGGGCGGCGTCTGCCGACCGCTGAGGCCATAGGTCAGTTCGACGATGTCGGCCCAAGGGAAGATTTGCAACACCTCCAGCACGTCGTTCATCGGCAGTATGAACCGACCTCGCAGGTCCTTCAAACACTGCCTCTACCGTTCGAGCTCAGCCCGGCCAAACCGGGTAGCCTCTTAGCAGTCCTCTGTCCTCGATAGTGCGTATCGACCCAGAACAGCGTCTCCTGCCTATCGTAGCCAGCTATGAATCGGTTGCGACAGGAGCAAGCCCCCGAGACCGTATACTAGGGATCGACAGTACCCTACAGACCCGGTCTCTCTCACTCCGCCGCGAGGACTTCCGCAGGCTTCCCGGCCCGCGCCGCTTCCAGACGGTCGATCAGGGCGTCGTGTTGTTGCCAGAGGGCGGGCGGGAGGCGGTCGCCGAATTGGGCGTAGAATTCGGGGATCAGGGCGGCTTCTTCCGACCAGACCTCGGGGTCGACGGACAACAGCGTGTCGAGCGCGGCCTCGGTCAGGTCGAGGCCGGTGAGGTCCAGGGCCTCGCGGGTGGGGACGCGGCCGACCGGGGTGTCCCGGGCGGCGGCCTCGCCGTCCAGCCGTTCGGCGATCCACTTCAGGACGCGGGCATTGTCGCCGAAGCCCGGCCAGACGAAGCGGCCGTCGGTGTCCTTGCGGAACCAGTTGACGAAATACAGGCCCGGCAGTTTTTCCGGGTCGGCCTGTTCGCCCAGGGTCAGCCAGTGGGCGAAATAGTCGCCCATGTTGTAGCCGCAGAAGGGCAGCATGGCGAAGGGATCGCGGCGCAGGGTGCCGATGGCGTTCTCGGCGGCCGCCGTGCCCTCCGACGCCACAGTGGAGCCCATGAAGACCCCGTGCTCCCAGTCGAAGGCCTCGGTCACCAGGGGGACGGCCGAGGCGCGGCGGCCGCCGAACAGGATGGCGTCGAT
>JAIEQA010000101.1 GCA_019748095.1 Caulobacteraceae bacterium | reverse complement strand
CAGATCAGCGTGATCATGGGCCCCTGCGCCGGCGGCGACGTCTATTCGCCCGCCATCACCGACTTCATCTTCATGGTGAAGGACACCTCCTACATGTACGTCACCGGCCCCGACGTGGTGAAGACCGTCACCAATGAGGTGGTCAGCCACGAGGACCTGGGCGGGGCCCGGGTCCATGCCGGCAAGTCGGGCGTCGCCGACGGGGCCTTCGAGAATGATCTGGAGGCCCTCAGCGAGGTCCGCCGCCTGATCGGCTTTTTGCCCCTGTCCAACCGCGAAAAGCCCCCGGTGCGTGACAGCTACGACGACCCCGACCGCGACGAGGCCAGCCTCGACACCCTGGTCCCCGCCAACCCCAACCAGCCCTATGACATCAAGGAACTGATCCTGAAGACGGTCGACGAGGCCGACTTCTTCGAGATCGGCGCCGATTTTGCGAAAAACATCGTCTGCGGCTTCGGCCGTCTGGACGGCCAGCCGATCGGCGTCGTCGCCAACCAGCCCCAGGTCCTGGCCGGGGTTCTGGACATCGACTCCAGCCGCAAGGCCGCCCGCTTCGTCCGCTTCTGCGACGCCTTCGGCATTCCCCTCGTGACCTTCGTCGACGTCCCCGGCTTCATGCCCGGCACGCGCCAGGAGTACGGCGGCCTGATCAAACACGGCGCCAAACTGCTGTTCGCCTATGCCGAGGCCACGGTCCCCAAACTGACCGTGATCACCCGCAAGGCCTATGGCGGCGCCTATGACGTTATGAGCTCCAAACATCTGCGCGGCGACGTCAACTACGCCTGGCCCAGCGCCGAGATCGCGGTCATGGGGGCCAAGGGTGCCGTCGAGATCATTTTCCGCAAGGAAGCCGGTGACCCGGAAGCGCTGGCGGCGCGGGAGGCCGAATACAAGGAGCGCTTCGCCAATCCGTTCGTGGCGGCGGGCCTGGGCTATATCGACGACGTGATCATGCCGCACGGGACGCGGCGCCGGCTGATCCGGGCGCTACGGACGCTGAAGGGGAAGGTCCAGACCAACCCGTGGAAGAAGCACGATAATATTCCGCTATAGGGAGTGCCGACGCTCATCGTTCTTCTCCCCTTGCGGGAGAAGGTGGCCGAGCGGAGCGAGGTCGGATGAGGGGTGACTCCCGGTGTTGCCGGTGGGGTCTGCTCAGGTCATCCCGTCTGCGTCCCCGTAACCCTCATCCGGCCCTTCGGGCCACCTTCTCCCGCAAGGGGAGAAGGGGCAGTGGCTACGACCGATTCTGACGCATCGGCATGCGATGCTGCCATCTGTGACCCGCCGAAGCGCCCCGAAGTGGACTCAGTGGACTCAATGGACCCTGTTTTTTTGCATCATCCGCTCCCGCCCCGCGTTCCCACCCTGTCCGCGATTTCACTATCCGCTACCCGCAGACCCCGCGATAATCGTCTGAGACACAGGGAGTCCCCATGATCACCTTCATCATCCTCGGCGTCGTCGTCGTCCTTCTCGCCGCCGTGCTTGTGGGGGCCTACAACAAGCTGGTCGCCCTGGATCAGCGGGCGGATCAGGCCTTCGCCGACATCGACGTGCAGCTGAAACAGCGCAACGACCTCATCCCCAATCTGGTCGAGACGGTGAAGGGCTATGCCAGCCATGAGCAGGGCACCCTGGATGCCGTGACCCGGGCGCGCGCCGCCGCCGCCGGGGCCACCAGCGTCAATGACAAGGTCGCCGCCGACAACATGCTGACGGGTGCGCTGGGCAAGCTGTTCGCCGTGGCCGAGGCCTATCCGGACCTGAAGGCCAACACCAACTTCCTCGAGCTGCAGCGCGAGCTGTCGGACATCGAGAACAAGCTGGCCGCCGCCCGCCGCTTCTTCAACAATGCCGTGGCCGAGTTCAACGCCGTCCGGGCCCAGTTCCCGACCGTGCTGTTCGCCGGGATGTTCGGCTTCGGCGCGGACAAGCCCTTCTTCGAGGTCGATGCCGGCGACCGCGCCGCCATGACCGCCGCCCCGCCGTCGGTGAAGTTCTAGGCCGCCATGGGCGCCGTCGGTCTCCAGACCCACATCTGGGCGAACAACACCCGCACGATCCTGCTGCTGGCCGGGTTTCCGGTCATGCTGGTCGGGGTCATCTTCGGCATCCAGCTGATCGCCATGGGGGTCGGCCTGCTGCCCAACTCGGGCGGGACGCTGGAGCAGGACATCGGTCTGGCCGTATCGATGCTGGCGGGCACCATTCCGCTGGCGCTGGGGGTGGCGGCGATCTGGTTCGCCATCGCCTTCTTCGGCAACCAGGCCATCGTCGACGGCCTGACCGGGGCCCGAAAGGTCGAGCGGTCGGTCGAGCCGCAGATCTACAATCTGCTGGAAAACCTCGCCATCTCGCGCGGCCTGCGCACGCCGACGCTGCGCATCATCGAAAAGCCCGAGCTGAACGCCTATGCCTCGGGCCTGCGCGAGGGCCAGTACAGCGTCACCGTCACCCGCGGCCTGATCGAGGCCCTGGACCGCGACGAGATGGAGGC